>QHUC01000208.1 GCA_003221045.1 Gemmatimonadota bacterium | reverse complement strand
GACGACGCCGACCGGAATTCGACGAACAGAGCCGATATCGCCGGTGGTGGGCCGGCGGAGGTCAGCGTACCGATGCCCGCAGCACGGACGCGCTTATGCGCGGCGAGTGTGTCGGAGACATCCTGGAGCGTTTGGATCCCCTCCGAGCCAATCCTCGTCTGAGCGGTCACCGTAACGACGGCGCCCTTCCCGAGTGTGAACGTCGATCCCGCCACGTCCACGCTCGCCACGGTATCCTCGAACTCCACCATCCTCACCGCCGGCGGCATGGGCTCGCCTTCCACTTCGAACTCGATGCGGATGGCGTCGATCGTGAGCGGACTGTTGGTATCGACCACTCCCCGACCCTCGGTCTCGACCGTCTTCCCGGCCGTGAGCGCGGCCTGCACGTCGGCCAGGGAGGTGACGTGGTCGTCCTCGTCTCCCTCGCGAGCCTCGAACGCGGTTCCGGCCACGATACGAATGATCGTCCCGTCCATGAGCGTCACGGTGTTGGCGGTCTGATCGACGGACTTGACGACACCGTGGAACTCGATGGCGCCCATGGCCTCCTGGCTCTCGGCGCGCAGCTTGGTCGTGCCGTCGCTCACGCGCAGCTCGAGGCTGACGCCGAGCACCTTGAGAACCGCGTCGGGGGGCGGCGTAGCGTTGGTGGTGAGATTCGCGGCGGCGATGTTGAGCTCGATGCGCGGATGGTTATTGGCTTCGTCGAGCTGCAGCGTGGCCGCGAGGAACTTCCCGTCGTCCGGTGCCTGCGGCGGCGCTGGCGCCGGGCGCGTGGCCCGCACGGCCGGGTTCCTCCCCGCGGCGAGCTCTGCCTGGATCCGCGCCACGAAGTCGGCGAGCGTCATGCCGTTCCCGCCGTCGTCGCTCGTCGCGGGCATGGCGGCCTGCTGCCCATTGTCTGCGTCATCGGGGTGCAGCCGGGTAGATCCGTTCAGCGCGATCTGCAGGCCCCCCAGGTCGAGCGTGAGCGTCGCGGTATCGGTTCCCGATGTGATTGCGGTGACCCGGCCGCGGACGCGCTCCGGCTTGGTGAGCTGGTCCGGCGCTTCGAGCTCCAAGCGCCGGGCCGTCAATGTTCCCGGAATGACGCTCACTTCGACCCGTGTGGGTCCCGTCACAAGCTGATTCTGGACGTCGGGGAGCGTGGCGTCCCGAGAGAACTGGCTCGTGAGGGCCGAACTGGGACCGCTGGTCATGTTATTGCAGGCGGCTGCAAGGAAGGTCACAACGACGGCGGCCGGTCCCAGGATGGCGGGGCGGGCGCGGCCAAGCATGCACGGCATAGGGCGTCTCCTTTTTTGTTCGTCGGTGGCGCGCGTATGCCGTGAAGAGTGCGGCGCGCGCACCTCGGTAACGCGCAGCGGACGTGCCACCGATCCTACACCGATACCTGCACGCGGTCGCGTTTCGGCATGCGACGGCCCTCGTCCGAAGACAACGTCCACCACCGCCGGGTCACGATTACATTCCGACACGTTATGAGTCGAAACGTCCCCCCTGAAGACCGACTCGGCGATTTCACCGCGGATTCGCGACTCGTCACCCTGAGCGCCATGGCCGCCCTGATCGGCGTGATCAGCGCAGGCGTCGCGTGGGCGCTCATCCGGCTCATCGGCCTCTTTACGAACCTGGCCTACTTCCATCGTTTGGCCACCACGCTCGTCTCGCCAGCCGCGAGCCCGCTGGGCCCGTGGCGGTCGCTCATTCCCGTCGTGGGCGGCCTGATCGTCGGTTTGATGGCGCGGTACGGCTCCGAGAAGATCCGCGGCCACGGTATCCCGGAAGCCCTCGAGGCGATTCTCATCGGGCGGAGCCGGATGGATCCCAAGGTCGCGATCCTCAAGCCGTTGTCCTCGGCGCTCGCGATCGGCACCGGGGGTCCCTACGGCGCCGAGGGACCGATCATCGTCACCGGCGGCGCGTTTGGATCCCTGTTCGGCCAGGCCTTTCGTCTGTCGCCGGTCGAGCGCAAGACCCTGCTCGTGGCCGGCGCCGCCGGGGGGATGACGGCCATCTTCGCCACGCCGGTCGCCGCCGTTCTCCTGGCGCTCGAGCTGCTGCTCTTCGAGTGGAAGCCGCGGAGCTTCATCCCGGTCGCCTCGGCGGCCGCGGTGGCGGGCGTGCTCCGCGTCCCCCTGTTCGGTGCCGGTCCGTTGTTCCCGGTCATCCCACACTCGGCGTCCGCCTGGACGCCCCTCATGTCCCTCGGCCTGGGCCTCGCCGCCGGCCTCGCCTCGACCGCGATCACCGCCCTCCTGTATGGCTCCGAAGACCTGTTCGCGCGGCTCCCGATCCACTGGATGTGGTGGCCCGCGATCGGGGGCGTGTTCGTCGGGCTGGGCGGACTGCTCGCACCTCGCGCGCTCGGGGTCGGTTACGACGTGATCCACGACATCCTGGACGGCCGGCTCGTGGGCACAATCCTGCTGGTGCTGTTCGTCGTGAAGGCGCTGATCTGGGCGATCGGCCTCGGCTCCGGCACCTCGGGCGGTCTGGTCGCGCCCCTCCTCTTGATGGGGAGCGCGCTCGGCGCGCTCGGCGCCAATCTGTTTCAGGCGTCCGACGTGGGCCTGTGGGCGATGCTCGGGATGGCGGCGCTCATGGGGGGAACGATGCAGATCCCGATCACCGCGATGGTGTTCGCCGTCGAGCTCACGGGCGACCTGGCCGTCCTCCCCGCGCTGCTCATCGCCTGCGTGACGTCCGCGGCCATCACGGTCCTCTTCATGCGGCGCTCCATCCTGACGGAGAAGCTGGCTCGCCGCGGACGCCATCTGACCCGCGAGTACGGCGTCAACCCGCTCCACGTGCTGCGGGTGGAGGATGTGATGGAGCCGCCAATCACCAGGGCCGCGGCCGGGGTCGGAGAGGGTCCGGTGGTCGCGTACCCCGACGAGCTGCTCGAGACCGCCATGCGGAAGATGCTCGAGCACGAGGCGGAAGTGCTGCCCGTCGCCAAGGCCGACGATCCCACCCAGGTCATCGGGTACCTGGACCGCGAGGCGATCCTCGCCGCGTGGGTCCAGCACACACGCGACGAGGCGACGAAGGAAGGCGGGTGGCTCGCCCGGCTGCGGAAGGCTCCGCGCTAACGGTTGCCGGCGCCGGTCGCCGGCTCATTCCCCGCGCGGTGGTACTTCTGGAACCAGCTCATCATGTAGAGCTGGGTCCGCATGAAGTTCGACGGCTTCGAGCCCGTGCCGTGGTACTCATTGTTGAAGCGGAGCATCATGGTCGGCACGTTGCGGATCTTGAGCGCCGCGAAGAACTCTTCGGTCTGCGGGATGGGCGTGCGCCGGTCCAGCTCGCCCGTCATGAGCAGCGTGGGCGTGGTCACGTGCCCGGCGTACATGAGCGATGAGTGCGCCAGCCACTCGTCGGGCTTGTCCCAGAACGCCTGATGAAAAAAGCTGAACGTGAAGAGCGGGATGTCCGTCTGCCCGGCCATGCTGATCCAGTCGATCACCGGGCAGCGCACGGCGGCGGCGGCGAACCGATTCGTGTGCCCGATCACCCAGCTCGAGAGCACACCGCCTCCTGAGCAGCCCGACACGTACATCCGGGTCGTATCCACGAACCCCTTGCCGATCACGGCATCCACGCCCGCCATGAGGTCGTCGTAGTCCGGTCCGGGATAGTCGTGATCGATCGCGTTCGAGAACGCGTCGCCGTATCCGGTGCTGCCCCGCGGGTTCACGTAGAGCACCACATAGCCGTTGGCCGCGAAGTTCTGGAACATGTAGCTGAAGCCCACGTTGTACATCGCGAACGGCCCGCCGTGAATCTCGAGAATGAGCGGATACTTCTTGGCCGCCTCGAACGTGGGGGGCTTGACGATCCAGCCCTGCACGCGCGCCCCGCCGCTCGACCCGTACGAGATCTCGTCGACCGACGCGAGCCGCTTGTTCCCCACCACGTCGTCGTTCACCTCCGTGAGACGCGTCGGGGCTTGCGTCTTTCTCAGGTCGATGCGGACCACGTCCCCCGGATGCTGTGGATCGCTCCGCACCCCCACCGCCACGAGGGTGCGCGACAGGGACGCCAGGGACACGACCTGCGCGCCCGTGGTGACGTCGCGCACGCCGCCGGCAAGGTCGGCGTAGTGCACGTTGATCGAGCCGCGATCGCCAGCCTGGAAGTAGACGCCCTTGCCGTCCGGCGCCCAGCGCAGTTCCTCGGGATCGCGGTCGAAGGCTTTGGAGACGTCGCGCATCCCCCCGCCGTCGATCCCCATCACGTAGAGATCGGACGTTCCATGCGTGTGCCCGGTCGAATCGTAGCCGGTGAATGCGACGCTCCGCCCATCCGGCGACACGGCAGGGTTCGCCCAATTGCCCGGCCGGGCAACGAGGGTCCGAATCGCGCCACTCGCGACGTCCAGCGCGTAGAGGCGCGACACGTGGTACTGACGATCCCAGGTCGAGTCGCGCAGGCCGTCGAACACGATCGTGCGCCCGTCCGGGGTCCAATCGTAGCCCGCCCCGAACCACAGGCCGTCGAACCGGGCCCCCACGTTCCAGTGCCCGCTGGTGAGCTGCCGTGCGGTGCCGCCGTCCGCCGGCACGAGGAAGAGATGCGTGAAGCCCTGCGTCATGTAGCCCACACGGTCCTGGCGATAATGCAGATCATCCACCACCCGGGGCGCGGGCGTCCACTTCGCGCCTTCGGGCGGCTTCGGCATCGAGATCGTCCAGAGCGTCGAATCCGGCACGAGCATGGCAAAGGAGATCGCCTTACCGTTCGGCGCCCAGCGCGGATCGGTCGGCGTCTCGGTCACGCGGGTCACCTGCGATGATGCGCCCTCCGCATCCATCCAGCGCACGAAGATTTGCGTGCCCTTCGGCTCGCCGTCCGCCAGGTAGAGAATGCGGCTCCCGTCCGGGGACCAGCGCGCGTCGGAGCCCTTCACGAGGAAGCGATTATGCGACCCATCGGCGTCCATGATCCACAGCGCCGACTCCCACTTGTCTTCGATCTTATTCACCCAGCGGCGCGTGTAGATCACCTGCGCGCCGTCCGGCGACAGCTGCGGATCGTTCACCTGTTCCCACTCGAGATAGTGGTCGACGGTGAG
>QHUC01000004.1 GCA_003221045.1 Gemmatimonadota bacterium | reverse complement strand
ACCCGAGCTGGCGAGGCAGCCGGTCGCCCCAGCGGTCGGGAGCCGGCGAGGGGGCGGGAGGGGGGGCAGGCGACGGGGAGGCGGACATGCGCGGCCGGAATATACATTTCGGCCCCCATGACGCGATTCACCCGGCTCGCGTGGACCGCGGCCACGTTCACCTATCTGCTCATCATCCTCGGCGGCATCGTCCGGATCACCGGATCGGGCCTCGGCTGCGGCGAGCATTGGCCACTCTGCAACGGCAAGCTGCTCCCGCCGCTCGACCTCCCGACGATGATCGAGTACGCCCATCGACTGGTGGCGGCCGCCGTCAGCGTGCTGGTAGCCGGACTCGCCGGGTACGCGTCGTGGCTGAGACGGAGAGCGGGGAGCGGGGACCGGTACCTTCCCGGCATCGCGCCTTACGTCGCACTCGCCCTGCTCGTGGCGCAGGTCGTCCTCGGCGCGGTGACGGTGAAGCTCCGCCTGCCGCCTTGGACGGTCATTCTCCACCTCGGCACCGCGATGCTCCTGCTCGCGACGCTGATCGTTATCGCGAAAGGGACGCGACTGACCCCGGGCGCAAGCCCGGGGATACCGGGATCCCGAGCGACCCCGGGCTTGCGCCCGGGGTTAGTGGCGCTCGTACTGGGGTTCGTCACCGTGCTGTTCGGCGCGCTCACAGCGAATCTGGGCGCCGCCACCGCGTGCCTCGGATTCCCGCTCTGTAACGGTCAGCTCGTGCCCGCGGGGAATTATCTCCAGCATGTGCAGTGGACGCACCGCCTGTTGGCGTACACCCTGGCTGGATACGTCGTATGGTGGGCGATCCGCACGAAAACGCGTGGCGCGTGGTGCGGGGTTGCGCTTGTCGCCTTACAGGTCGCCGTCGCCGCGTCGATGGTGCTGCTCGGGCTCCCGCAGCCGCTCCAGGCCGCGCACGTCGCCGTGGGTGCAGCGGTCTGGGCGGCGCTGGTGCTCGCTGTTTTGTAAATCGAAACGGCCGCTAGATCAGGAACAGCTCGTCCTGCGGCGTTGGAGGATTCACCTCGGGCCCAGAGGTGTCGATGTACACGTTGATCTCACTCCGCATGCCAAAGCGCCCCGGGAGGTAGACCCCGGGCTCCACGGAGAACCCGACGCCCGGCACCAGCGCTCGGGCGTCTTCCGTCTCGAAGTTGTCGATATGGGGCCCGGAGCCGTGAAGATCCCGGTCGATCGAGTGTCCCGTGCGGTGCACGAAAAACTCGGCTAGCCCCGCGTCGCGGACCACGGCGCGGGCCGCGTCGTCGACCTGCGCCCCGGTGATCGCCCCGTTCCGGCTCCAGTGCTCCCGCAGGAAGCGGACGGCCGCGTCTCGCGCCCCTTTCACCGTTTGCCATACACGGCGCACCTCCCCGTCGGGGGAGCGTCCGGCGAACCCCATCCACGTCTGGTCGGCGAAGACAGAGGCCCGGCCCGGTCCCGCCCACAGATCGAGCAGCACCACGTCGCCCGCCGAGAGCCGCCTATCGGCTCCCGGACGCGGCTCGTAATGCGGCATCGCAGTGGCAGGCCCGAACGCGGCGATCGGTCCCTCGTTGGTCCAGAGCCCGGCGCGCTCGATGGCGTCGAGCACCCGCTGCTTGACGCCGGTCTCGCGAACCTCGACACTGCGCGCCACTTCGCTTCCCAACCACGCGAAGGTGTCGTGTGCGATGGCCGCGAGCGCGCCGGCGGCACGGCGGTGCCCGGCGAGCTCGGCCCCCGACCAGTGCGCCGCGAAGCGGGAAACGAGTGGCGCCGAGGTGACGAGACGCGCACCGAACGACTCGAGCAGCTGGACCACGCCGTAGGGCACCCGATCGAGGTACGGCACCTGGTCGAGCGGAGAGATCTCGAGCGCGAGCGTGCGGCCCCGCACCATCGTCTCCAGATAACTGTACAGCTCGCGCCACGAGCCAGGATGCGGGCGGCGATCGGATTCACCTTGCGGAAGTCGTAGAGCAGCCAGCCGTCGGCCCCAAGGGCGGTGAGCGCCTCCGCCAAGGCGGGGAAATCGAAGCCGTCGAGGAGCGGCATCAACGATGTCTGGGATCGGGAGGCGCGCCGCGCCACTCGCATGCGGCGCCGCCCGTCGCCCGGCAGGAGACATGAAGCATGGCGCCCTCGAACCCCATGAGGAGCCGCAGCAGCTCGGTGAACCCCGCGCCGTACAGCGCACACGCGGCGCCGTCCGGCGTGGCATTGAGGGCGAGCGGATCGCCCACCCGCGCCACCGGGATCCGGCTCTCGCGCTTCAACTCTCCCGCGAACACGGCGCGCGCGGCGCGCCGCGCGGCGACGTATCCGAACGCCCTCGGGACCGCGCGGGCGGCGAGCCGCGTGACCGGGAAGAGCCCGCGCACCGCGCGTCGGGCGGCGCGGCGGCCGGCATCCGCGAACACCAGGTCGGCGTCGGGGCGGCGCCCCACGAGCCGCAAGAGCGCCTCCACGTGCGACGGGTCGGCGGCCGCGTTACGCCGCACCATCCCTTCGTACTCACGGAGCTGCATGGCGACGGTCGGGGAGAGGCCGAGGCGCTTAGACAGGAGCTCTTCGGCGAATTCCGACAGCCCGTCCTCGACCGGTGTGTCGAGGTTCTTGACCGCCTCGAGGACGGCGAGGGGCACGATACTGTGGACCACGGCGCGCGAAACCTAGCACGTCCGGGCCCCATTGCGGAACCCGGGCGACTGGAGAGAGGTTACGGCACGCTATGACGCCTCCAATCCCGCCCGTTCCGCCCGCCCCTCCGGCCCCCCCTGCTCCTCCCTCTGGGAGCTCGGCGGCCGACGCCGAGAAGCGCGCCAGCTTCGAGCGCGAGGCGCTCGTCCACCTCGACAGCCTGTACCGGGTGGCGCTTCGGCTGACCGGGAACGCCGCCGAGGCCGACGACCTCGTGCAGGAGACCATGCTCAAGGCCTATCGAGCCTGGCACCAGTTCGAGCGCGGGACCAATGCCAAGGGGTGGCTCCTCACGATCCTGCGGCACGCTTTCATTAATGAATACCGCCGGCGCACGCGACACCCCGAGACGGTGGATATCGACGCGATCGAGCCGTTCTCGGTCTTTCAGGAGGTCCAGGACGACGATCCCCAGGGCACCTTCTTCGATCGGATCGTGGACGACGAGGTCCTCCGCGCCATTGACACCCTCCCGGAACAATTCCGCGAGACTGTGGTGTTGAGCGACGTGGAGGGTCTGTCGTACGAGGAGATCGCCCGGGTGCTGGGCGTGCCCGTGGGGACCGTGAAGTCACGCCTCTTCCGGGCGCGTCGGCTGTTGCAACAGAAGTTGTACGATTACGCCGTGGGCATGGGATACATCAAGGGGAGCTCGAAATGAATTGTCGGGAATGTAAAGAGCACCTCTACGAGTATCTCGATCGCGAGCTCACGCCCGAGGTCGAGCGGGATATTCGGCTGCATCTCGAGGAATGTCCTCCCTGCGGGGAGCAGTTCGATTTCGAAAAACTGTTCCTTGAGTTTCTGAAGGCGCGCTGCCGGGCCCAGGGCGCGCCCCCCGAGCTCAAGCGGCGCATTTTGAACGAGCTGTTCGACGAGTGAGGTGGCTCACCCCGGGCGGGCTGGTGGCGGCCTGCGCCGTGGGGATCGGAGTCGCGTGGGGGTTCGGTTGGCCGGGGCTGGTGGTGCTCGCGGCCTTTTTGCTTTCCGGGAGCCTACTCACGCAGCTGGCCGAACGCCGGGCCCCGCGACGCACCGCGAGGCAAGTGCTCGCGAACGGTGGGGTCGCCGCGGTGGCGGCGTTCCTCGGATCGTGGGCGGCAGCCGCGGGGGCCATCGCCGCCGCCACCGCCGACACGTGGGCCACCGAGAGCGGAGCCTTTTCGCCCATCCCGCCCCGCCTCGTGACTTCCTGGCGACGCGTGACCCGCGGCACGTCCGGGGGTATCACGGCGCTCGGGACGCTCGGCGGCGCGGCCGGCGCCGCTACAATCGCCTGGCTCGCGCACGCGTTGGCACCCCGGGGCCATGCCCCGGGATTTGCCACGCTGGCAGGGGCCGGCGTCGCCGGGATGCTTGCCGACTCCTTGCTCGGCGCGACGCTCCAAGGCAAGTACGAGTGCCCCGCGTGTGACGCGCGATTCGAGCGCGGGAATACCGTGTGTCACGAGCCGGTACGGCTCACGACGGGACGGCGATGGCTCGACAACGACGCGGTGAACTTCGCGGCCACGCTCGTAGGCGCGGCCGTCGCCGCAATCGGGACGCACGTACCGCACTGATCATCGTGGTGCTCGCATGAAGGACGGTTGGGATGCCGTAGTGGTCGGGGCCGGCCCCGCCGGCGCGACCAGCGCGCTGTTACTCGCTCGGGCGGGTGCCCGAGTGTTGGTCCTCGACCGCGCCCGGTTTCCGCGTGATAAGCCGTGCTCCGAATACCTGAGCCCGGCCACGACGGCGATCCTCGAGCGCCTGGGCGAGGGCATCCTCGTCGCGGTCGAGACGACGGCGCACGCCAAGCTCTATGGCATGAAGGTGGTTGCACCGAACGGGGCGGCGATGTGCGGCCGGTTCGTCGACGCTCCGCGACCCTATAGCTTCGCGCTGCCGCGCGCGACCTTCGACACGATTCTCGTCACGGCCGCTGCCCGCGCCGGCGCCGAGGTCTGCCAGGGCGCGACGGTGGAAGATCTGGTCTGGGATCGTGGAGCCGTCATGGGTGTCGTGGCGCGCTCGGGCAACGGGCAACGGGCAACGTATAACGCTCGCGTGGTCGTCGGCGCCGACGGGCTCCACTCGGTCGTCGCCCGGCGACTCGGCCTGGTGCGCACCTCAGCGCCCAAGCGCGTGGCCTTCACGGCGCACGTCGCGAACGTGGCCGGAGTCGACGGCGTCGGCGAATTGCACGTGAGCGAGCGGGGGTACGTGGGGCTCGGCCCGGTGGGCGGCGGGATCACGACGGTGGCTCTCGTCGTGCCGGTCCGATCGCTGCGACGGGACTACCGCCGCGACTTCTTCACGGAGCTCGACCGCTTTCCCGGGCTCGCCGGACGGTTCGACCCCCGGCGACTGATCGGCGGCGTGCGTGCGACCGGTCCGTTTGCCCAGTGGTCGCGGACCGCGGTCGCGCCCGGGGGCGGCGCCGTGCTGGTGGGCGACGCCGCAGATTTTTTCGACCCGTTCACGGGCCAGGGAATCCACACGGCGCTGCGCGGCGCCGAGCTCGCGGCGGACTGCCTGCTCTCCGCGCTCGAAGGCGGGATCGGTGAGCCGGTCCCGGCCTCGGCCCTGCGGTCGTACCCGCAGGCACGACGGCGCGCGTTCCTCGGGAAATGGCTGCTCGAGCGGCTCATCGGCGTGGGCGTCGGTTGGCCCGCGCTCACCAACCGCGTCGTACGTCGGCTGGCGCGGCGTTCCGACCTCGCGGATCTTGTGGTCAGCGCCACCGGTAATACGGTGCCCGCGCGTCGAGTGCTCGCTCCGAGCATCCTCGCCCAACTCCTCTGGTGAGGTTATGCCCGGCGTCGATCCCGCTCTCTTCCGCCAGCTGCTCGGCCGCTTCGCCACCGGGGTTACCGTCGTGACCACGCGCGACCCCGGCGGCCGCCCCATCGGCATGACCGCGAGCTCCGTGGCGTCGGTCTCGCTCCACCCGCCGCTCGTCCTCGTGTCGATCGACCAGGCGAACGACATGCATCCGGCGCTCCGCGCGGCCCAGCGGTTCGTGTTGAACGTGCTCGCCGCTGATCAGGAAGCGCTGTCACGACGCTTCGCGGCGGAACATCCGGATCGCTTCGACGGTGTCCCCTACCGGGACTCGAAGCATGGCCTTCCCATCATCGAGGGCGCCGTGGCGAGCATTGAATGTGAAAAGCAGGCCGAGGCGCCGGGCGGGGACCATACCGTTTTTTTCGGGCTGGTCACGGGTGGCAGCGTCTCGGACCGCCCGCCGCTGCTCTACTACCGTGGCGGCTACACCGGTCTCGCCGACCGATGATCGGCACGGAGCTGCTGGACGATCCCGCGGCCGACCCGGTCGCCGTGAACCGCGAGCTGCGCGACATCGCCCGGCTGAACGCGCTGTTCGGAGGGACCCGCGCGGTGGTGCGGGAGCTGGAGCCCTTCTTCGAACGGCGCGGACGGGAATCGGGAAACGGGAAACGGGAAACGTGGACACTCCTGGACGTGGGCACCGGGCTCGGCGACATCCCGCGGGCGGCTGCCCGCGCCGCCTGGAGGTACGGAATCACGCTGCGCCTCGTGGGGATCGAACGTAACCGCACCGCGGCGCGACTCGCCCGGGTGCCCGAGCGGGGCCTGCCACTCGCAGTGGTCCTGGCGGATGGGGGCGCGCTGCCGCTCGCGTCCCGCTCGGTCGACGTGATCGTGGCGAGCCAAGTGCTGCACCATGTGCCACGCGCGATGGCCGCACGTTGGGTCGTCGAGTTCGATCGCGTCGCCCGGCGGGCGGTGGTGCTCGCCGATCTCCGTCGCTCCCGCGTCGCCATGGCCGGCGTGTGGGCCGCGTGTTTCGGGCTCGCGATGGGTCGGGTGACGCGGCATGATGCCGTCGTGTCGCTGCGGCGAGGATATACGAGGGAAGAGTTCAGTGCGATGCTGCGGGCGGCGGGAGTCCGTGCGGTTGCGCATTGCCGGCCTGGTTTCCGCATTGTGGCATCGTGGTCACCGGAGAACAGTGTTCAGTGAAGTTTACAGACGCCACCGCGGTCTGAGACTGTGCGAACCGTCGACCGTGTGCAGATTCGAGCGCCGCTTGATGCGGTGTTCAAGGTCGCCGCCGACGTGGAGCGTTGGCCGGAGATCCTGCCTCACTATCGGTGGGTGCGTTTCCTCAAGCGGCGTGACGGCGGCGGTACGGTCGAGATGGCCGCCTGGCGGCCGTTCGGCGTGATACGCTATCCGACGTGGTGGGTATCGCAGATGACCGTGGACCCGGGGGCACGCGAAATCCGCTACCGGCACGTGTGGGGTATCACGCGCGGGATGGACGTGTGCTGGCGGCTCGTCGCCCAACCGCACGGCGTAGATGTCACGATTGAGCACGAATGGGCCGGCCCCGGTTGGCCGATCGTCGGTCCGCTCGCTGCGCGTTTGGTGATCGGGCCGGTGTTCATCCACGGGATCGCGAAGCGAACGTTGGCCGGGATCAAGCGAGTCATCGAGGGGGAGGGGGGAGCGCGAAGATGAAGAACGGAATGCGGCGTGTGGTGATCACGGGCGTCGGGGCCGTGACGCCGATCGGCACGGCGGCCGATGGTCTGTGGGCGGGGCTCGCGGCACGCGCATCAGCCGTCCGCGAGATCACGCGTTTCGACCCGACCCCATTTCGCAGCCGTATCGCCGCCGAAATCCCCGACTTTCGCCCGCAGGACCATCTCGACGCGAAACGGGCCAAGCGGCTGGACCGGTTCTCGCAGCTGGCCGTGACGAGCGCGCGGTTCGCGCTCGCCGACGCCGAGCTCGACCCGGCACGCGAAGACCGTGATCAGGTCGGCGCCATGATGGGCTCGGCGCTCGGGGGCGTGGCGTTCGCCGAGTCGCAGGTCGAGGGCTTCCGGGCGGAAGGGCCGCGCGGGCTCGACCCCGCGCTCGCCCTGGCGGTGTTCCCCGGCGCTGCGAGCTGCAACATCGCCATCGAGTTCGGATTCACCGGACCGAACTCCACCAACGCCATGAGCTGCGCCTCGGGCACGATTGCCGTCGGAGAAGCGTTCCACACGATCCGCTCGGGCCGTGCCGACGTCATGCTCGCGGGCGGGGCTGAAGCCCCGCTGGCCCCGATGACCTACGCCGCGTTCAGCGTGATCCGCGCCATGAGCACGCGCAACGACGACCCGGCGCACGCCTCGCGGCCGTTCGACGAGGATCGCGATGGGTTCGTGATGGGGGAAGGCGCGGCGGTGCTGGTGCTCGAGGAGCGGGCCCGGGCGGTCGCGCGTGGCGCGAAGATCTACGCCGAGCTGGCGGGCTATGGGTTCACCAACGACGCGTACCACATGACCGCTCCCCGCCCCGACGGCCGGCAGGCCGCCCGCGCCATGCAACTGGCTCTGGCGGACGGGCACGTGGCGCCTTCGGACGTGGGGTACATCAACGCTCACGGGTCCTCCACCCCGCTCAACGATTCGACCGAAACCACCGCGATCAAACAGGTGTTCGGCGACCACGCCTACCGGCTCAGCGTCAGTGGCACCAAGGGCTATTACGGCCACGCCCTCGGTGCGAGTGGCGCGATCGAAGCGGCGATCTGCGCGCTCGCCATGGAGCGACGCTGGCTTCCCCCCACCATCAACCTCGAGCGGCCGGACCCCGCCTGCGATCTCGATTGCCTGCGCGGCGAGGGACGTGCCGCGTCCCCCGACGTGGTCCTCACGAACTCGTTTGGTTTCGGCGGGATCAACGCCGCGGTCGTGTTGCGGCGACCGTAACGCCGTTCCGGAGCCGGCCGCATTCGGATAGATTGGCGCGGCTTCCAACCTCGAGGGTCTCGTGATGCCTCAGCAGCTGCGGCCGCTCGCGGCCGAGTTCGTCGGCACCCTGCTGTTCGTGTTTCTCGGCGTGGGCAGCGTCGTGGCCAGCAGCGGTCCGCTCGGCGTCGCGCTGGCGCACGGCGTCGGCATGGCGATCATCGTGTCGATGACCATGAGCATCTCCGGCGGCCACATAAATCCCGCCGTCACCATGGGCCTGTGGATCGCGAACCGGTTCGACGGGCGGCTGGTGTGGCAGTACATCGCGGCCCAGCTGCTGGGCGCCATTGCCGGCGCCGCCCTCGTGAAGGCACTCTTGCCGCACGTGGCCGTGGCAACCGCGCTCGTGGGCACGCCGCGGCTCGCGAGCGAAGTGACCTTCATGCAGGGTGTATGGATCGAAGCCGTGCTCACCTTCTTCCTAGTCAGCGCCGTCTTCGGGACGGCGGTTTCTTCCGAGGCTCCGAAGATCGGGGGCTTTGGGATCGGGCTCGCGATCTTCGTCGACATCCTGGTGGGGGGCAGCCTCACCGGGGCCGTCATGAATCCCGCCCGGGCCTTCGGGCCAGCCCTGATCGCCGGCCAGTGGGACGCGCACGCGGTGTACTGGATCGGCCCGCTGATCGGGGCCGGGGTGGCTGGCGCGTTGTGGAAGGCGGTGTTGCTGCCGCGCCGCTAGAGCTGTTCCGCGACCGTTGGCGCGAAATAGCTCAGCAGGATGTCCGCCCCCGCCCGGCGGATGGCGTACAGCGTCTCCCACATGGCGCGCGCTTCGTCGAGCATGCCGCGCGCCGCGGCCGCCTTGATCATCGCATACTCCCCGCTCACCTGATATGCCGCGAGCGGAGAGCCGAATTGCCGTTTGGCCCGGCGGATGAGATCGAGACACGGCAGCGCGGGCTTCACGAGAACGATGTCCGCGCCCTCGGCCACGTCGAGCTGAATTTCCTTCATCGCCTCGTCGCCGTTGGTGCCCTGCATCTGATACGACTGGCGATCGCCGAACTGCGGTGTCGAGCCCGCCGCCTCGCGGAACGGCCCGTAGAACGCCGACGCCATCTTCGCGGCGTACGACATGATCGGCACACGGGAGTGCCCCGCGGCGTCGAGCGCCTTCCGGATGCCCGCGACCCGCCCGTCCATCATATCACTCGGCGCCACGATGTCGATGCCGGCGCGCGCCTGGGTCACGGCCACCTTGCCGAGGAGGTAGACGGATGCGTCGTTATCGACCTCGCCGTCCTGCACCACGCCGCAGTGGCCATGGTCGGTGTACTCGCACAGGCAGACATCACCGATCACGAGGAGCTCCGGCATCGCCCGCTTCACCGCCCGTGACGCCTGCTGCACGATGCCCTGCTCGTCGTACGCCTCCGAGCCAGTGGCGTCCTTGGCCGCGGGGAGCCCGAACAGAATGATCCCGCCGAGCCCGAGGCGCTGCGCTCGCTCGGCGTCCTTGATGAGCTCGTCCACGGACGTCTGGTAGACGCCGGGCAACGACCCGACTTCCTGCCGCACGCCCTCGCCGTGGCACACGAACAGCGGCCACACGAGCTGCGAGGGAACGAGATGCGTTTCCTGCATCAGCCGGCGCAGGGCCGGAGTGCGGCGCAGCCGGCGCATCCGGCGCGTAGGGTATTGGCTCATCGGCCGAGCAATCTCGACGCGCCGTGGGCGCGGAGCAAGTCTGCCACCCGCTGACCGGTCGCGGCCGGATCGGCCGAGTCGACGTCCGCGGACGCCGTGATTTGCACTGACCCGTCCTGCGCTGTCACGCGCCCGAACAGCCTGCTCCCCGCTCCCCCCTTCCCGCTCCCGCAGTACGCCGCGACCGGCGCCTGACAGCCACCCTCGAGCGCCGCCAGCAGGCTCCGCTCGGCGGTCACGGCTCGCGCGCTGGCCGCGTCCTCGAGCGGCGCGAGCGTCGCGCGGACCTTGCGGTCGTCCACGCGCACCTCCAGCCCGAGGGCTCCCTGCCCCGGGGCAGGCATCACTTCCAGCGGGTCGAGCCGTGCGCCGACCCGCCCGGCGAGTCCGAGCCGCTCGAGCCCCGCCTTGGCGAAGAGCGCCGCCTCGAGGCCGTCCCGTCCCTCCTGAACCTTGCGCACCCGCGTCGGGACGTTGCCGCGCAGCGGGATGATGTCCAGGTCGGCCCGCAGGTAGCGGATCTGCGCCGTCCGCCGCAGGCTGGACGTCCCGATCCGCACGCCCGAGTCGAGACCGGCGAGCGAAGCGACCCCTGTGGCTCGGGTCACCAGTACCTCCGCCGGATCGGCGCGCGCCGGCACGGCCCCGAGCGCCAGCCCCTCCGGGAGTCTGGTCGGCAAGTCCTTGAGGGAGTGCACCGCCACGTCGATGCGGCCATCCAAGAGGGCCTGCTCGATCTCCTTCGTGAAGAAGCCTTTTCCCTCGAGCAGGTGCAGCGGGCGGTCGACGTCCGCGTCGCCCTGCGTCTTGATGATTTCCAATGCGGCGGTGACGCCGCTCCGGGCGAGCGCCGCTTTCACCCACTCGGCCTGCCACAGCGCGAGCTCGCTGCCGCGCGTGCCCAGCTTGAGCGCACGGCTCACCCCGCCGCCCCGAAGTACTGTACCAGCGCATCCACGAGTCCGTCCGTCGTGTACTCGCCCGCTTCGATCGTGACGGGGATACCGTATTCCCGCGCGGTGGCGGCAGTGATCGGGCCGATCACCGCTCCTCGGAACCGCCCGGAGGTGGCCGCTTCGCGACCCACCGATTCCACGAAATACCGCACCGTCGAGGAGGCTGTGAAGGTGACGACGTCGATCCGGCCGGCCAGGATCTCGCCCGCGAGCGCGGCACCGTTCCGGAGCGCGGGGACCGTGCGGTAGACCGGAATCACGTCCACCACGGCTCCGCGGGCCCGCAGGCCCTCGGGTAACGCATCGCGGGCCGTCTCGGCGCGCGGCACGAGCACGCGCGCCCTCCGCAAATCGCCGTGCGCGGCGAGCGCCTCGACCAGCGACTCGGCGACGTACCCCTCGGGCAGCACGTCCACCCGCACGCCATGGGCTGCCAGCGTGTCCCTGGTTGCCGGGCCGATGGCCGCGATGTGTCGCCCCGCGAAAGCGTAGGGCGAAAGACCCCAATCCTCCAGCCGGTCGAACACGACCTGGACGGCGTTCTGGCTCGTGAACACGACCCAGTGATACTCCGCCAGACGAGCCAGCGCGCGACGCAACGGCTCGAGATCGCTCAGCGCTTCGATCCGAATCGTCGGAGCGGACACGACCTCGGCGCCGAGCGCTTCGAGCTCTCGCACCAGCTCGCCGGCCTGCTCGCGCGCGCGCGTCACGGCGATGCGCCGGCCGAGGAGCGGACGCACGGATCCGGGCGTTTGCGACGCGCGTGACATAGATTGTTCCAATCTATCATGCTGCGTTCTCTGCGCTCCGCGCTCACGCGGTTCACCGTGCGGCGGGCCGCCGCGTGTCAGCGCGACGCGCCCAGGCGCGCCGGCGCTTGGCTCCGGCTCGGGTGCATGCTCACTCCCACCTTCGCCGAGGCGTACCCGGCGCTCGTGCGGTTGCGGCGGTCGATCGAAGACCGCTGGGGCGCGCTCGCGGCGGCGCAGGAAGCGTCCGTGCGCTTTCCCGAGAATCCCGACGCGTGGATGCTCCTGGGCGAGGCGTGTCAGATGGCGTTTCGCCAGCAGGACGCGTTGGCGGCGTACGAGCAGGTGCTCGCGCTCGAGGAGCGCCCCGATGCCGCGCTCGCCGCCGGCGATCTGTATCGTCGCAGCGGACGGCCCGCCGAGGCGGCGGCGCGTTTCGCGCGCGCCTACGCTGCGGGCGGCGGGGCGGAAGCGCTGCGGCTCAACGCCCAGGCGCTCTTTCTGGCGGGTGACGTGCGCGCCGCCGACGAAGCGCTGCACCTGTGGGCGACCCAGGTGCCCGACGGCCTGGCGCGCCTGTCGGAAGCGCGCGCGGAGCTGTTCGCCGAGAAACGCGACGCCTAGGGCCTTTGGCCGCGACGGTACAGCGACAGGGCGTACACGATCAGTATCGTCGGCACCAGGATGTAGGCCGCGATCAGATAGCCGGCGTTGTGCGGGACTTGGTCACCCATGGAATGACTCCGCCCGTCGCGTCGCGATGGCGTATCGCTGCATCACGAAGCCCACGTACAGGAGCAGAAACACCCCGAAGGACAGGAGCAACGTCAGCAGCATC
Source organism: Gemmatimonadota bacterium (assembly GCA_003221045.1). GTDB lineage: Bacteria > Gemmatimonadota > Gemmatimonadetes > Gemmatimonadales > GWC2-71-9 > AG41. The sequence goes on along the minus strand of QHUC01000004.1, from coordinate 6,755 downwards.
TCGCCCGGAAGGGAGGGCTTGCTCGGCTTCAGCACAATCGGCTGCGGGTGGAGCGTGGGAAAGAGATATACGCTCAGATGGATGAACCCGACCAGCACGACCGCGCAGATTCCCAACACCGCGGAGTAGCGCGCTCGCAGGCTCCCATCGGGGACCGCCCCGCGCAGCACCTGATAGCCGACGAGAAGGAAAAAGAGGAACAGCGTGCTCGTGAGCCTGGCGTCCCAGGTCCACCACGTGCCCCAAATCGGCTTCCCCCAGATCGGACCCGTGGTGAGGACGATGCTCGCGAACACCGTGCCAACTTCGGCCGACGATTCCGCGAAGCGATCGAGCCGCGGATCCTTGAGGAACAGATAGAAGACACCGGCGAGCCCGAGCAGAATCACCGCCAGCTCCGTCGTGACGGCGGCCGGGACGTGCACGTAGAAGATCTTCTGCGCGGGACCCTGGAACCGTTCCACCGGCGTGAACGCCAGCGCCCGCACATACACGCCGCCGAGCAGGACCAGCCCCGTGACCACGAGCCAACGACCCTTCTGCGCCATCGTCATTCGTCCACCGTGTACGGAAAGAGCCAGGAGGCCACCGCGAAAAACACGATGTCATACGCGGCGAGCAACCTAAGCCAGCCTGCCACCTCGCTCAAGGGACGATCGGCGAGGAGGCGTGCGGTCGCCTGAACGGCGTACGTCAGCGGGAGCAGCAGGAACGGCAGCAGCAACACCGGGAGCATAAGCTCCGCGAATCGCGTCCGGACCACCATCGCACTGAACAGCGTCCCCACCGCGACGAATCCCAGAGTCGCGAGCGCCATCACCGCGAGGAGCGGGAGCAGCACGCGTCCCACCGGAACGTTGAAAAACAGCACAAACAACGGCAACCCGACTGCTTCGACCACGGCCACGAACGCCAGATTGGCCAGCAGCTTCCCCCAATAGAGACTGCGGCGGTCGAGCGGCGAGATGAGCAACCCTTCGAGCGCCTGGTTCTCGAGCTCGAGCTGAAACGCGCGGTTGAGCCCGAGCATCGCCGCGAACGTGAACGTCACCCACAGGATGCTCGGCGCCAGATCGAGGGCGGACACCGCGGTGGGATCGCGCCCGAAGTTGAACACGGTGAGCACGAGGGCAGTAAACACGACCGCCGAGACGATCGCGGTGCGCGAGCGGAATTCGAGTAACAAGTCCTTGCGCGCGATCGTCCACGTCTGGCGCAGCAGCTCACCCATTCGTTCCCGCCACCGCGCGACGGTAGGCCTCGGCGATCTCCGCGGACCCGCGCCCGGCGCGCGGCGCATATTGGACGAACCGCCCCCGGAGCTGGAACGCCACATCCGTCGCGAGCTCCGCGCCTTCATCGACGTTATGCGTCGCCAGCACCAGCGCGCGACCCGCGCCGCGGAGCGCGGCGAGCAGCGCCCGCAGCTCCGCGGCCGCGCCGAGGTCCAGGCCCGTGAACGGCTCGTCGAGGAGGAGCACCCGCGGTTCGTGGATCAGGGCTTTCGCGATCGCCGCGCGTTGCACCAGGCCACGGGAGAGGGACCAAACCGGCTGCTCCGCCCGATCGGTCATCCCGAGGCGAGCGAGCACATCCGTCGCACGCGCACCGCGCTCGGCGCGCGGCACGCCGTAGAGCGAGGCCCAGAAGAGCAGGTTCTCGCGCACGCTCAAGTGACCGTACAGCTGGGACTGATGCCCGATCCATCCGATCGCGCGCCGCCCGCCGGCGACCCGGGCCGACCCCGCCTGTGGTCGAATCAGGCCGGCGAGCACCTTGAGCAGCGTCGTCTTGCCGGCGCCGTTCGGCCCGAAGATGGCGAGCGTCTGACCCGCCGCGAGGTTGAACGACACGTCGTCGAGCGCGACGACCCGCCCCTCGTTGAAGGCGTGCCGCAGGCCCTCAGCCCAGAGCATCGATGCGTGCGGCGAGATCTTCCAGATCGAACGGCTTGACGAGGTACCCCGAGTGCCCGAGGTCGAGCACGTTGATGAGCGGCTCCATGCTGACGTACGACGTGGTGACGATCACCGGCAGCGACGGCTGGGACTGGCGGATCTCCTGCAGCAGCGTGATGCCGTCGGTGTCGGGCAGCCGGAGATCGAGGACGAGGACTTCGGGGGAGAAAAGATCGAGTTGCCGGCGGGCCTCGCTCCCACTCGCGGCGAAGGCCACATCGTACCGCCCGGCGAAAAAACGCTTGTAGGTGCGCCGCAGGGTGGATTCGTCCTCGACGAACAGCACCTTGCGCCGCGAGCCGGAGGGGGAGGACGCCATTGGTGGGCCAATATATGGCGGTCCCCCACGACGGCTACCGGCGGTTCAGCTGGCGCCGGTCTCCAGCTCGAAGAGGTCGTCGAGCTTGGTCAACACCAGCAGGAAGCGCAGCTCTTCGTTGGCTCCGCGCAGGCACACCGTCAGCCGGCGCTCGGCCGCCTTCCGCTGAATCAGCATCAACGCACCCAGCCCAGCGCTGTCGATCTGGCGCGTCCCGGACAGGTCGATCACCAGGCGTCCGGCACCCTCCGGCAGCTGCTCCAGCAGCTCGGTCGCCGCGCGGCGGAACGCCGTACGGGAATCGAGCCCCAGCTCCTCTGGAGCGGCTAAGATCCTCTCGCTCGGACGCGTGGACATTGTCATCATCTCCTCCACAGTCGGCTCCTGAAGTTTGCCATGTGGGGGGTATGCGACTCCGGTGCCATACGGCTAACCTGCGGGGGGCCAACCGGTTGTCAAAGCCCGGTGGGGTCCTACACCGCCGACGCTGCCGCAGACCGAACGCCCGGGGCGCAGTTTGCAAGGGCCGCCTTGACCTCGATCCAGGGGCGGGACATACCTTAGCCTCTCCATCATTCGAACAGTGGGCGCGCCCGTTTCCGCGGGTCGGCCGTAGGAGGCAATACCATGGCGAAGACGAAGACAAGTAAGCAGCAGGAGCTGACCGAGGTCAGCGAAGCCCAGATCGCCGTCCACTGGAAGGAAGAGGAGTACTATCAGCCGTCCCAGAAATTCAAAGCACAGGCCAACATGCGAGATGGGCACATCTTTGAAAAGTTTGGCCTCGACCATTTTCCCGATTGCTTCAAGGAATATGCCGACATGCTGACCTGGTTCGAGCCATACCGCACTGTCCTCGACACCAGCGACGCGCCGTTCTGGAAGTGGTTCGCGGGTGGCAAGATCAACGCGTGTTACAACTGCGTAGACCGCAATCTCGACAAGTATAAGAACAAAGCCGCATTCATCTTCGTGCCCGAGCCCGAAAAGGAGGCGGATGCGTCAATCACCTATCAGGAGTTGTACGATCGCGTGAACGAAGTGGCCGCCCTGCTCCGCGGCTTGGGGCTCAAGGCGGGAGACCGCGTCACCTTCCACATGCCGATGGTTCCGGAGCTGCCGATCACCATGCTGGCGTGCGCGCGGCTCGGAATCATCCACTCGCAAGTCTTTGGCGGGTTCAGCGGGCAGGCGTGTGGCTCGCGGATACAGGATTCGGGCAGCCGCGTGCTGATCACGGTGGACGGCTATTGGCGGAACGGCACGCTCGTCGATCACAAAGTCAATGCGGACATCGCGGTGCGGACGGCGAAAGAGCTGGGGCAGGACGTGGAGAAGGTCTTGGTGTGGCAGCGCTATCCCGGCAAGTATTCCGCCAAGACGCCCATGGTTCCGGGTCGCGACTTCTTCGTGAACGACCTGCTCAAGGAATACAAGGGCAGGAAGATCGAGCCGGTCGCCCTGCCGTCCGAGGCGCCGCTGTTCCTGATGTATTCGAGCGGCACGACGGGTAAGCCCAAGGGCGCGCAGCACGGCATCGCGGGGTATCTGGCCTACGTCACCGCCACGTCCAAGTGGGTGCTCGACATTCATCCCGAGGACGTCTACTGGTGCATGGCGGACATCGGTTGGATCACCGGACACTCCTACATCGTGTATGGCCCGCTCGCGAACGCGGCGACGGGCGTGCTCTACGAAGGCGTGCCGACGTTCCCCGACGCGGGGCGGCCCTGGCGCATTGCCGAGCGGCTGGGCGTGAACATCTTCCACACCGCTCCCACGGCGGTCCGGATGTTGCGGAAGCTCGGGCCGGAGGAGCCGCGCAAGTACAAGTACCACTTCAAGTCGATGACCACGGTCGGCGAGCCGATCGAGCCGGAGGCGTGGCGCTGGTATTACGACGAGGTCGGCAAGCGGGAAGCCGTCATCACCGACACCTGGTGGATGACCGAAACCGGCGGCTTCCTCGCCACGACCATGCCGGCGATTGATCCGATGAAGCCGGGCAGCTGCGGGCCAGCGGCGCCCGGGATTCATCCCGTCATTTACGACGAGACCGGCGCGGAAGTCCCCAAGGGCTCAGGCAAGGCGGGCAACATCTGCATCCGCAATCCGTGGCCGGGCATCATGCAGACGATCTGGGGCGACCGCGACCGCTACGTGAAGACCTATTTCGCCAAGTACAACAGGAATCCCAAAAGCAAGGATTGGCGCGACTGGCCGTTCATGTGCGGCGATGGCGCCGTGCAGGCGGCGGACGGCTATTACCGCATCCTGGGCCGGGTCGACGACGTGATTAACGTCGCCGGGCACCGCCTCGGCACGAAGGAGATCGAGTCCGCCTGCCTCACGGTGCCCGAGGTCGCCGAAGCCGCCGTCGTCCCCGTTCAGGATGAGGTGAAGGGACGCGTCCCCGAGGTGTACATCGCGGTCAAGCCGGGCGTGCCGCCGAGCCAGGATGTGATCGACCGCGTCATCAAGGCCAACGAAGAAGTGATCGGCAAGATTGCGCGACCCAAGCACGTGTACATCGTGCCGGACATGCCCAAGACGCGCTCGGGAAAGATCATGCGTCGGGTGCTCGCGGCGATCTCGAATCGGCGAGACGTGGGCGACGTCACGACGCTGGCGAACCCGGATGTGGTCGAGCAAATCCGTGCGATGGTGCAAGGGAAGGACAGGATCGCCACGCAAGAAGCCTTACCGGAGGACATCGCGAAGTTTGGACAGGTAGAATAGGACAGTGGAGGATGGTGAAGGATGGTGGAGGACGGTGGAGGTTGGGCCGCTGACGTAACAACCTCCACCAACTTCCACCATCCTCCATAACCTCCACCAACCTCCCTCAGAGCTCCACCTGCGCCCCTACTTCGAACACCTGGTCCGCCGGGATCTTGAAGAACGCCGTCGCCCGCAAGGCGTTGCGCGACATGAACGCGAACAGCTGTTCCCGCCACTGGGGCATGCCAGGCCGGTCGGAGGCGACGAGAGTCTCGCGACCGAGGAAAAACGTCGTTCCCGCGATGGGAATGTCGAGGGACTTCACCTGGCACGCCGCCAGGACATCCTCGATGTTCGGGTCGTCCATGAACCCGTAGCGGGCGATCACGCTGTAGAACCCCTTTCCCAGCGGCTTCACCGCCACGCGCTCCGCCGCCGGGACGTGAGGCACGTCCTCCGTCACCATGGTCAGGAACACGATCCGCTCGTGGAGCACCTTGTTGTGCGCGAGGTTGTGCACCTCATGAGCAGGAAGATGGCCCCCGCGATCACCAAGGGGACCCAGCCACCGTAACGAATCTTCAGCATGTTCGCGGCGAAGAACAGCACGTCCACCCACAAGAACAGGCCGGCCACGCTCGCGGCCCGCACGAAGCTCCAGCGCCACACCTCGCGGCTCATCACGTAAAACATCAGTGTCGTGATGAGCATCAGGGTCGAGAGGGCCACGCCGTACGCGCCGGCGATATTGCTGGACGTGGGCTGCTCGGTGTTGGCCAGGTGGAACCCGAGCACCAGCACGCAGGTGAGCAGCATGAGCCCCCAGTTGACCAGGGGAACGTAGATCTGGCCGATCTCGCGGGACGAGGTGTGCTCGATCCGGAGCCGCGGGCTGTAGCCGAGCTGCACCGCCTGGCGGGTCAGCGAGAAGGCCCCCGAGATCACGGCCTGCGAAGCGATGATGGTCGCCAGGGTGGCAAGCGCGATCAGGGGGTACAGCGCCCAGCCCGGCGCGAGATGATAGAAAGGGTTCTCGGCCGCCCCGGGATCCCGCAACAAGAGTGCACCCTGTCCGAAATAATTCAGCAAGAGGCACGGCAAGGCGGTACTGAACCATGACAACTGGATCGCGCGATGGCCGAAGTGGCCGAGGTCCGCGTACAGCGCCTCGCCACCCGTGACGACAAGGAAGACGGCGCCGAGCACCACAAAGCCCCGTCCTACGTTCTCGCCAAAGAAGCGGACACCGTAGTACGGCGAGACGGCAACCAGCACCGACGGCTGGCGGAGGATCTCGCTCAGTCCAAGCACGCCGATCGCGGCGAACCAGACGAGCATCACCGGACCGAACATGGCCCCGATGCGGGCACTCCCGCGGCTTTGCAACAGGAACAAGCCGATCAGGATCACGAGCGTCACGGGGATCACCCACGAGGCCAGCGCCGGCGTTGCGATCTCGAGCCCTTCCACGGCGGAGAGCACCGAGATCGCCGGTGTGAGGGCGCCGTCGGCGTAGAGGAGAGCCGATCCGAAGATGCCCAGGACGATCATCAGGCGGCGCGGCGACAGCCCGCGGGCGAGCCGGCTGCCGTTGACCAGCGCCATGAGCGCGAGCACGCCGCCTTCGCCCTTATTGTCCGCCCGGATGATGACGATGTGGTACTTGATCGTCACGACCAGAATCAGCGACCAGAACACGAGCGATAGCACGCCGAGCACGTTCCCCGGGGTGACCGGGATGGCGTGGGTGCCGTAGA
>QHUC01000142.1 GCA_003221045.1 Gemmatimonadota bacterium | reverse complement strand
CAATCCTGTCTGGTCGCCGGACGGCAGGCAGATTGCGTTCACCAGTAACCGCGATGGCAACTTCGACGTCTTCGTCATGAACGCGGACGGGACTGGAGCGACTACCAAGCTCACCAGCAACGCAGGCGACAATTCCCCGGCCTCCTGGTCACCCGACGGCAAGCAAATCTTGCTCGTGAGGACTCTAGATGGCGACAACGAGCTCTACGTCATGAACGCGGACGGGACGGGCGTCACGCGGCTCACCACCAACGAAGGCGAGGGCGACCACGCGGGCTGGTCGCCCGACGGCAAGCGGATCGTGTTCTCGAGCACCCGCGATGCTGGCAACCTCCATATCTTCCTCATGAACGCGGACGGGACCGGGGTCACCCAGCTCAACTCCGGTGATTTCACCGACGACGACCCCGTCTGGTCGCCCGACGGGAAGAAGATTGCGTTCCAGAGCACCCGCGATGGCCACGAGGAGATCTACATAATGAACGCAGACGGGACCGGACAGACCCGGCTGACCTTCAACCAGGGCATCTTCAATGCTGTCCCCTCGTGGAGGTCTAGGCCCCTGCCATAAAGTCCAGCGTGGCCGTGGGGCGAGCACCTGCTCCGCGAAGAGACGCTGGGTCGAGCGAGCTGGATGAGTACGATAACGCGCGTTTGCGTACTCATCCCTAGACGATGGCCCACCCCGGGCCACCGGCGGATTCCGCGGTTGACATCGGCTCGTTCCCCCGCCATTTCTAGCGCCGCCCCTTATGCGTGCCGTCGCGCGTATCGCCCTCCTCGGCCTCGGTGGCGGCCTTTCGGCCGTTCCGCTCAGGGCACAGGGTAGCTGGGTACCGCCACAGCCCCCGTGCGAGCTCCCGCCCCCGCCTTCCAAGGTCAAAGACGGGATGCAGGCGCTCCGGGGAGCGGTGGAGAAGCCGGAGCTGCGCGAGCAGCAGCTCGGCCAGGCACGGAAGCTCCTCACTGAAGCGATCGCGCAGGACAACCAGGGAGCGAACGCGGGCGCGTGGTATTACCTGGGCCGCTACTACATCGAGACGGGCGACACCCCGGGCGCCGATAGCGCGCTGACCCGCGCGGCCGCGCTCGCCCCGAAGTGCGGCGACGACATCGCTACATACCGCAACGAGCTCTGGGGCAAGCTGCTCAACGCCGGGCTTAGCGCCTGGCAGGACGGGAAGCAGGATTCCGGGCTGGCTCTGCTGCGCGTAGCAGCCCGGCTCGAGCCGCGGAATCCCAAGACCTTCACCACCGTCGCCGCTCTCTACGCGAGCCGTGGAAACGACGACTCGGCCTCCGCCTATTACGCGCTCGCCGCGCGGACCGCCGGAGACGACCCCAACTTCGCGCAGGACAAGCGGGAGGCGCTCGGGAACGCCTGGCACCTGGCGGTGCGGAAGGTGCAAGGACACCCGGCGGCACAGCGGGCGGGCCGCGTGCGCGCGAGTCTCGATTCAATCCAACGCGGCATCACCGGCGACTCGACGGTGTTGGCGCGACTCGTGGCATCCTCCCAATCGCGCAAGGCACGCAGCGCCCATCTGGCGCCCGCGGACCAGCAGCTCTTCACGCGGGATTCTACGGCCCGCGCCCAGGCGACGGCACGCCAACGTGCGACCCTGGCTGCCGCGCTCCAGCAGCTGGCGGCGGACTCCACCGCGCTCACAACAACGTTCGCACCGGCCATCCAGTCACTGAACGATTATCTGGCCGTCTACCCCGGTGACGTGGACGCCGCGACGTCGCTGGCCATCCTCTACGCCCAGAGCGGTCATGCCGCCCAGGCCGCTGCCGTCTTCGACTCCCTCGCGGCCCACGCGAAAGACCTGGACGCCGAGGCCCTGCTCGGCCCCGGCATGCGCCTCGTGGGGCAGGGCATGTACCGACCCGGCGCCCGCGCCCTGGCGCTCGGCTTGGCCAAGAATCCGTATCGGCGCGATGCCCTCTTCTCCCTGGCGGCGGCCTACTATCAGCTGCGCGACTCGGCCTCCCTGCTCCCGACCGCACAGCGGCTGCTGGCGCTGGACCCGCTCGGCCGGCCGTCCCTCAGGTTCATGGCCGCGGGCTGGGACTTTCGCGGCGCTCGGGACTCGGCCAAGGCCTACGTGGCGCGGGCCGACCCGGGGCTCGCGGTCGAGATCACGGTTCCCAGCTTCCTCCCCGACAGTGCGGGGGCCGTGGCCTCGGTGGTGGCCGCCAACCTCAAAGCCGGGTCGTCCCGACCGTTTCGGATCACGCTCGAGTTCCTCGACGCGGCCGGCCAACCGGTCGCCAGCTACACCCAAGACATTCCCGCCATTCCCCCGCGGCAGAGCCAGGCGTTCGACGTGAAAGTGAGCGGCCGGGGTATCGCCGGCTGGCGCTATCGAGCTTCATAAGTCATATTATCTTAGCTATCGGAAGTCATAGCCTGCATTGGAGTTGCGATGCCAGGCTTCACAAACTCCTTGAAGGCGCTGGCTGACGACGTGATTCGAGTTCAAGCGGTGGCACCGGACTCCATCGGGGGCGAGCTGGGCCTCCTGCCGGGAACGGAGCTCCTGGCCATCAACGGCCGGGCGCTCGAGGACTTTCTCGACTGGGAGTTTTTGTCCGCGGACGAACGCTTCCTGCTGCGTGCCCGCCTCCCGACCGGGGAGGAGATGGAGTACGACATCGAGCGCCCCGAGGGGTTTCCGATGGGCGTCACGCTCGAGCCGCCCCGGATTCGGCGCTGCGCGAACCACTGCGACTTCTGTTTTGTGGACGGAAACCCGGCCGGGCTGCGCACGCCGCTGTACATCCGGGACGACGACTACCGGCTGTCGTTCCGGTACGGCAATTTCGCCACGCTCACGAACCTCAAGCCCTGGGACGTCGACCGCATCGTCGAATACCGGCTGTCTCCGCTCTACGTCTCGGTGCACGCAACCGATCCCACGATCCGCCGCTGGCTGCTGCGCAACCCGGAGGCACCGGACATCGTGCCGCAGCTCCGCTGGTTCACGGGGCAGGGGATCGCGTTCCACGCGCAGGTGGTGCTCGTGCCCGGCGTGAACGACGGAGTCGAGCTGGAGCGCACGCTCGCCGACCTGTACGGCATCGGTGCAGGCGTGCTGTCGGTGTCCGTGGTCCCGGTGGCGCTGACCGAGTTCTCGAAACGCCATCTGGTCCGCGAGCCGACGCCCGCGGAGTGTCGCGCGGCGCTCGGCGCGGTCGACCGGGTGGCCACCCGGGCGCTTGTGGAGCGGGGTGCCCCCTGGTGCTTCGGGGCCGACGATCTGTACTTGCAAGCGGGTGAGCCGCTGCCCGCGGCCGAGTGGTACGGGGAGTTCGAGCAGCGCGAGAACGGGGTGGGCTCCGTGCGGTTCCTGCAGACCCGGATCGCGGCGGCAGTCGGACGGCTGCCGGACCTGGCCGGGAAACGAATCGGGGTCGTCACCGGCACGGCCATGGGCGCCCTGATGCCGCAGGTGATCGACGAGCTGACGGCGGCGACCCGGGCGCGGTTCGAGCTGGTCGTCGTGGAGAATACGCTGTTCGGCCCGACGGTGACAACCGCCGGGCTCCTGCCGGCCACGGCGATCGAGCGTGCGCTCGTGACGCGGTCGGATCTCGATCTCGCGCTGCTGCCTGCGGAAGCGGTGAGCGAAGACCTGATCTTCATGGACGATGTAACCGCGCACGGGCTGGCGGAGCGCCTCCCCATGCCGATCCGCCTGTCCTACGATTTTGCCGACGCGCTGGCGGCGGAAGAGGTGGCCGCGTGAGAGGGGCCCCCACCGTCGCCATCATCGGTCGGCCCAATGTCGGGAAGTCCACGCTCTTCAACCGGTTGATCGGCCGGCGGGAGGCGATCGTGGACGATCGCCCCGGCGTGACGCGGGATCGGCATTTCGGCGCGGCCGAGTGGAACGGACGGCGCTTCTGGCTCGTGGACACCGGCGGGATGGTCCCGGGCGCGCAGGACCAGCTCAGCCGCGCGGTGCGAACGCAGGTCGAAACCGCGGTGGCCGAGAGCGATCTGGTGCTGTTTCTCGTGGACGTGACGGAAGGCGTCCACCCCGCCGACCAGGAGATCGCCGCCTATCTGCGGAAGGCCCGCCGCCCGATGATCCTCGTCGCCAACAAGGCGGACCATCTGCCCGCGGACACCCGGCACCTCGCGTTCTACGAGCTCGGTCTGGGCGACCCGTTTCCAATCTCCGCAAGCATCGGCACGAGCTCCGGTGACCTGCTCGACCAGATCGTGGCCCGCCTCCCCGCCGCGGCCCCCACGGGCGAGGAGGCCGAGATCCGGGTGGCCGTGGTGGGCCGTCCGAATGTCGGGAAGTCGAGCCTCGTGAACCGCCTGCTCGGTGCCGAGCGCCTGGTAGTGGCGGACGAGCCCGGTACGACCAGGGACGCGATCGACACGCCGCTCACGTGGCACGGTCGAACGCTTGTGTTCATCGACACGGCCGGTCTGCGTAAGCGCAGCAAGGTCGATGACGACGTGGAGTTTTACTCCACGCTGCGGACGTCCCGTGCCGTTGAGCACGCGGACGTGTGCGTGCTGGTCGTAGATGCCAAGGACGGCATGCATGTGCAGGATCTGAAGATCGCCAACGAGGCGTGGGAGCGGGGCGTCGCGCTCATCATCGCCGTCAACAAGTGGGACCTGGTCGAGGAGAAAGACTCGAACACGGCGGTGCGTGGCGAGCGCGAGGTTCGGGAGCGGGCCCCGTTCGTCGAGTTCATCCCCTTCGTGTACGTCTCCGCCAAAACCGGCCAGCGCGTTGCCAAGCTGCCCGACTTGATCCTCGAAGTGGCGGAGGAGCGGGCCAAGCGGGTGCCTACGGCCGAGGTGAACCGGGTGCTCGAGAGCCTGCTGGAGCGCCACCAGCCGCCGCAGCCGGTGGGCGAATCGGTACGCCTGCT
>QHUC01000141.1 GCA_003221045.1 Gemmatimonadota bacterium | reverse complement strand
GTTACCCTACAGCGCCGGCTCGAACTCCATCGGTGGCTGCGGGGCCGACGCGCCGGCCGGTTGTCTGTACACGTAGCGCTCGCCCGCGTAGTTCCTGAGCACTACCTCGTCGTCGCCGATCGACTCCACATACTCGGGCAACAGGGGGATCTTCCCGCCCCCCCCCGGCGCGTCGATCACGAAGTGCGGCACCGCCAGGCCCGACGTCCAGCCGCGCAGCGCCCTGATGATCTCGAGGCCCTTCTCGACCGTCGTGCGGAAGTGCTCTGCGCCCGCAACCTGGTCGCACATATAGATGTAGTACGGCCGCACGCGCGCGGCGAGCAGCCGCTGCATCAGCCGTTTCATCACGTCCGGATCGTCGTTCACGCCTCTCAACAGGACCGTCTGGCAGCCGAGCGGGACACCCGCGTCGGCGAGCCGGGCGAGCGCTTGGACGGCGGCGGGGGTGAGCTCGTCGGGATGATTGAAGTGCGTGTTGATGTACAGTGGGTGGTACCGCTTGAGGATCGCGCACAGCTCCGGCGTGATGCGCTCCGGCAAGTGGCACGGGACGCGGCTCCCGATGCGTATGACCTCGATATGCGGGATAGCGCGCAGCCGCCGGCAGAGCTCGTCGATCCGCCGGTCGGACAGGAGGAGCGGATCGCCGCCGGACATGATCACGTCGCGGATTTCGGTGTGCTCTTCCAGGTACCGGAAGGCCGACTCGAGCTGCGCCATGGGGATCTTCTCGGGATCGCCCACCTTGCGGCGGCGCGTGCAGAAGCGGCAGTACGAAGCACACACGGGCGATACGAGGAACAGCGCGCGGTCGGGATAGCGATGCGTGATGTTGGGAACCGGCGAGTCGGCGTCCTCGGCGAGTGAGTCTACCAGGCCATCGCGCACCTCGAGCTCCTGGAGGTCGGGCACGTATTGCCGCCAGATGGGGTCACCGGGCGATTGAATGAGGTCCACCATGGCGGGAGAGATCCTGAACTCGAAGTTCTCCGCCGCCTGGCGCAGCCGCTCGAGGTCGGGGAAGTGCTCGGCGCCGAAACGCGCGACGAGCGCCTCGAGGGACGCGATGCTCCGCTTACGCAGTAGCTCCTGCCAGGACTCCATGGGTCAGGTCCTTGAGATAGATCACCAGGTCGTCGCCGGGGGCGTAGTAGCCCGGGAGCCGGGCCGCCTGGACGTAGCCGCGCCGCTCGTAAAAGGCGCGCGTCGGCGCGTACTCGGCGCGCGAGGAGGTCTCGACGACGATGAGTCGTCCGTCATCCGTCGTCAGTGTGGCCTCGACGGCCCGCAACAGTTGGGTACCGACTCCCCTACCCTGGCGAGCCGGATCGACGACGATCCAGTATAAATCGAACGTCCCGGTGGTACCGGGCGTGGGGCCCCAGCAAGCATAGGCCACCAGCTCGTCGCCGGCGTACGCGCCGAGGAAGCGATAGTCGTCGTCCCCGGCGAGCGCCTCGTCGAGCAGCTCCACGGCGATGGCGACCTCATCCGGCCGAAACAGGCCGGTGGCCGCCGTGAGCCGCTCAAGCGGTCCGCGTTGGGCGCGGCCGACGGGACGGAGCGAGCAGCTCACGCGCTGCCTTGGTGCCCTGCGCCTCGCGGAGCGCCACTTCGGCGATCCGCCGCACCAGCTCCGCGTAGTCCCAGCCGGCGACCCTCGCCATGCGGGACAGGCCGGCGTCGTCGTTCAGGTCGGGGTTGGGGTTCACCTCGAGCACCCACGGCCGGCCCTGATCGTCGACGCGCAGGTCGATGCGCCCGTACCCCTTCCCCTGCATCGTGCGCCAGGCGAGCTCGGCGATGCGGAGGAGGCGGTCCGCGAGCTTCTGTGGAATTACGGCCGGGCACACCGGCACGGAGCCGAGGTCGTCGAGCGAGCCCATCTCCCACTTCCCGGCGTACGTCAGAATCGGCCAGGCCCCCTCGGGCATGCGGCTGAAGTCGATCTCCGCGATGGGCAGCACGCGGTTTCCGACGAATCCGACGTTGAACTCGCGCCCGCTGATGTACTCCTGGACCAGCACGTCGTCGAACTGCTCCGTCATCGCCGCCACGCGCGCGCGCAGTGCCTTGCGATCGCTCACCACGGAGCCGCGGTCGAGTCCGGCGCTCGCGTCCTCGGTCGCCGGCTTGACGATGGCGGGCAGCGGGAAGTCGTCCTCGATCTTGCCCTGGGCCACGGTCCAGCGTGGGATGGGGAGTCCCGCCTGCCGCAGCAGCGCGTTCGCGATCGGCTTGCGGCGGCACGCGGCGAGCGTCCAGAGGCTCGCGCCGGTGACCGGGGTACCCGAGAACTCGAGCGTCCCCACCACGTGCTCCTCCCACTCGCTCTTCCCGTGGACGCCTTCGCACAGATTGAACGCGAGGTCTGCACGCCGCGCCACTTGGAACCAGCGCATGTCGTGGCGCACCGGCACCTTACGGACCTCGTGGCCCATCACGCCGAAGATGGCGCCGATTTCGTCCACGGCCTTCATCACGCCGCGGACGTCCTCCGGCGTCCAGTCGTCGGCGCCGGGGTCATACAGGATGGCAATCCTCATGCGGACGCCGCGGCCGCATGTAGGGGCGCAGCATGCTGCGCTCCTACCACCCCACGTCCCCGCCCTTCGAGGGGGACATCCCGCCCGGCGACTCGCCGCCACGCGATACGCACGACCTCCTGGATCAGCTCGTCGTAGCCGAACCCGGCCGCGCGCGCCGCCTTCGGGAAGCATGAGTTCATCGCGGGGTCGGGAAGGATGCCAGGCAGCGGATTCAGCTCGAGGATGTTCGGAACGCCGAAGCGGTCGACCCGGAGGTCGACCCGGCACCAGTCGCGGCAGCCAAGGGCGTGATAGGCATCCAGGGCGGTGCGTTCGACCTCGCGGTACAGCGCGGCCGGCACTGGCGCCGGGCACTGGAAGATCGCGAGCGGCGCGTCCGGGCGGTCCCAGACCCATTTGGCCTCGTAGCCGTAAACGGGAGGTGCGCCCTCCGGCAGTGTAGAGAAGTCGAACCCGACCACCGGCAGGCAGTACGCGTCCGCCCCGTTCCCGAGGATGGCCACGGTGAACTCGGGGCCGGGCAGGTAGGTCTCGACCAGCACCGGCTCGGCGTACCGCTCGAGCAGGAACCGGACGCGCTCACGGAGCGCCCGGGGCGTGGCGCACAGGTTGCTCGTGAAAACGCCCTTGCCCGATCCCTCCGCCACCGGCTTGACGAACACGGGAAACGGAAGCGCCATGTGCTCGAGATCGGCGAGGACGTCCACGCAGAGGAACGGCGCGGTGGGTACACCGCGATACGCCAGCGTCTCCTTGGTGCGCCCCTTGTGGAGCGAAAGGGCCAGCGTGAGCGGGTCCGAGCCCGTGTACGGGACCGTCAGGTACTCGCAGATCGCCGGGACCAGCGCCTCTCGGCTCTGCCCGTGGAGACCCTCGGCCATGTTGAACACCAGGTCGGGTCGGGCGAGTGCGAGGTTTTGGGGGAAGAACTGGTCGGCTTCGAGTCGGATGACGCTGCCGAAGAGACCGAGAGCCTGCTCCACCGCAGCGATGGTGGATGGATCGTCCCACTCGGCGAACGCGTCGTTGTTGCTGTCGTGTTCCTCGGTGGACGCGGACTCGGGTTTTTCGTTGTACGCGAGACCTATTCGCATGTGGTCTCGGGTGACCTCCTACAAAAAAAGGCCGCTCGTGCGGTCTGTGGATCGAAACGCATTGTCGAGTAGAGAATAAGAAACAGCGACGCGATGCGCAATAGGGAATTCGAAATTTTTTTTCGTCGCGTCGGCGGGTCAGACTTTGTGAAACGCGACGCGCGCGGCGTCCTGCTTGTCGTCGGCGACGTAGATCTCAAAGTCGGAGAACAGCGCGGACGCTTCGCGCTGCAGAACGCGGAGACACGCGATAGCCATGCGCCGGATCTCGAGCTCGGCGCCCTCGCTCGTGCGGAGCTCGAGCATCGTCCGCCACGCGCGCGCGTTGGCCGACACGACGATCTTCACCTCGGTGGCGTTGGGCAGGACGCTGCGCGCCGCCTCGCGCGCCACCTTGCGCCGGTGCACCTTGTCGGTGATCCACGCGTAGCGTTGCATCAGCGCCTCGACGGCGCGCACGTACGCCGCCTGCGCCTCGGTGACTTCCTTCTCCCATTCGGCTTCGAGCGGCGCATCACCCAAGAGGGCCGGCGGGAGCACGAACGCCGCGTGCGACTCGTCCACGTAGCGCTGGGACAGTTGGGAGTAGCCGAACCCGGCCCGGTGCCGCACCAGCTCGTGCGAGCAGGAGCGCGAGATCCCCTCGATCAGGAGCACGTAGACCGCGTGCTCCAGCACGGAGCCGTGGCCCTGCTTCTTGATGTTCTCGAGGTATTCGGCCGTGGATCGGTTCGCTGGGTTATTCTGGCTCATGTAGCAGATCCGTCCCGCGAACTCCGCCAGACGCTCCCCGGCGGAGGCCGGACCCTGCCATTGCACGCGCAGGTGCTCGGGCTCGATGAACTCGGGACGGGCGATCAGCGTGACGCGCGGGGCCCGGAAAATCTCCATAGGTGCTGGGTGTCAGGTGCTAGGGGTTAGGGCTTGCCAGCTCGAGCTTCGGCGTCGCCCAACCGGCGGTCCGTTCGACCTCGCGCAGGCGGTGGGCGATATCCTCAGGAATCTGCATCACCTCCCGCCCGACCTTGAGATCGGCGAGGGGCGTCCAATCGGGCGGGGGGATTATAACACCCGGGTTCATGATGACGCGCGGGTCGTAGGTCTGTTTTAGATCCCGGAACAGGGTCATCACGTCGGACCCGTAAAACCGTTCGAGCAGACCGGCTCGGAGCCGTCCCACCCCGTGCTCCCCGCTCGGCGTGCCTCCCAGCGCCAGGAGCAGCTCCGCCGCATCGCCGTACAGCCCACCGAGCGCCTCGCACCACCCCGGCGTCGTCACATCGGGGAGCGCGTTGACGTGCACGTGCCCGTCCCCCGCGTGCCCGAAGATCGCGACTGGCACGCCCCGCCGCCCCGACGCCGCGCGAATCCCTGCGATGTACTCGCCGAGCCGCTCCAACGGCACGCAGCCATCCTCGATCACCTGGAGGGAGCGGCGGGTCTCGGGAAGCCGCGCAAGCGCCGGACTCGCCAACCGGCGCACGGCCCAGAGGGCCTCGAGCCCCGACCGGTCCACTGCCGTGGCCACAAGCGCCGTCTGGTCTCGCAGGCCACGCACCGCGTCTCCCACGACGCCCCGGGCCGCGACCGCCGTCTCCCGCTCGAACTCCACCAGCAAAAGGCACTCGAGTCCGTCGGGGAGCGTGGTGGCGCCCGCGTCCCGCACAAAGTCGAGCAGCGTGCGGTCCAGGAGCTCCACCGCCGAGGGGTTGAGGGCGACGAGGTAGGGCACGGCGTCCGCCAATCGCTCGAGACCGTCGAACCCGAGGGCCACCCCCGCGGCGTCGGCGGGGATGGGCTCGAGACGCCACTCGACCGCCGTGACGATGGCCAGTGTCCCCTCTGACCCGATGAGCAGGTCGAGCTCGTCGCCAGACGCGGCGAACCGATCAAGCGCGTACCCCGCCGAGTTTTTTCGAGTCTTCGGGAAGCGCGCCTCAACGAGCCGCCGTTGGTCCGGGGACAGAAGGAACCGCTCCCCGCTCCCCGCTCCCCGCTCGATTCTCCGCGCCTCCCCGTCGGCGCTGATGATCTCGATCCCCTCGACCCAGTTTCGCACGCTGCCGCACCGCACCGAGCGGGGCCCCGCGGCGTTGGTCGCCACCATCCCTCCGGAGGTCGCAAACGCGCCGGAGGACGGATCGGTCGGTAACCGCAGGCCAAACGGCCGCCCGGCCTCCGTCAACTCGGCCCAGGTGGCCGAGGCCCCGGCCCAAAGCGCTCGACGAGACCAGTCGGGAGCGATCCACCGGAATCCCTGACTCAGGTCGACCACCACGCCGTGCCCCACGTTGCCGCCCGCCATGCCGCTTCCCGCCCCGCGTGGCACTAACGGCACTCCGGGAAGCAGTGAGTGGGGAAGTGCGACGGGCACGGTGGAAGCTACCACAGGTCGTCTCAGCTTGACACGGCTGGAGGTGCAGGTGATGCTTGACGCGCAATGGCCATCGACGCGCCCCGCGCCCAGCTCATCCACATCGAAACCGACCGCCGCCTCGGCCACGAGTGGGACGAGTGGGACGGACGGCCGCTAGCCGGCAACGGCGATTTTTCTGCGCCTCCCGGCCTCTTCTTCCGATTCGGAGCCCTGACGATCGCGCTCGGGCTGGCCGTGGGGGCCGGTCTCATCTATGTGTTGAGCCCCCGGCTCGCGGCGCTCTGGTCCCGGCTGCCGGGGGTCTTGTGGCTCGCGCTCGGCGCTGGCGCGGCGGCGAGCTGGCTCTGGTTCGGCATCCTCCTTCTTTCATTCTATGGAGGGGTGCTAGCGCTTCCGGAGGCGTGGCTCGAGCGTGGACCCTATCTCCGACTCATGAACTTCACGTCACTCATGTCCCGGGCCTTTGGTAAGCGGGACTGGGTGGAGCACGCGGCCATCGACGTATACAACGCATTGGCGGAGCGCCGCGGGCGCACCGTCGGCAAGGGGGAGCTCCTGGTGCTCATCCCGCGCTGTCTGTCCAAGGAGGCGCTGGATGGCGTGCTCGCCATCGCCGGACGCTACGAGGTTCCGGTCTTCGTGGCGACCCGGGGCCAGCTGGCGCGCCGCGTGATCCGCGAGCGCCGGCCGCGCGCTGTGGTGGCGGTGGCCTGCGAGCGCGACATGATGACGGGACTCCGCGATGTGGCCGGCCGGCTGCCGGTGCTGGGACTCACCATGCGCCTCCCCAACGGTCCCTGCCGGGATGCGATCCTCGACCTCGATGTGATGGAGCGGTGGGTCAAAGGGTGGATCGGCGCCTAGCCGATTAACCAGCCGCCTTCGGCACTCCGAATCGCTTCTTCAGCTTCTCGACGAGGTCCTGTGCGATCTTGTAGCCCTCGTGCTCCTGGGACAGGATCACCTCGAGGTCCCGCTCCCTGCGTGACGGATCGACCCGGGGGCGGTACACCGGCTCGACCGTGAGCCGGGTCTGACCGGGCACCCACGGGTCCGCCCAGAAACGGATCTTCACGGTCGCCCCCAGGTCGTGGATGTCGCGCTCGTGATGGGCCGAGCGATGCGCTTTCGTGTCGTACCACGCCGTCTCGACGTATCCGTCGCGCACATTGACGTGCGCCACCTCCAGGCTTTCCGCCCGCACTAGGCTGTCGATTCCCACCGTGACCGGCTCGGGCCTCGCATTGAGCGTGACCACCGGGGCCCGGCGATCGGGGAAGAACGGCGGGCGCGTGGTGATGGGGGTGCAGTAGACAAAGGCGACGGATGATACGACTACGGATAGAGAGGCGACGATCCGTCGCTTTGCCATCCGTCGCCTCATCATCCGTCGCATCTCAGTGATCGTGCGGCGGCGTCCCTGGTGCATGCGTATGCCCCGCCGCCTTCGCGGAGTCCGCATGCTCGCGCTCCTCTTCGTCCGCCTCTCCCGCCTCATGCTGGTGCCCGGCTTCGCGGTTCTCGAGCTCCGCTTTCATCATGGCGTTCGGGATGCCCGCGGCATGCTCGAACACGAGCTTCCCGCCGAGCACGCCAGTCCAGATGATGGTCACGAAACCGGCGACGCTCAGCAGTCGCAAGCCGGCCTCCTCGCGGCTGGTGAGCTTTGCCCGGCGGAACAGCTTCCAGGCGAGGACGGCGGTGAAGATCCCCATGGTCGTGAGCGCCAGCGTCTCGTGCGTCTCCATCAGCTCATGGATCGCTTCGCCGTGCTCGATCGCCTCTTCGGCCTGAAGGCCGGCGATCACCGCGATCCACCCGCCGATGACGCCGGCCCACAGAGTCCAGATGGCGGCCGCTTTGAGCGACTCACGCTTCGTGAGCCAGCTGGCGAAGTCGAACAGCACCGTCACGAAGAGCAGCGCCGCAGGGAGGTCGTTCACCGCCGCGTGAAAGCGTGGCCAGTCGTAGCCGAACATTCTGATCGATTCCTCGCTGGTTGGAGTGATTCGTCGTGACGGGTCAGACCCCGAGGTCCTGGACCTTGGGGGGATCGACGGAGTAGTCGTAAAAGCCCTTGCCGCTCTTCCGGCCGTTCATCCCGGCCAGGACCATGCGCTTCAAGAGCGGCGGCGGCGCGTAGCGCTGCTCTCGATACTCAGCGAACATGATCTCCGCGATTCGGTACGTCGTGTCGAGCCCCACGAAGTCGAGCAGGGTGAGGGGTCCCATCGGGTAGCCGCAGCCGAGCTGCATCGCCTTGTCGATATCGGGCACACTCCCGACGCCGCGCTCGACGGCCCGGATGGCGTCGAGCAGGTAGGGAACGAGGAGCAGATTCACGAGAAAGCCGGAGGTGTCTTTCGCCGCCACCGGGTCTTTGCTCAGTGACTTGGCGAACGCGAAGGCGCGGCGGAACGTGTCCTCGGAGGTCGTCACCGTCCGGACGACCTCGACGAGTGGCATGAGGGGGACCGGGTTGAAGAAGTGCAGGCCCACGAAGCGATCGGCACGCTTGGTGGCGGCCGCCATCGCCGCGATGGTGAGACTCGACGTGTTCGACGCGAAGATCGTCGCCGGGCCGCACAGCGCGTCGAGCTCTTTCCACAAGGCGTTCTTCAAGTCCAGATCTTCTCGATGCCGCCGCGCGCTTTGTCCCAGATCGGCTGCGCCACGTCGCGCACGACCGTGTCGTACCCCGCCATCGCCGCGACCTGCGCGATGCCGCTGCCCATGAGGCCGCACCCCAGCACCCCCACCCGCTTGATGTCGGTCATTGTCTCGCTCAGATGATTTCGAACGTCTTGCGAATTTCGTCGGCGATGCGGACGAAGGCATTCATCCGGGGTCCCGCGATCTGTCTGTCGCTCCGGATTTCGCCGCGCTCCAGCCGGTCGAGCACCTGCTCGAGTCCCACGTGGACCCGCTCGTTCTCGTGACGGTGGCGGCGGGCGACGCCGACGGCCACCGCCCACACGACGACGGGTGGCACGAGCGACCACGGCGCGAGGGCGCCGAGGATCGGGACGACGCCGGCGAGCGCCACGCCGAAGGCGATCAGCGCGGCGGTGCCCCAGAGCCGCTGCGCGCGCTGGCCGCGGACGCTCGCCGTGAGACGGACGTGGCAGAAGCCGGCCTCGAGGGGGGTCACCTGCGCGGCCACCTCGGTAGCGCGCGCCAGCGCGAAGCTCTTGCCGCCGGCGCCGAGCGCCCGCTGGATCGAAGCGAACGCGCCGATCCGCGGCTCCCAGGTGGTATGGTCGGCGTACCGGCGCTTCACCTGCAACGACTCCTCGCTTTCCATCCAGGCAGTGAGCGCCCGCTCGACCCCCGACCGGTCGCCCGGCACCACGCGCTCGGCGGCGAGCGTCGCGGGCCCGGCGAGCCATGAGAGGAAGCCGCGGGCCTCCGGGGCGACGCTGCGGGTGCGCTCCTCGAGCAGCGCCTGTCGGAGGTAGCGGGGAGGAATGCCGACGTCCTGGCCGAGGGCGAGGAGCTCCTTCTCGGTGAGTCCCTCGCCGATATCGCGCTCCCCCGCCTGGAGCTCGGCCGCACGCTGGATGATGCGCTCGAGCGCCTCGCGGCGGATCAAGTCGCCCGGCATCGCTACGCCTCGGCCTTCGTCTTTCCCGGTATCGCGGGCACGGTCTCGCCCGCAGTCCGCTCGGGCAGCGCGGGCGCTGAGGCCTTCTTGGCAACGGTTTCGAAGAAGCCCCGGAACAGGTCGAGCGGGATCGGGAAGATCGTCGTCGAGTTGTTCTCGGATGCGATCTCGGTGACCGTCTGGAGGAAGCGGAGCTGAATCGCCGCGGGCTCCGCGCCGATCACGTGCGCGGCCTGGGCGAGCTTCTCCGACGCCTGGAGCTCGCCCTCCGCGTTGATCACCTTGGCGCGGCGCTCGCGCTCCGCCTCGGCTTGCCGGGCCATCGCGCGCTTCATCTCGGGCGGGAGGTCGACGTCCTTCACTTCCACCGCCGAAACCTCGATCCCCCAATCCTCCGAGCGCTTGTCGATGATGTTCTTGAGAATGTTATTGATCTTTTCCCGGTTCATGAGGAGCTCGTCCAGTTCCGTTTCACCCAGGACCGAGCGGAGGGTGGTCTGCGCCAGCTGGCTCGTGGCGTAGAGGTAGTTCTCCACCCCAATCACGGCCTTCACCGGCTCGTTCACGCGCATGTAGAGGACGGCGTTCACCTTGATGGAGATGTTGTCGCGCGTGATCACGTCCTGGGGCGGGATGTCCATGGCCACCACGCGGAGCGACACCGTCTGCGTCTTGGCGAAGAGTGGCGGTACGTAGATGAGGCCCGGTCCCTTGGCGCCCCACGAGCGCCCGAGGAAGAAGTACACGGCCCGCTCGTACTCCCGCAGCACCTTGAGGCCGCCGAAGAGGTACAGCGCCAGAACTCCCAGAACCGCCGTCACCACGACGTCCATATCGAGCCCTTCTTTAGGCGGGGAACGCTTCGACGATAACCGCCGCGCCCTGGCCGCCGCCGATGCAGGCCGAGCCGAGCCCGAACCGCTTCTTGTCGCGGCGCAGGGCGTGGAGGAGGTGGATCGTGATGCGCGTGCCGGTGGCGGCGAGCGGATGGCCGATCGCGATGGCGCCGCCGTGGACGTTGGTCTTCTCGCGGTCGAGACCCAGCTCCTTTTCGACGGCGAGGTATTGCGGGGCGAACGCCTCGTTCACCTCGACCAGGTCCATCTGCTCGAGCTTCATCCCCGCCTTCTCCAGCGCCTTGCGCGCCGCGGGCGCGGGACCGATCCCCATGTACTTGGGCTCGACGCCGGCTACCGCCCACGCCACGAGCCGGCCGAGGGGCTTTAGGCCATGGGCCTTGGCGTAATCGGCGCTCGCGATCACGGTCGCGGCCGCGCCGTCCACGATGCCCGATGCATTCCCCGCGGTCACGAGCCCCTCCTTCTTGAAGTAGGGCTTGAGCGACAGCAGAACCTCGAGCGTAGTGGCGGGCCGCATGTGCTCATCGGCGCGGTACTCGACCGTCTCGCCCTTCTTGCCCTTGATGGGAACCGCCACCACCTCGTCCTGGAAGACGCAGGCGTCCCAGGCCTGTTTCGCGCGCTGCTGTGACGCGAGCGCGACCTCGTCCACTTCCCTCCGCTTGAGCTGGTACTTCTCGGCGAGGCCCTCTGCGGTCTCGGCCATGGAGAGGCCGCACTGCGGATCCTTGAGCGCCTCCCACAGGAGGTCTTCGAGCGGGGCGGGACCGAGCCGCAGGCCCCAGCGCGCGCCACGCACCACGTGCGGCGCCTGGCTCATCGATTCGGTGCCGCCGGCCAGCACCGCCTGCGCCTCGCCCAGCATGATGAGCTGAGCTCCCTGGGTGATGGCCTCGAAGCCCGAGCCACACAGGCGGTTCACCGTGACGGCCGGGACTTCGATCGGGAGGCCGGCCTTGAGCCCGACGTGGCGGGCGCAGTAGATGGCGTCTGTGGAGGTCTGCAGCGCGTTTCCGAACACCGCGTGGCCGATGTCGCCCGCCGGGACACCCGAGCGCTCGACCGCGTGCTTCCCGGCCACCGCGCCCAGCTCTATCGCCGACAGGTCCTTGAGCGTGCCGCCGAAGCTGCCGAATCCGGTCCGGACGCCGGACAGAAAGACAACGTCTGTATTGGAACCCTGGGTTTTCATGGGGAAAGCTCCGCGTTATACGAAGGAATATGGCCGGTTCGGTGGGGGGCGGTAGGGCGAGCGGCTCCCAGCGTCAATACCCCGCGGCCATTCCGTCTTTGCGCGGATCCGAGCCTGCTTCGTAGCCGCGCGGCAGGCGGATGATCGCCTGCGCCCCTCCGAACGCCACGGCGCGCTCGTCCACGATTACATGTGCCAGCGCCGTCAAGGCGCTCCGCACTGCCTCGTCAATCGGCGTCTCGAGGGCCACGCGCCGCCCGTCCAGGTGGCGGAACCGCGGCGCGTCGATCGCCTGTTGGAGGTCCATCCCGAACACGAGCAGGTTGAGCAGCACCTGGACGTGGCCCTGCGGCTGCATCGAGCCGCCCATAACACCAAAGCTCATCCACGGCTGCTCGACGCCCTGCGCGTCGGGTTTCGTGACGAACGCCGGGATAATTGTGTGGAACGGGCGCTTCCCCGGCGCGACGGTATTCGCCAGTCCCGGCTCGAGCGTGAACCCCGCGCCGCGGTCTTGCAGCGCGAATCCCGTCCCTGGCACGACGACGCCTGAGCCGAACGCATCGAACAGCGAATTAATGAATGAGACCATGTTGCCCGCGCTGTCGGCCGCCGTGAGGTAGATGGTCTCGCTCGCCGTGGCCGCTGCGCCGGGCTCCGGGCGCTCGGCGGCCCGGTTCGGGTCGATCAACGCACGCCGCGCCGCGACGAATCGGTCGTTCAGGAGGGCACTCGCGGGCGTCTGCATCGCCGCGGGCTCGCCGACATACCGCGCGATATCCGCGAATGCGAGTTTCTTCGATTCGATCAGCAGATGGAGATACGCCGCGGAGTTGTGCCCCAAGGCTCGGAGGTCGTACGGCTCGAGCATGCGCAACATCTCGAGTGCGGCGACGCCCTGGCCATTGGGCGGCAGCTCCCACAGGCGATACCCTTTGAACGGAACGGAAATCGGCTCGACCCACTCGGGCTGATGCGCATGCAGGTCGTCGAGGGTGAGATATCCGCCGAGCTGCTGAACGCGCGTCACGATGCGCTGCCCCAGCTCGCCGCCGTACAGCACCGCGGGGCCCTGCACCGCGATCAATCGGAAGGTTCGCGCGAGGTCGGGGTTCCTGAACCATTCGCCGGCGCGAGGGGCGCGCGTCCCGTCGACCAGAAACGTGGCCCGGGCGCCGTCGTCTCGCGCGAGCCTCGCGGCCTCGCTCGCCCAATCCTGCGCGATGATCGGTGTGACCGGAAACCCGTGCTCGGCGTATCCGATGGCGGGCGCGAGCGCTTGCGCGAATGTGATCGTGCCAAACCGGCGGAGCAGGGCATCCCAGCCCGAGAGCGCCCCAGGCACGGTGACGTCTTCGACGGACTCGCCGGGCATGGTGCGGTGCCCGCGGGCCAGCAGGGCGTCGCGCGTCATCAGGCTGCCGGCGCGGCCGCTCGCGTTCAGGCCGTAGAGCTTGCGGTCGTTCGCCGACCACACGATGGCGAACATGTCGCCGCCGATCCCCGTCATCATCGGTTCGGTCACGTTGAGCACTGCGGCGGCGGTGACGGCCGCGTCGATCGCGTTGCCGCCGTGCTCGAGTACCGCCAGGCCGGCCGCGGTGGCGAGCGGCTGGCTGGTCGCGATCATGCCGTGCGGCGCGTACACGGTGGAGCGGTGGGCCATGGTCGTGGGGCGGGGCTCCTGGGCGGGGGTGAAGCTACTGAAGCACGCGAGGACCGCGGCGAGTCGGAAGGGGCGAGGGATCATGAGCGGAATATGGCGCGGCGCCACGCGAAGTACACCGGCACGCCTGTCGCCACGATCCCGAGACCGATCAGCGCCTGCACCGGCCGCGCGACGACCGTGTTCAACACGATCGCCGTCGCCGCCGCGATGAACAGCGCGGGTGTGACGGGATACCCAGGCACGCGGAACGGCCGCGGCGCATCAGGCCGCCGCCGGCGCAGCACGAACACGCTCGCGGCCGCGAGCGCCGCGAAGATCCAGCTCGCGAACACGACGTACGTGAACAGCTGCTCGAATGTGCCGCTCAGCGCCAGCACCGTTGCCCACACCGCACTCGTCGCGACGGCGAGTGCAGGCGTGCCGAAGCGGGGGTGCACCTCGGCGAGCCCGTGGAGGAACACGCCATCCCGCGCCATCGCGAAGTACATACGAGGTCCGGTG
>QHUC01000140.1 GCA_003221045.1 Gemmatimonadota bacterium | reverse complement strand
AGGATTTCATGGCGGAGCGAGCCGAAGGCGGCGCCGCCGCGCTCCGGATCATCATCAAGGCGGATCAAGGCGGTCCGGCGGAGGCGCTGGCGGACGCGCTCGCCCAGCTTTCGACGCCCGAGGTCAAGGTCGAAGTCGTGCACCGCGGCGTGGGCGCGATTACCGACTCGGACGTGCTGCTCGCCAAGGCGTCGAACGCGATCATCATCGGGTTCCACGTCCGGCCCGACTCGAACGCCCGCGCGTCCGCCGAGCGGGAGAAGGTGGAGATCCGGACCTATCGCATCATCTATGAGGCGGTGGAAGAGGTGAAGGCCGCCATGGCGGGCCTGCTCGCCCCCGAGAAGAAAGAAGTGGTCCTGGGCGAGGCGGAGGTCCGGCAGCTGTTCAAGATCGCGAAAGTCGGCACGATCGGCGGGAGCTTCGTGCGCTCGGGCGTCATCCCGCGCACCGCGCGGGTGCGTGTCATCCGCGACGGCGTCGAGGTGTACGACGGGACGCTCGCCTCCCTCAAGCGCTTCAAGGACGACGTGCGCGAGGTGCGGGAGGGCTTCGAATGCGGGATCGGCGTGGAGAACTTCAACGACCTGAAGGTCGGCGACCTGATCGAGGCGTATCGGATCGAGGAGGTCGCGCGCTCGCTGACACCCGCGTGATCGTGGGAGTCATGACCTGGGAGCTGCATCTCGCGGCCTGCCACTCCCTCAAGGACAAGCGCCACGTCTTGAAGAGCCTGAAGGACCGCCTCCACCACCGGTTCAACGTGTCGGCGGCGGAGACGGCCCACCATGACCTGTGGCAGCGCGCCGAGCTGACCGTCTGTGTGGTGTCGACCGACCGCGGTCACGCGGAGAGCGTGTTGCGGGAGGCGGATCGCCTCATCGAGGGGGCGGACGGCGCCCGGATCGTGGACACGAGCACGAGTTTCTTCTGACATGGTACGACGAGCAAGCCACCGCCCCGAGCGCGTGGCCGAGGCGATTCGCCAGACCGTGGCGGCCTTCCTGACGGAGCACGTCCGCGACCCCCGGATCGGGTTCGTGACCGTCACCGCCGTGGAGGTCTCTCTCGACCTGGCGCACGCGCGGGTACGTGTGAGCGTGATGGGGAGCGAAGAGGAGAAGGGCAAGTCGCTCGAGGGCCTGGCGAGCGCCGCGCGGTTCCTGCGCGCGCAGCTCGCCCGCGAGCTCACGCTGCGCGTGACGCCGGAGCTGCGTTTCGAGCTCGACCGAGGCCTGGAGCACGCCCAACGCATCGATCGGGTGCTGCGCGACCTCAAGGAGGACGCGGGCTGATCTCCGGCGTCGTGCTCGTCGCGAAGCGGGGAGGAGTGGGGGGGGGCCCCGACAGCCCCACGTCCCATGACGTCGTCGACTGCGTCCGTCGTGCCCTCGGCACCGATCGGGTGGGCCACCTGGGCACGCTCGATCCGTTCGCGGCGGGGTTGCTCGTGGTCGTGGTGGGCCGGGCCACGCGGCTGTCGGCGTTCGCCGCAGGGTGGGACAAGGCGTACGAGGGCGTGATCCGGTTGGGAACGACGACCACGACCGACGATGCGACCGGCACGCCGATCGCGACCTCGGACGGGTGGCGTGCGCTGGAGCGGGCGGATGTCGAGGCGGCGCTCGCGCGGTTCCGCGGCGCGTACGAGCAGCGGCCGCCGGCCTATTCGGCCGTCAAGATTGCCGGCGAGCGGGCGTATCGCCGGGCGCGTCGGGGGGAGGCGGTGGTGCCCGCGTCGCGACGAGTGGAGGTAGCGGAGCTGGCCCTCGACCGTTTTGCGGCTCCCGACGTCGCGTTTCGAGCCGCGGTGAGCAGCGGGACATATTTGCGGAGCCTGGCGCGGGACGTGGGCGAGGCCCTGGGGTGCGGAGCTCACCTCGCGGCCCTCACGCGCACCCGCGTGGGCCCGTACCGGCTTGCGGATGCCGTGGCGCCTCAGGCGGTGACGCTCGGGGATCTGCGTGACCCGGCCGAGCTGGTCCGCGTGCTGCCGCGCCGGGACCTCGACACGGCAGGGCGTGGCGCCGTAATTCACGGGCGACCGATCCCGGCAGGGAAGGAGGAAGAGGGAGCGGTTGCCCTCTTCACGGATGGGCAGCTCGTCGCGGTCGCGGAGCGCGTCGGGGACGTGCTCAAGCCCCGCGTGGTGGTGGCGGAGCCGTGAGCGGCACCGTCGCGACGGTCGGTACGTTCGACGGGATCCACCGCGGGCACCAGGCGGTGTTGAGCGAGGTGGTACGGCGCGGCCGCGCGGCCGGGCGACCGAGCCTGCTCGTCACGTTCGATCCGCACCCGCTCGAGGTCGTGAACCCGAGCGCGGCCCCGCGGCTCCTCACGCTGCCCGACGAGAAGCGGGCGCTCGCCGCGGCGCTCGGAGTCGAGCGGGTGGAGGTGATCGCGTTCACGCCCGATCTGGCGCGGCTTGGCCCCGAGGACTTCGTGCGTGGCGTGCTGCGGGCCCGGTTCGAGATGGAAGACCTGGTGCTCGGCTACGACCATGGGTTCGGGCGGGGACGCTCGGGCGACGTGGAGCTGGTGCGCAGGCTCGGGCGGGAAGACGGGTTCGCGGTGGAGGTGGTGGGAGCCGTGACGGACAACGGCCAGCCGATCTCCTCATCGTTGATCCGGACCGCCGTCGCGCATGGCGACCTGAGCTCGGCGGCACGCGGGCTGGGACGGGCCTACAGCCTGCGGGGTATTGTGGAGCGCGGCGCCGGACGGGGTCGAACGATCGGGGTGCCGACCATCAACCTGACCTCGCCCGATCCGCGCAAGCTGTTGCCGCCCGACGGCGTGTACGCCGTGTGGGTAGAGCTACCGGGGAAGGGGGAAGGCGGAGGGAGGAGATACGGTGGCATGATGAATCAGGGCTCGCGGCCCACGTTCGGCGTGCATGCGCGCGGCCTCGAGATCCATCTGTTTGATTTCAGCGGGGAGCTGTACGGGGAGACGGTGATCGTGGAGTGGGTGCGCCGGTTGCGGGACACGCAGACGTTTCCGTCGCGGCAGGCGCTGGTGGACCAGATCGAGCGGGACGCGGTGGCGGCACGCTCAGCCCTCAACGGGTAGGGGGGGACCCGATGTTCCTGACAATTCGCTCCAGACTCTTCGCGGTCGGCATCCTCCTGGCCCTGAGCATCTGGGCCCTGATCCCGACGAACGTCACGCAGCGCGTGCGCGACCCTGCCACGGGCCGTATGAAGGACACGACGGTCCGCCGCGTGCCGATCAATCTGGGGCTCGACCTCCAGGGCGGCATCCATCTCGCGCTCGAGGTCGATCAGTCCAAGGGGCCGGTGCCCGACTGCGC
This sequence comes from Gemmatimonadota bacterium, assembly GCA_003221045.1. Classification (GTDB taxonomy): domain Bacteria; phylum Gemmatimonadota; class Gemmatimonadetes; order Gemmatimonadales; family GWC2-71-9; genus AG41. Next base: position 3,813 of record QHUC01000140.1, on the reverse strand, counting down.
CGACGCGATTCAGCGGGCGGCGCGTGTCGTACGCACGCGGATCGACGAGTTCGGCACGACGGAGCCGGTGGTGCAGATCCAGGGACGCTGCCGTCTCATCGTCGAGCTGGCGGGTGAGAAGGATCCGGCGCGCGCCAAGGGCATCATTCAGCGCACCGCCTTCCTCGAGTTCCGCATCACCGACATGCAGAACAAGTTTCGCGATGCGCTCCCCGAGATCGACAAGGCGCTGCGCCTGGCGGGTGTGAAGACGGCCGGCCAAGGCGCCGCGGCGGCGAGCGTGACGCAGTTGTTCGGCGCGGACACGACGAAGGCCAAGGCCAAGACGCCGAAAGGGAAACCGGCCCCCAAGGACACGAGCGAGGCCAACGCTCCAGGGGCGCTTTCCTCCCTCCTCTTCCAGGGGCAGCTGCCGGGCGAGTATCTGGTGCCTGAGGAAAACGTGCCGGTGGCCGAGAGTCTGCTCGCGCGGCAGGAGGTGCAGCGGCTCGTTCCCCGCGGGATCGAGCTCAAGTGGGGCACCGAGGTGTTATCGCGCGCGGGGCGCAGCTACCGGACGTTCTACGCCGTGGAGGACCGGCCGATCATCACCGGCGAGGAGTTGCAAGACGCCAAGGCGCTGCGCGATCCGCTCACCAACCAGTCGGTGGTCACCTTCACGCTGTCGCGCCGTGGCGGTCGCATTTTCGAGCGGGAGACGGGCCGTCACGTCAACGACTACATGGCGATCATCCTGGACGGGCGCGTCGTGGGCCAACCGCCGGTGATCAAGAGCCAGATTGGCCAGCGCGGGCAGATCGAGCTGGGGGCCAAGCCGCTGCAGGACGCACAGGACCTGGCGCTCGTGCTCAAGGCCGGCGCGCTGCCGGCGCCGCTCACCATCATCGAAGAGCGCACCATCGGCCCGTCTTTGGGACAGGACTCCATTAAAGACGGGATCCGCGCCGGAGTCGTCGGTGTGGCGCTCGTCATCCTGATCATGGTGGGCTATTACCGCGTGTCGGGGATGCTGGCGGTCGCGGCCCTCGGGCTCTACGTCGTGTTCACGCTCGCCGGCCTGGCCGGGCTGGGCTTCACCCTTACGCTCCCCGGGCTCGCGGGACTGGTGCTGTCCGTGGGCATCGCGGTGGACGCGAACGTGCTGATCTTCGAGCGGATCCGCGAAGAGCTGCAGCACGACAAACTGGTTCGCACGGCCGTGGACGAGGGATTCAAGCACGCCATGAGCGCGATCATCGACTCGAACGTGAGTACGGCCTTGACCGCCTTTATTCTCTATCTGGTGGGCACGGGACCGGTGCAGGGATTCGCGATCACGCTGATCATCGGCATCGCGGCCTCGATGATCACCGCCATCTTCGTCGTCCGCACCTTCTACATGCTCTGGCTCGATCGCCGGCCGGACATGGTCACCCTGAGCGTGTGAGATGATCAGACTCTTCGCCACCGCCGCTGAATTACTCGATCGAGTTCACCGGCGGCACGCTCATTCAAGTGCAAACGAAGGAAGCAGTCGGCACCGAGCGGATCCGAAGCGCCCTCGACGCGGCGGGGATTCGCGACGCGGAGATCCAGCAGTTCGGCGGACCCACCGAATACAAGATCCAGGCGCGTATCGCCAAAGAAGGTGTCGCCGAGGGGTCGACAGAGGCGACGGCCGCCGCAGTGGACTCGGCGCTGGCACGGGGTCTGGGATCCGGGCCCGAGCACTACACCATCGTCCGCACCGAGGCGGTCGGGCCGAAGGTGGGCCGCGAGCTCCAAGGCAAGGCGTTCCTGGCGATCTTTTTCTCGTTCATCGTCACCCTCGTGTACCTCGCGTTCCGGTTCGAGTGGCGCTTCGGTCTCGCGGCGGTGCTCGCGACGTTCCACGACATCCTCACCACCATCGCGTTCATCAGGTATCTCGATCTCGAGGTGAGCCTCGTGGTGGTGGGCGCGGTGCTCACCATGGTCGGCTACTCGTTGAACGACACGATCATCATCTTCGATCGCGTGCGGGAAAACCTGCGCAAATTCCGGCGCCAGAACCTGTACGAGATCCTCAACCTGTCGATCAATGAGACCCTGCCCCGGTCGGTGCTGACGCACGGCACGACGATGGCGACGACGATCGCGCTCGTGTTCCTGGCCGGAGAGGTGTTGCGGCCATTCGCGCTGGTCATGACGTTCGCGATCTTCACCGGCACGTTCTCGTCGATCTACATCGCGGCGCCGCTCCTGATGTACATCGAGAAGCGCTGGCCGGGGGAGGACGCACGTGGCGCCCGGATGTTCCGGCGTGCCGCGGCGGATGCTCCGGCTTCTCCGCCGGCCTCCCCCCCACCGGCAGGCGGGGCGGGGGGGCCGGGGGGCGCGGGGGGGGCCCGCTCCAAAGCGGCCGTCTGACGTGCTCGTCGACGCCCACTGCCATCTCGGCGATGGGGCGTTCGACGCGGACCGGGACGCCGCGCTCATGCGCGCCCGCGCGGCGCGGGTGAGCCACGTCGTGGTGATCGGCGGGACACTCGCGGAGAGCGAGCGCGCCGTGGCGCTCGCCCGGGCGCGGGCGGGCCTCTCGGCGACCGCCGGCCTGCATCCCCACGAGGCGCGGACGTGGTCGCCGGAGCTGGCCGCCCGCCTGAGAGACCTGCTGGCCCTACCCGAAGTAGTGGCGCTCGGTGAGACGGGCCTTGACTACCATTACGACCATTCGCCGCGCGACGCGCAGCGCCATGCGTTCGAGGCGCAGTTGGCGCTCGGGGCAGCGACGGGCAAGCCGGTGGTGGTGCACGCCCGCGAAGCGGACGACGACACAGCCGCGATGCTCCGGTCGGCCGGCGCCCCCGTCGTGCTGCACTCGTTCAGCTCGGGCCGCAGGGTCGTCGAAGCGGGGCTGGCGATTGGCGCGTACTTTTCTTTCTCCGGAATGATCACCTTCAAGAACTGGAGCCCGTCGGTGCCGCTGACCGCCTATCCACCTGACCGCCTGTTAGTCGAGACGGACGCGCCGTATCTCGCTCCGGTGCCGCATCGCGGCGGGCGAAACGAGCCGGCCTTCGTGCGCGCGGTCGCCGAAGGACTGGCGCGGGCGCGGGGCGACGCGTTGGAGATGATCGAGCGGCAGACCACCGAGAACGCGGCCCGGGTGTTCGGCACGCGGATCGCCACCACGCTCTAGCGCGGGAGGAGCGGTGACAACGACGGGCAAAGTGGCCAGCGATATCGCCATCGCCCAGGCGGCCAAGCTCCGCCCCGTGGCCGACATCGCCGCCGAGCTGGGGCTCGACGAGGACGAGATCGAGCTGTACGGCAAGTACAAGGCCAAGGTGCGCCTCGGGGCGCTTGCGCGCCGCAAGCCGAAAGGCCGCCTCGTGCTGGTGACCGGCATCAATCCCACGCCGGCGGGCGAAGGGAAATCCACGGTCACCGTCGGCGTGACACAGGCGCTGCGCAAGATCGGCAAGCAGGCCGTCCTTTGCATGCGCGAACCCTCTCTTGGGCCGGTCTTCGGCGTCAAGGGAGGGGCGGCGGGGGGCGGCTATGCGCAGGTCGTGCCGATGGAGGACATCAACCTCCATTTCACGGGCGACTTCCACGCGATCGCGAGCGCGCACAACCTGTTGTCCGCCATGCTCGACGCCCACCTGCACCACGGCAACGCCCTCGGCCTCGACACCCGGCGCATCACGTGGCCCCGCACCATCGACATGAATGACCGGGCGCTCCGCAACATCATCGTCGGACTGGGCGGACTGAACGCGGGGCCCGCACGCGAGGAGCGGTTCGTGATCATCCCCGGCTCCGAGATCATGGCGATCATGGCGCTCGCCA
>QHUC01000139.1 GCA_003221045.1 Gemmatimonadota bacterium | reverse complement strand
GAGGTCCCGCTCGGCATGGTGAAGCTCCACAGCCCGAAGGGCGACCTCGCGCTCAGCGCCCGCGGCAGCGGCGCCAAGTCGTCCATCACGGAGAAGCCGTTCGAAATGCCGATGATGACCAAACCCTGACGTCGGCGTTCCACGTCGACGCCCTTGCGAGGTTTGGCGTTTGGGTGCTTACATGGGACTCGCTGCCCACCCCTGACCAGGAGATCGAACGCCCGTGTCCGCTCGTCTGTCGCCCCTCGCCGCCGTCACCCTGTTGCTCCTCCCGGCGCGTTCCGCGCCGGCGCAGTCCGCTAAGGCCGCCGCTCCCTACGACACCAGCGTGTTTGCCGCGCTCTCGTGGCGCGAGATCGGTATTTTCCGCGCCGGTCGCAGCGTCGCGGTCGCCGGCTCCGCCGCGCGTCCGCAGGAGTACTGGTTCGGCACCACCGGCGGCGGCGTCTTCAAGAGCATCGACGGCGGCAACACGTGGCTGCCGATCACCGACAAGTATTTCGGCGGCACTATCGGCGCCATCGGCGTCTCCGAGTCGAATCCGGACATCGTGTACGTCGGCACGGGCGAGTTCCCGATCCGCGGCAACGTCTCCCACGGGGACGGCGTGTGGAAGACCACCGATGGCGGCAAGACCTGGACGTTCCTCGGCCTGGCCGAGACCCAGCAGATCGCGCGCGTGCGGGTCCATCCCACCAACCCGGACATCGTGTACGTCGCGGCACAGGGACACGCCTTTGGGCCCAATCCCGAGCGGGGCGTCTACAAGACCACCGATGGCGGGAAGACGTGGAACAAGGTCCTCTTCCGGAACGACTCGACCGGCGCGGCGGACCTGATCCTCGACCCCTCGAACCCCGACGTGCTCTACGCCGGGCTGTGGCAGGCGGTGCGCCGGCCCTGGACGCTCGTGTCCGGCGGCCCGGGGAGCGGGATGTTCAAGTCCACGGACGGCGGCGAGCACTGGACCGAGCTGACCAAGAATCCCGGGCTTCCGACGGGTCTGTGGGGCAACATCGGGATCGCCGTGTCGGCCGCGAAGCCGGCCCGGGTGTGGGCGCTCATCGAGGCCGACTCGGGCGGCGTGTACCGCTCGGACGACGGCGGCACGACGTGGAAGTACGTGAGCGCGGATCACAAGCTCCGCGAGCGAGCCTGGTACTACATGAAGATCTTCGCCGACCCCAAGGACTCGAATGGCGTGTGGGCGGTGAACACCAACCTCTACAAGTCGTCGGACGGTGGCATCACGTTCAAGCACGTGGTCGACCCGCACGGTGACAACCACGACCTCTGGATCGCTTCTAACGATCCCCAGCGGTTGATCGAATCGAACGACGGTGGCCCGAACGTCTCGTTCAACGGTGGCAAGACGTGGACCGATCAGGACGTCGCGACCGCTCAGTTCTACCACGTCGAGACGACGAATGACTTCCCGTACCGCGTGTGCGGCGCGCAGCAGGACAACTCGGGCGTGTGCGGGCCGAGCCGCTGGCCGGTTGGGATCGATCGCGGCCAGTGGTACGACGTGTCGGGCGAGTCGGGCTACATCCAGGCACGCCCCGACAATCCCGACATCACCTACGGCGGTGACAACTCGGGCTTCCTGGGCCGGGTGGATCACAAGACCAACAGCTTCCGGCTGATCAACCCGTGGCCGGACAGCCCGGACGGTCATGCAGCCGCGGAAGGGAAGTACCGCTTCCAGTGGACGGCGCCGCTCCTCATCTCGCCGCACGACCCGCACGTGCTCTACCACGGCGGCAACGTGCTGTTCAAGTCGGTGAACGAAGGGCAGAGCTGGACGGTCATCTCGCCCGACCTCACGCGGCACGATCCCAAGACGCTCGGGCCTTCCGGTGGGCCGATCACGCTCGACCAAACCACGGCCGAGTACTACGGAACCATTTTCGCTCTGGCCGAGTCGCCGCGCGTGAAGGGGCTGATCTGGGCCGGGTCCGACGACGGGCTGGTCCATCTGACGCGTAACGGCGGCAAGACCTGGACGGACGTGACGCCGCCGCAGCTCGGCGACTTCACGCGCGTCTCGATCATCGAAGCGTCACACTACGCGCCGGGCACCGCCTACATCGCCGCGAATCGCTATCAGCTCGAGGACATGGCGCCCTACATCTGGAAGACCGCCGATTACGGGCACACCTGGACCAAGATCGTGAACGGAATCCCCGCCACCGAGTTCGTGCGGGTCGTGCGCGAGGACCCGGTGCGGCGCGGGCTGCTCTTCGCGGGCACGGAACGGGGCGTCTGGGTGTCCTTCGACGACGGCGCGAGCTGGCAGTCGCTTCGTCGCAACCTGCCGATCGTGCCGGTGCACGACCTCGCGATCAAGGAAGGCGATCTGGTCGTCGCGACGCATGGACGCTCGTTCTGGATCCTCGACGACATCGCGCCGCTACGCCAGCTGGCGCGAGAGATCCCACGGGAATCGGCGCATCTCTTCAAGCCTCGTGATGCGTACCGCGTGGACTGGAGCGGCGGCTTCCAGGTCCCGGCCAACGAGGCGCATCCGGTGGGGAAGAACCCGCCCTCCGGCGCGATGATCTACTACTGGCTCAAGGACAAGGACCGGAACGTCACGCTCGACATCCTCGACGCGCGCGGCCGGCTGATCCGCAGCTTCTCGAGCAAGCAGGACTCCATCACGCGGGCAGACAGCCTCAAGGTGGACGCGCTGAAGAAGACGCGCACCGACAGCCTGAAACAGGCCGGCATCACCGATTCCACCAAGATCGACAGCATCCTCGGCGTGCTGTTCGACACGCTCAAGGACGAGGACAAGCCGTGGCCGCATCGTCCCGCCGCCGCGCCCCGGGTGGCGAACAAGGCGGGTCTCAACATGTTCGCCTGGAACATGAAGTACCCGCCGGCCCGCGATTTCTGGGGCATCAACAACGTCGCGACCGACGGCCCGATGGCGCTCCCGGGCAGCTATCGTGTGCGGCTCACGGTCGGAGGGAAGTCCTCTACTCAGACGTTCGGGCTCAAGCTCGATCCGCGCTCCAAGGTCACGCCGGCCGACCTGCAGGCGCAGTTCGCGTTTCTGAAACAGCTGCGGGACACGGTGAACGCCGTCACGATGGCGATCATCCGGATCCGGAACGTGCGCGCCCAGCTGGAAGACGGCGTAACGCGGGCGCCGGCGGCGGCGGACGCGGCGCGATCCCTGCTCGACAAGCTCGATCGCATCGAGGATGGGCTGTATCAGGTGCACAGCCAGGCCGACGAGGACGCGCTGGTCTATCCGCCGGGGCCCACGGAGCGGATCAGCGGGCTGATTTTCGGGGCCAGCGCGGGAGACGCGAGGCCCACCGCGCAGACGTACGACGTGTTCCGGCTGTTCGCGCCGCAGATTCAACAGCAGCTCGTCGCCCTGCAGCAGGCGCTCGGTCGCGATCTCCCGGCGGTGAACGCGACGCTCAAGGCTGGGGGAGCGGCCGTCGTGGTACCGCGCGCGGCTGAGATTCGTCTGCCGTCTCCGGGGACGGGGCGGTGATCACGGGATAGGGCGTTGCGGGGTGAGACGTTGCCAGGTGAGGCGTTGCCGGACGTGGCGTTACCGGGTGGGGCGTTGTCGGATAAAGCGTTGCCAGAGTAGGCGCCGAAATGATTCGCACGGGGTGAAAAGGAGACGCTCCGTGAGGTTCTCCCTCGGCGCGCAATGGCGCCGCGCTGCGGACAGCGTCGTCTTCAACATCGCAGAGGGCGCGTCGCAATCGAGTCGTCGTCAGTTTCGGCGCTACCTAGAGATCGCGAACGGGTCTCCAGACGAAATTAGATGCACTGTTTGAGCTGGCTGAAGGATTCCACTATCTCTCCTCCGCGAAGCTGAGAGAAGTTCGTCTCGCCCGCGGTAATCACGGGATAAGGCGTTGCCGAATGAGCGTTGCCGGGGACCGCGTTGGGGGATAATGCGATCCTCGGCAACGCCTCACCCGGCAACGCCTCACCCGATAACGCATCACCCGGCAATGAGTCACCCCGCAACGCCTCACTCGTAGGAAATCCTCTCCCGCGTCTCTGAATCGAAGAAGTGCAGGGCTTGGGGATCGAACGCCACCGTGATATCCTGACCGGATTGAGCCGCCGCGGCGGGCGGGAGCCGGGCGATGACCTCGTGCCCTCCCACCCGCGCGCTCACGAGCAGGTCCTGGCCCAGTGGCTCGACCAGGTCGAGCCGCATGCGTACGCCTCCGTCAGCCTGGTCGGCGACGCGGACGTCCTCCGGCCGGATACCGAGGAGGACGGGCTGGCCCTCGCGCGACGCCAGCACCCGGCCCCAGTGGGGCCCGCGGCGCGCGGTACACGCCGAGCGGCGTGTCGATCTGCTGAACCCGGCCACCGTTCAGGACCACGATCCGGTCCCCCAGGGTCATCGCCTCCGCCTGATCATGAGTGACGTACAGCATCGTGGCGCGGAGCTCACGATGGAGGCGGGCGATCTCGCGTCGCATCTGCACGCGCAGTTTGGCATCCAGGTTCGAGAGCGGCTCGTCGAACAGGAACACATCCGGCTTGCGCACCAGAGCGCGTCCCAACGCGACGCGTTGCTGCTCCCCGCCCGAGAGATGCCGGGGCTTGCGGTCGAGCAAACCGCCGAGGCCAAGCAGCTCCGCCGCCTCCCGGACGCGGGTGTCGATGTCGGCCCGCGCCATGCCGCGCAGCTTCAACCCGAACGCCATGTTCTCGAACACGCTCATGTGCGGATACAGCGCGTAGTTCTGGAACACCATGGCGATGTTCCGGTCCTTCGCGGCGACGTCGTTGACGACGCGCTCGCCGATGCGCACTTCGCCGGCCGAAATCGACTCGAGCCCGGCGATCATGCGGAGGGTCGTGCTCTTGCCACACCCGGAGGGGCCGACGAGCACGACAAACTCTCCGTCCGGCACCGCGAGATCCACGCCGTCCACGGCGACTCGGGTCCGGCTCCCCTCTTGGTATATTTTGCGGACGCCGACGAGTGTCACCTTGGCCATGAGCACCGATCGCTCGCATGAGTGAACAGACCGCCCCCGCCCCGACGTTCCCCCCGGGCTTTCTGTGGGGCACGGCGACGTCCGCCTACCAGATCGAGGGCTCGCCGCTCGCGGACGGGGCGGGGCCGAGCATCTGGCACCGCTTCGCGCACACGCCGGGCCGCACGCACAACGGCGACACCGGCGACGTCGCCTGCGATCATTACCGGCGCTTCAAGGACGACGTCGCGCTGATGCAGCAGCTCGGGTTGAACGCCTACCGCTTCAGCGTCTCCTGGAGCCGGATTCTGCCCGCGGGGAAGGGAGCGGTCAACCCGCGCGGGGTCGCGTTCTATGATCGCCTGGTCGACGCCCTGCTCGAGCGGGGGATCCAGCCTACGGTCACCCTGTACCACTGGGACTTGCCGCAAGCGCTGGACGACGCCGGCGGCTGGCTCAACCCGGAGATCGCAAGCTGGTTCGCGGACTACGCGCAGGTCGCGTTTCGCGCGCTAGGCGACCGCGTGCCGCTGTGGGCGACCTTGAACGAGCCGTGGGTCGTGGCGGACGGCGGGTACCTGCACGGGGCCCTCGCCCCAGGGCATCGGAGCCTGGTCGAGGCGCCACGCGTGAGCCACAACCTGCTGCGCGCCCACGGCATGGCCGTGCAGGCGTACCGCGCCGAGGGGAAGCACCAGATCGGCCTAGTGGTGAATCTCGAGCCAAAACATCCCGCGTCGAGCTCCACGCAGGACCTCGCGGCCACGCGTCGGGCCGACGCGTACATGAACCGGCAGTATCTCGAGCCGGTACTCTCGGGCGCGTACCCGGCCGAGCTCGCCGAGATGTTCGGCGAGGCATGGCCCGCCGTCCCCGACGCAGATTTGCGCCTGATTCGCCAGCCGATCGATTTCCTGGGCGTCAACTATTACACGCGCGGCGTCACGCGCCACGACGACACGGCCCTCCCGGCGCGCGCCGCCACGGCGCGCCAACCCCAAAGCGTGTACACGGACACGGGCTGGGAGGTCTACGCCCCCGGCCTCGCCGAGACGCTGATCTGGGTGCGCGACCGGGGGGGGGCCGGCGACCTGCCCCTGTACGTCACGGAGAACGGCGCTGCGTTCCCGGATCCGGCGCAGTCCACGAATGGTGCGATGGAAGATCCGCTGCGGGTCGACTATTACCGGGGGCACCTCCGCGGGGCCCTGGACGCCATCCGCCGCGGCGTGAATCTGCGGGGCTATTTCGCCTGGTCCCTGCTGGACAACTACGAGTGGAGTCACGGCTACTCGAAGCGCTTCGGGATCGTACATGTGGACTTCGAGACGCAGCGGCGGACCCCCAAAGCGAGCGCACGGTTCTACGCGGACGTCGTGCGCACCCACGGCGCGGCCTTGTTCGACGGCGAGGCCCTCAGCGCGCCAGGAGCTGCGCGAGCTTAACCAGTTCGGGGTCCGGCGGTGGCTTGGGAGTGAGCACCCGCACGAGCGGCAGGGCCGCGATCGACCCCTTCACCAGTGCAATGAAGGTCCCGGACTCGCCTGCCACCAGGCGATCGACGGCCGCGGCGCCGGTATGGCTGGCCAGCGTGTAGGCGTCCTTCAATCCCCGAACGACTGCATCAGGGTCGGTCTCCACCTCGGGGATGACCACCACGTCGGCGCCGCCCGCGATCCCGGCCATGAGGGCCAGATAGCCGAAGTTCCGTCCCATGACCTCGACCAGAAACGCGCGCTGATGTGACGAGGCAGTGGTCTTGAGACGGTCGATGGCTTCGAGGGCGATGTTCAGGGCGGTGTCGACACCGATCGTGATATCCGCGCCGTTGACGTCGTTGTCGATCGTGGACGCGACGCCGACCACCGGGAACCCCGAGGTCGACAGCGCGTGGGCGCCGGCGAGCGACCCGTTCCCACCGATCACGACGATCCCGTCGATGCGGTGTTTGTTCAGGATCGCAAGCGCCCTGTCGCGTCCCTCGGGCTCGCGGAACTCCGGTGCCCGAGCGCTGCCGAGCATGGTGCCGCCCAGGTGAATGATCCCGGCCACGTCTCGCGCGCCGAGCGGCCGGAGCTGTCCGTCGATGAGCCCCGAGAACCCCTGCCGCACGCCGATGATCTCGAGGTCGCGTGCGCTCCCTACCCGCACGACCGCACGCAGCGCCGCGTTCATTCCGGGCGCGTCGCCCCCGCTCGTCAGGACTGCCACCCGCTGCATCTAGTCCTCTCAACCCTTCGCGCTGCCCGCCATGATCCCTTCGACGTAGTGACGCTGGAGGAGGATGAACAGCACCACCACCGGCAGCACGGTGAGCACGGAGCCCGCCATCATGAGCTCGGTGTCTTTCACATGCTCACCCACCAGGTTGCCGTCGAGCCGCGCGGCGTCCAGCAGATCGTCGGGAATCGAGAGGGCGTATTGGCGAATGAGGAAGATGCCGAAAATCGTGGCCATCGCGGGCACGATGGCGCCGGCGTACGTGTTCACCAGGCCCATGGCCCGGAGCAAGAGAAACAAGGGCAGCATCGTCACCTGCGCCGGTACCACCAGGCCGGCGAGCAGCACGCGGTACACCGGCCCGCGTCCGCGAAACTGCAGCTTGGCGAGCGCATATCCGGCCATGGAATTGAAGAGCAGGGAGCAGAGCGTGGCCGACACCGCCACCACGGTGCTGTTGAAGAGGTAGCGGCCGAGGGACAGGCGCGTGAACAGCTCGGCGTAATGCTCGAACGTCACCCGGCTCGGGAAAAAGCGGGGCGGATACGTGTTAGCCTGTCCCGTGGGCATCAGCGATGCCGAGACCATCCAGACGAGCGGTACGAGCGTTGCGACCGCGCCGGCCAGCAGGGCAGCGTGCAGCAGGACCTGCTGGATACGCCGCTCCCCCTTCACGGCTCCTCCCGCTGAATCTTGAGCTGGAGCAGCGTGAAGGCGAGGATGACGACGAACAGCACGAAGGCGATCGCCGCCGCGGACCCGAGGCGCCACCAGCGGAATCCTTCTTCGTACATGTACAGCACCATGGTCAGCGTGCTCTTCAGGGGCCCGCCTTGTGTCATCACGTACGGCTCGGCAAAGAGCTGGAAAAATCCGATGGCGGTGATGATGCCCACGAACAGGAGTGTGGGCGCGAGCTGAGGCAGGGTGATGTGGCGGAAGCGCGCCCACCACCCCGCGCCATCGAGCTCCGCCGCCTCGTACAGCTGTGTGGGAATGCGCTGCAGGCCGGCCACGAAGATCAACATGTTGTAGCCGAAGTTGCGCCACACCACCAGTAGGATGATCGCCGGCATCGCCCAGCGCGCGTCGCCGAGCCAGTCGATGGGCCCGATACCGACCGTGGCTAGGGCGGCGTTCACGAGCCCGTAGCGGGGGTGGTACAGATAGCGCCACACGATCGCGATGGCGACGATGGTGGTGACGCACGGGGCGAAGTAGGCGGTGCGGAAGAATCCCTTGAGCCGGACGAGCTTCGCATTGACGAGCAGCGCAGCGCCGAGCGCGACCAGGACGGTGAG
>QHUC01000138.1 GCA_003221045.1 Gemmatimonadota bacterium | reverse complement strand
CTGCCCGCTTGGCGGAGATTGACGTGGAGCGGGGGTGGGGCTTTCGTTCGCCGACTCGAGATGCTGGTGAGCGCGGCGATCCTCGGCCTGGGAGCGAGACGATGAAGCGGATGTCGGTCCTCATGGCCGTGGCGTTCGTGGACATGATCGGGCTCATGATGGTGTTGCCCCTCCTGCCGCTGTATGCGCTCCGCCTGCACGCGGACCCCGCGACCATCGGGTTCCTGACCGCTTCGTTTCCGATCGCGCAGCTCGCGTCCTCACCGATCTGGGGCCGCGTGTCGGATCACTACGGCCGCCGCCCGGTACTCCTGGTCGGGCTTTCGGCATCGACGATCGCCTATGTGATTTTCGGGTTCGCCGGCTCGCTGTGGCTGCTGTTCGCGTCACGGTTCGTTCAGGGGCTCGGCGGCGGCACGACCGGCGTCGCACAAGCCTATGTGGCCGATACCATGGAGCCGCACGAGCGCGCGAAAGCCCTCGGCTGGCTGTCCGCCGCGACGAGCGCCGGCGTGATCGTCGGGCCGGGGCTCGCATCGATCGCCGCCCGCTGGGGGGAGACCGCCCCGGGGCTCGTCGCGGCCGGATTGTGCTTGTTGAACGTGATCTTCGCGTGGCGGTGGCTCCCCGAGTCACGCGTGCCCCTCTCGCATCGCACGACGGCGAGCGGTCGCCATGTGCCCCCTCCGCCGCCGCGCCCGGTGCGGGATGCCGTGTGGGAGGTCGTGCGGTATCCCAGCCGGCCCGTGGCTCATCTCATCTGGATCTACGCGGTCGCGATGTTGGCTTACAACTCGACTCCGCCCGTCTTCGCGCTGTACCTGTCGCAGCGCTTCGGCATCAACGAAACGAACATCGGGTGGTTCTTCATCGTGTTCGGCGGCGTGGGGGTGCTCATGCGGGCGTTCGTGGTGGGGCCGATCAACGAACGCTTTGGGGAGGTGCGGACGATGCGGCTCGGGGCGGCGCTATACGGACTGGGCTACCTGCTCATTCCGCTCGCGGCCTCGGTACCCGTCTTTCTGGTGTGCCAGACTCTCCTGCCCCTCGGCACGGCGCTTCTTTTTCCGGCGAACTCTGCACTCGTGAGCCACCGCGCGGACCGACACGAGTACGGCCTGGTGCTGGGTGTCCAACAGGCGCTGCGCGGTGTCGCGAGCGTGATCGGGCCGATCTGGGCGGGGTTTGCCTATCAGAGCCTCGGGCCCCGGGTGCCGTTTTTTGCCTGTGCTGTAATCATCGCCTGCGCGCTCCTCATTGCCACTCGCGTCCGTAGCGAGGAGCCGGTAGCCGCTACAGCGTAGCACGCCTCGGTGTATTTTTGCGGGCATGACTCGCTCCGTCTTATGGGTGCTCGCCGCGGTGGGGCTTGCACCCGCTCCGTCCCCTCGGCCGCGGCTCGTCGTGGTCATCACCGTCGACCAGCTGCGGCCGGACTACCTGGACCGCTATCGCCCCCAGCTGCAGGGCGGCCTCCGCTTGCTCCTGCGCGAAGGCGCGGTTTTCAGAGACGCCTATCAGGACCACGCGGTCACCGAGACCGCTCCGGGACACTCGACGATCCTCTCGGGCCGTTGGCCCGCCCACACGGGCATCATCGCCAACACCGTGGGGGTGCTGGACTCGACCGCGCCCTTGATTGGACTGGCGGGTCCGATCCTGCCGATCGGCCGCGCCAAGCAGTCGGTGTACTGGTACCAGTCGGGGTACTTCACGACGAGCCGCTATTACGGAGACTCGCTGCCGCTGTGGGTGCGAGCCTTCAACGCGCGACGCCTGCCGTTCGAGGAAGCGGGAGCGGTGTGGAACCTGCTGCTTCCCGCACGGGACTACCCCGAGCCGGATAGCGTCCCGTACGAGAATGGCGGCGCGGGCTTCATGTTCCCGCATCACCTGCCCGCCGACAGCGCGCAGGCCGCGGTGGCGCTCGCCGGCATCCCGACGATGGACTCGCTCACCCTCGCGTTTGCGCTCGAGGGCACTCGCGCGCTGCGTCTGGGCGGGCGCGGGGCGACGGACCTGCTCGCCGTCAGCCTCTCGACCACGGACGCGATCGGCCACGCCTTTGGTCCCGACTCCCGCGAGATCCACGATCAAATTCTCCGGCTCGACCGGTATCTTGGCACGTTCCTGCAGCAGCTGTTCGTACGATACGGGACGGGCAACGTGCTGGTGGTCCTCACCGCCGATCACGGCGTGACCCCGTATCCGGAGCGGTCCCGCGCGCTTGGCCGGCGGGACGCGGTGCGAGTCATTCCGGACAGCCTGATCGCGAGCGCGAACGCCGCCCTGGACCGGCGCGCCGGCGGGCGGGACTGGCTGCAGTTCGATACGGGGATGCTGCTGCTCGCGGACCGGCCGCGGCTCGCTGCCCAGGGCGTGAACGTGGACAGCGTGATCGCGGACCTGGCAGGGCAGTTACGAGGGCTGCCCGGCGTGGCGCGCGTGGATCGGCCTGCGGACCTCGCGGCGCAGGACACGACCGATGCCGTGGTGCGCCGCTGGATTCATCAGGTGCCGCCCGACGCGGGCGTGGAGCTGGTGGTGACACTGAAGCCGTACTCGATCTGGACCTATCCCCCTCCCAACCCGCCGATCGCGATGCACGGCCAGCCCACCGATGCGGACGCGCACGTGCCCCTGATCCTCATGGGCCCCGAGATCCGGCGGGGCACCTACGACCGGCGCGTCAGCACGGTGGACATCGCACCCACGCTCGCGCGACTGCTCGGCCTGACCCCCGCCGAGCCGCTCGACGGGCGGGTACTCGCGGAAGCCCTGGCGGCGGGGAACTGAGGCTCCGTGGCCCAACAGAAGCTCACGGCCGAGCAGATGCGGCGCATCGAGGAGATCGAAGAGTTCCGACACGCCGCCGAGCACCTCATGCACCTGGTGAAGGAGCTCGAGTCGAATCGGGCCGGCCAGACCCGCACCATACAACAGCTGAGCGAGAAGATCGTCAACGCTTCATCCCAGATGCGCCAGCGCGCGCTCACCGCGAACATCGGAACCATCGCGGACGTCGCGGGGACGATGTCGGTCATGGCGGGCCGTGGCGGCGGGATCAACATGAAGATTCGTGCGTTGAGCGATGCCGTGAACAGCCTCAACATGCAGCTCGAGGCGGCCATAAAGCACGCGATGGCCCCGCCGGAACCGCCGGAGCCCAGGAAGAAGAGCTAGCCCTGGCTGCCATTCGCTGTGTCGGGCTCGTCAAGCGCTACGCGGACGTCGTGGCGGTCGCCGGACTGGACCTGACCGTCGAGGCGCGCGAATGCTTCGGCCTCCTCGGGCCGAACGGCGCCGGCAAAACGACCACGATCGAGATCCTCGAAGGGTTGACCGCCCCGGACTCGGGCGAAGTCGAGGTCCTCGGCATGCGTTGGACGCGGGGCACGGGCGAGAGCCGTGCGTTGCGGGAGCGCTTGGGCATCCAGCTGCAGGACACCCAGCTCGCCGACAAGCTCACGGTCGAGGAGACGGTGCGGCTGTTTCGCAGCTTTTACCGGTCGGCGCATTCTGTCGAAGAGGTGCTCGCGCTTGTCGAGCTCGAGGAGAAGCGCACATCCTGGGTGGGGAAGCTGTCCGGCGGGCAGAAGCAGCGCCTGGCGGTGGCGTGCGCGCTCGTTTCACGGCCCGAGCTGCTGTTCCTCGATGAGCCCACCACGGGGCTCGACCCCCAGTCGCGACGCCAGCTCTGGGAGGTGATCGGGCGGTTCCGCGCAGCCGGCGGCACGGTCCTGCTCACGACCCATTACATGGAAGAGGCGGAGCGGCTGTGCGACCGGGTGGCGATCATGGATCACGGAAGGATCATCGCCCTGGGTTCGCCACGCTCCTTGATCGCTTCGCTCGGCGCCGAGCATGTGGTGGAGTTCGCGCTCGCGGACGGTTCGGGCCGACCGGTCGCGCCTGCAACAGAGGAGCTCGCGGCGCTGCCCGGTGTGCGCGCGGTGCGGCCGGCGGTGGATCGCATCGCGCTCACGGTCGAGGAGGTGCACCGCGCCGTGCCCGCGCTCCTCGCATTGCTCGAACGCCGCGGCGCCGAGCTCTCCCTGCTCGCCACCCACCATGCCACGCTCGAGGACGTGTTCGTCTCGCTCACCGGAAGGCAGCTCCGCGATGAGTGATCATCCCCTGGTGCAGCTCAGCCTCGCGCGCATGCGCGAGTTCTACCGCGAGCCCGAGGCAATTTTCTGGGTGTTCGGCTTCCCGATTGTGCTGGCGTTCGCGCTCGGCATTGCGTTCCGCAACCGCGGGCCTGGCGAGCTCCGCGTGGCCGTGCAGCAGGGGTCGGGCGACAGCGCCGTCGCCGCGACGCTCGCCCGCGCTCCCGGGCTCTCGGCCGTAGTGCTCGATTCGAGCCAGGCACGACTGCAGCTCCGCACCGGACGGCTGGCGCTGCTCGTGGTGCCGGGCGAAACCGTGGTATATCGCTTCGACTCGACGCGCACCGAGAGTCGCCTGGCGCGCCTCGAGGCCGATGAGGCACTGCAGCGGTCCCGCGGACGCGTCGATCCCGCCCGCGTGACCGAGGAGCGGGTGACCGAGCCCGGCTCGCGCTATATCGATTTCCTGATCCCCGGCCTCTTGGGGATGAACCTGATGGGGAGTGGGCTGTGGGGCGTCGGCTTCTCGGTGGTCCAGGCCCGGACCAAGAAGCTGCTCAAGCGATTCATGGCAACCCCCATGCGCCGAAGCGACTACCTCCTGTCGTTCGTCCTGTCGCGGCTGGTATTCCTCTTCGTCGAGGTCGCGGCGTTAGTCGGGTTCGGCTGGTGGATGTTTCATGTAGGGGTCCGGGGGTCGCTCGGCGCCGTCGCGGGGATCACCGTGCTCGGCTCCCTGTCGTTCGCCGGGCTCGGGATGCTGGTGGCCAGCCGGGCACGCACCATCGAGGCGGTCTCGGGCCTCATGAACCTGGTCATGCTCCCGATGTGGATTCTCTCGGGCACGTTCTTCTCGTATGCCCGATTCCCGGACGCGATGCAGCCGTTCGTGAAGGCGCTGCCGCTTACGGCACTGAACGACGCGCTCCGGGCCGTGATGATCGACGGCAGCTCGCTCGCCCGGCTCGGCGCGCCGCTCGGCATCGTGGCGGCGTGGGGCCTCGTCAGCTTCGTCGTCGCGCTGCGGATCTTTCGCTGGCGGTAGTCACGGTGAGACGATCACAACACCCTTCATTCCGAGGGCGCTGTGGAAGCTGCAGTGGTACGGGTAGGTCCCCGCGTTGACGAAACGGAATTGAAACGTCGCTCCGGGCACGTCGCCGCACGGAGGGTAGGGACAGGAGTTGGGGGCATGGGGTGGAGCCAAGGCGCCGCTGTCCCACCCGGAGGCATCGCTCGTCGACGTGTGATCCGTCGTCCCCCCATTGCTCCATTGGACGATCGTGCCTGCGGCGACTCTGAGGGTTTCCGGTGAGAACTGGTACTCGAGCATGTTGACGCTCGCGCCAGGTGGGGGATTGCCGCCACCTCCTGTCGGGCTCGAGCCGCCGCAGGCCGTGGCCAATACCACCGTGAACACCAGACTCAGCGCGCGCATGACGTACCTCCCTGGGTGACCTCTCAAGAACTGGACGTGTCGGAACGTCGTGCAGGATGGGGACGGGACATCCCTGGTCGGGCTCCTAGCCGCGAAGCATGGTCTGGAAGCGACGCCAGAACCCCCGCGACCGGCGCACGGCCTCGCGGAACGCCGTGGCGGTGGGATACCGCGCGGCCGGATCGCTCGCGAGCGCGGTTCGCAGCACGTCTTCGAGCTCGCGCGGCACCTCGGGCCGTGCGGCATGGAGCAGCGGCAGATCGTCGGTCGTCTGGCGGGCGAGAATGCTTTCGGGCGTGGCCCCCTCGAATGGCGGGCGGCCGAGCAACGCGAAGTACGTCGCCGCGGCGAGCGAGTACAGGTCCGCCCGCTGCTCCACCCGTTCACCCAAGAGCTGTTCTGGCGCGGCGAACTGCGGCGTTCCGCTGCGCGAAGTCGCGCCCCCGAATCGGGCGTCGCCGCGCAGCGCCAGCGCCAGCCCGAAGTCCGTGATGCGCAGCCGCCCGTCCGGCTCGATCAACATGTTCTCCGGCTTCAGGTCCCGGTGGATCAGGCCGAGCGCGTGCGCGTGCTCGAGGGCCGACAGCCCCTGGTCGAGCATCCGGACGGCCTGCTCGACCGGAAGCGGTCCGCGCCGGCTCACGAGCTGCGCCAGGCTCGATCCGGGAACCAGCTCCATCGTGTACCACTGCAACCCCGCCCGGCTCATGATGTCGTAGATGCTGACGATGCTCGGGTGACGGAGCCGAGCGGCGAGCTGCGCCTCCCGGCGGAATCGCTCCATCACCGCGGGATCGGCGGTGAGCGAGGGGTGCAGCACTTTGATCGCCACGTCACGCTCGAGTCCCAGGTCGCGTGCGCGGTACACCCGGCCGAAGCCGCCCGCCCCCACCTCGTCGAGCAGCTCGTAGTCGTCGCCCAGGGCGCGCCGCAGTCTACCCTCGAACCCCGCTTCGGCCACCTGGGGGGGCGCGGCGGGCTCATGGAAGACCCCCGCGTCGCTCACGAAGTCTTCGAGCATCTCGGTGGCCGTGTAATACCGGTCGCCCGGCGCAGTCTGCAGCGCCCGCAACAAGACGCGCTCGAGCGCCGCAGGGACCGCGGGCCGCAGCTGGCGCGGCGGCGTGAGGCGCGCAGGATCGGCGTCGGGTGCCTGGCCGGTGAGGACATAGTACACGAGGGCCGCGACGGCGAAGACGTCGCTCGCCGGTTCGCCCGCGCCGCCCGCCCGGACTTCCGGCGCGACGAACGAGCCCCCGGCGCCGCGATCATCAGGCGGGACGTATGGGAGACACCAGTTTGCGTACCGGAGGTCCGTGATCACGGCCCGTC
>QHUC01000137.1 GCA_003221045.1 Gemmatimonadota bacterium | reverse complement strand
TTGCCACGCACCGTACGCCAGGAACGACGGGACCAGCACGAAGTGCGCGACCGGAATGAATACGCTGAACAGCGCGACGGCCCACCACTTCCCTAATCCAGCGAACGCGCGGCGCAGACGCTGCTCGCGATCGAACGTCTGGATCGTGACTTGGCCGGTCGTCGGTGATCCGTGGTAGCCGCTCAAGACAACGGGTTGGACGCGCGTGATTCCGGATGGCACCCGCATTGTACCGGGTCGCCGAACGCGCGTTCCAGTTAGCTGTCGCGATCGAGCCGCGGGGTTACGCGACGCCCCCGGATCGTGGCCCCCGCGAGCTTCTGGACCGCCTGCTGCGCCGCGGAGGGTGCAAGCTCGACCAGGCTGAATGAGTCCCGCACGTCGATCCGGCCGATGTCGCTCTTGGCGAGGCCGGCCTCGCGAATCAAAGCGCCCACCAGGTCCTTGGCGGACGCCCGGTCCTTCTTCCCCACGTTGACGAACACCTTCACGCGCGCACCAACAGGGGGTGCAGAGCTCGTCCCTTCCTTCTTCTCTCGTTCCCGCTCGCCGAGCATCGCGAGCAGAGCCGCCGCAACTTCGGCCGGGTCGAACCGCTGGAACAACGGATCGAGGAGCGAGAGCTCCGCGTCCACGGTACCGGCCGCGAGCCGCTGCGCTACCTGCTCGCGTAGCGCCTCGGAGCGGTCGCGCGCGCGATCCGCCGCCGACGGAAGCGCAATCGGTGTGAGCGTCGCAATCGAGCGGGCGTAGGGAAGCTGGGTGGCGTTGAGCAAGAGCACCGGCTCGCCGATCTTAGCGAGGGCGGCGAGCTCGTCGCGGGTCGGGAGCGTGTCACAGAGCACGGCATCGGGGGCTTCTGGCGGGGACACGATCGGACCGCCGCTCCAGATGAACGGCCTCGCTGCGCCGACGGCGTCAATCGTGTCCTGGATAGCGACGGAACGACGGAACAACGGAACGATCGCATAGCGAGCGCGGCAGACCGGCGGCAACAATCTGCCGCTCTCGTCCACTCCAGCTTTCCCCACGACCTCGGCCCGGCGCGCATGCCGCTCGAGGAAGTCGGCAAGCAGCGCGGGATTCCAGCTCAGGATTATTCGGCGGGCGTCCCGCGTCTCGCCGAGCAGGGTATCGAGCGTCGCAGCGTGATCGCGGGCGATCAACGTCTCGGGCCAGGCCACGATCACCGTAGAGACGCGTTCGAGCTTCAGGACCGCGCGCTGGACGAGGGCGGCGAGGTCCGTGACCCCGCCGGCGAGAACCTGAACGACGCCCTGGTTGAGGAGGTGAGCGGTACGGGTGAGGCCGGTGACGGCGTGAACGCGCCCCGCGACGGGCGTGGCTGCGGCCCACTCGGCCGCGGCGGTGTCGTCGGCGCAGATGATCACCACGGGTGGACCGACCCCGGGGCCATGCCCCGCGGTGAGGGCACCCAGCACATCCCACAGGTCCCGCGCCTGCTCCGCCGCCGGCGGTCGCACGAACACGACCGGTCGGCCGCGCTCGAGCGCGGCCTTTGTGTCTGCTGCCGTCACACGATCCTCGATTGTCAAAGGGCGATGGCTCGAGAGGATGGTACAATCCCGTGAGCCCGAAGGCAAACGGCCGGTTGCGTGCTCTTGCCCGGTAGGGCTATCCTCTCGACCATGAGTCCGCCGTCCGGTTTGTCGCCCAACCTGCAACACCTCGAGACCTCCGCGACGATCGCGATCTCGCAGGAAGCCAAGCGCCGCAAGGCGGCGGGCGAGGACGTGATCGACCTGGGAGCGGGGGAGCCGGACTTCCCCACCCCTTCTATTCCCTCGGACGCGGGCGTGCGCGCCATCCGCGAAGGGAAGACGCATTACCCCGCGAACGAGGGGATCCTCGAGCTGCGCGCCGCCGCGGCGAAGCATCTGTCCCTCTTGTCCGGCGGACGTCCCGTGAACGCCGACAACATCGTCGTATCGAACGGCTCGAAGCAGGCGCTTTTCAACGCGTGCTTCTCGCTGTTCGGGCCGGGCGACGTCGTGGCCATCCCCGCGCCCGCCTGGGTGTCGTATCCGCAGATCGTATATCTGGCGCGTGCCCGACCGGTGCTCGTCCAGGGTGAGCCCGAGTGGAGCCTCAAGGTCAGCGTTCGTGATCTCGACCGGGTGGTGCCGGGCGCTCGGGGGCTGATTCTGTGCTCGCCCTGCAACCCGACGGGGGCGGTGTACACACATGCCGAGATCAAGGCCATCGCCAATTGGGCGCGGGACCGCAGGGTATGGGTCGTCGCGGACGAGATCTACCGCCGCATCCATTACGGCACCGGTCCCGCGCCGTCGTTCCTCGACCTTCCCGACGAGATGCTCGAGCGCGTGGTCGTGATCTCGGGTGTGAGCAAAGCGTATGCGATGACCGGGTGGCGGATCGGCTTCGCGCTCGCGCCCGGCCCCGCGGCCAAGGCGATCGCGGCGCTGCAGTCGCACACCACGACCGGCGCGAATCACCCTGCGCAGTTCGCCGCGGCGGCGGCCCTCAGTGACGAGCGGGTGGAGCAGGACGTGACGCGCATGGTCGCCGAGTTCCGCAAGCGACGCGACCTGGTGGTCGCGCGGTTCCGCCAGGAGCTGCCCGGCGTCGAGTTCGTCGAGCCCCTGGGTGCGTTCTACTTTTTCTTCCGCGTGGACTCGTTCGGTGGGATCGGCGGGACGGAGTTCTGTACGCGCTTGATCACCACCAACGGTGTGGCGTTGGTGCCGGGCGCGGCATTCGGCGACGACCGCTACGTTCGCCTTTCGTATGCCGCCTCCTCGGAAAACATTCAGAAGGCGCTCGATCGGATCATCGGGTTCGCCAAGAAGCTCGCCGACTGAGATTGTCTCGACTCATCCAGCTGAGCGTTCTCGTCGCCCTGTCGGGGGGGGGGCTCGCGCTCGCGTCGACCGGGCCAACGATGCCGCGGGACGCGCGCGAGCGCCTCGTCGATTCGTTGCTCGAGCGGATGACCCTCGAAGAGAAGCTCGGGCAGCTCAACCTGATCGCGGCAGGCGAGCACGGCACCGCCAGCGCTGCGCAGCTCGCGCTCGTCCGCCAGGGTCGAGTCGGCGGGTTCCTCGGCGTCGTGGGAGCCACGCCCACCCATGAGGCACAACGCGTCGCCGTAGAAGAATCGCGTCTTAAGATCCCTCTCCTCCTGGGCTACGACGTCATCCACGGCTATCGCACCATCTTCCCGATCCCGCTCGCCGAGGCGAGCAGCTGGGACACCGCCGCTGCTCGAGCCACCGCGGGCGCCGCGGCGCGCGAGGCCGCCGCGGCGGGTGTGAACTGGACCTACGCGCCGATGGTGGACATCGCCCGCGACCCCCGCTGGGGGCGCATCGCGGAGGGAGCGGGGGAGGATCCGGAGCTCGGATCGGCGTTCGCCGCCGCGCGGGTGCGCGGCTTCCAGGGTGACACGCTCGGATTCGACAACCTCCTCGCGACCGCGAAACACTTCGCCGCCTACGGTGCGGCGGAGGGCGGCCGCGACTACAACACGCCCGAGGTTTCGGAGCACACCCTGCGCGAGGTGTATCTCCCGCCGTTCCACGCCGCGATCACGGCGGGCGCGGGGAGCATCATGGCGTCGTTCAACGAGATCGGCGGCATTCCGAGCTCCGCCAATCGCTGGCTACTCACCACGGTGCTGCGGGGTGAATGGGGCTTCAGCGGGCTTGTGGTAAGCGACTGGACCGCCGTCAAAGAGCTGCAGGCGCACGGTGTCGCAGGCAGCCCGGCCGCCGCCGGTGCGCTGGCGCTCCGAGCGGGCCTCGACATGGACATGCAGAGCAGCATCTACGCGGACGATCTGGCTACACTGGTTCGCGGCGGCGCCGTTGCCGAGGCGACGGTGGACGATGCGGTGCGACGCGTGTTGCGGGCCAAGGCGCGGCTCGGGCTGTTCGATCATCCCTATCGCGGTGCCGATCCCGCGCGTGAGCGGGCCGTCACGCTCACGCCCGACGCGCGGCGCCTGGCGCGAACGGTCGCGGGCGAAGCGATCGTGCTCTTGAAGAATGACCGCGCTCTCCTACCGCTCGGCAGCCAGGCCAGGCACGTGGCGGTCATCGGCCCTCTCGCCGACAGTCGCAACGACCCCCTCGGGCCCTGGGACGCGTTGGGTGACTCGGGGGACGTCGTGACGGTGCTCGCGGGTCTCAAGGCACGGGCCCCCCGTGGCACCGTCGTGCGATACGCGCGGGGCTGCCACGTTACGGATACGTCCACGGCAGGCTTCGCAGAGGCCCTCGGCATCGCGCGCCGCTCGGATATCGCCGTCGTGGTGTTGGGCGAGACGCAGGACATGAGCGGCGAAGCGTCCAGTCGATCCACCCTCGGACTCCCTGGCGTACAGGAGCAGCTGCTCGAAGCGGTCGCGCGCACCGGCACGCCCGTGGCGCTCGTGCTGATGAATGGGAGACCACTGGCGTTGCCGTGGGCCGCCGAGCACGTGCCGGCGATTGTCGAGACGTGGTTCCTGGGCGTGGAAACCGGGCACGCCGTCGCGGACATCCTCTTCGGCGACGTCAATCCGAGTGGCAAGCTACCGGTGACGGTCCCGCGCTCCGTCGGGCAGGTGCCGATCTACTACAACCACACGAACACGGGTAGACCGTGGTCCGCCACGGATCACTTCACCTCGCAATATCTCGACCTGCCGCCCACGCCGCTCTACCCGTTCGGCTACGGATTGAGCTATGCGCAATTCCGGTATTCCGACCTGCGATTGAGTGCGACGCAGATCGGAACTCGAGACACGCTGCGCGTGCGCGTCACCATCACGAACACCGGGACCCGCGCGGGCACCGAAGTGGTCCAGGTCTACGTGCATGACGAGGTAGCGAGCGTCACCCGCCCGGTGCGGCAGCTCGTGGACTTCCGCCGGGTGCCGCTCGGTCCTCGCGAGAGCCAGACCGTTGAGCTGTCCATCCCACCCCGACGACTCGGCCTGTACGATGAGGACATGAAGTTCGTCGTGGAGCCCGGCTGGTTTCACGTCTACGCGGGGCCGAGCTCCGCCGAGGGGCTGGACGCCCGCTTCGAGG
>QHUC01000136.1 GCA_003221045.1 Gemmatimonadota bacterium | reverse complement strand
AAGAAGGGGGCATTATGGCGTGAGCGGCGGCCCACAGCCTCGCACTTGCACGACCGCGGTGCGGCCGTCCGTCACGATCTTCTGACCGGAGACGTTCCGCCCCTCGGTGATGGCGCCGGGAAGCGTCATGTAGTCGAGGAAATCGCCGCACCCGCTCGCTTCGAGGTCGTGCACGACGCGGTCGCGCTCGTGATCGATGTGGGGCTCGATCCGATGCGTGGCTTGCGGCTCCCACGGCTTGAAGATGACCCCCACGTCCTTGTTGGCCGCGCCCACCCAGACCTGGGCGAGCGTGTCGAGCAGCCAGATCCGGATGTGATGCCGGATGCGCACGTTCGGCCCGGGCAGCTCGTAGGCCAGATCCTGAGGCCGCCCCTCGAAGTACTGGGTGCTCACGGGGGCGTTCATCGCCGGCCGGCTCGCGATGGCCGCGGTGATCTCTCTGGTGACCGTCATGACCGACCGCTTCTGCGCCGGGATCCATCCGACGCCGCGGAACGCGCTGTCGATCGCCGCCTCCGTGCCGATCAGCAGCACGTTGAACGGGTCGCCGAGCGCCGTCCCGGTGCGATTTTCGGAGCGCGGCAGGAATTTGGGAAGCGCGGGCGGGTCCGTCAGCTCGCGGTTGGCCGTCAAGGGGTCGCAGCGGCCTGCGTCGGGGACCGTCAGCGGCGCCGTGAGCCTGAGGCCGCCGATTTCGCCGGGGAGGATCCGCACGGGGGGGCCCCGGTGCATCAACGAGTAGCCGCCGAGCAGCGCGACGGGAACGGCAGCGATGTCGGCGGCGGCGGCGACCCCCGCCGGCACGAGCTTCTTGCCGACCCCCGCCACGGACGTCTTCCCGCTCGACACGAGCCCCGAATCGGTGAGGAACGCCGGCTTGGTGTACTCGAGGGTGTCCAGGAGTCCCGAGATCGCCACCCACCGACCCGGTCGTACCTCGAGCGAATCGAACCGCAACCCGAGCTTGCCGTGTCGGCCGAACTTGCCGCCTCCCTTGGACACGACGACATGACCCATCGCCCTGCGGTAAGGGGGGACCACGACGCAGGAATCGCTCACGAGCGCGCCCATCGTTTGTACCAGGACGGCGGTGCCGACGGTATCCTTGCCGCTGGTGACGCGCTGCACGAAGCGGATCGGGATGTGCGTGCCGGCCGGGATCACGGTGTCCCCGAGCCCCGCTGCCAGGAGCAGCGCGACGACCGCTCTCACAATGCCGCCCGGATCCGCTCCACGCTCCGGAGCAGGATCTCCGCCGTGAGGGATGGCGAGAACGCGTCGAACGTGACGGCCTTCGCGTTCGGGCAGCGACTCGCCGCGTGGGCCGCGAACGCGAGCATTTCGTCCGAGGGCTCGGCAGGCGCGATCCACGGACCTCGAAGGTCGTCGTCGTGTTCCACGCCGGCGACGTGGAGTTCGACGACGTGCTCGAGCGGAAATTCGTCGAGCCAACGCTCCGGCTTCATGTCCCGGTAGTGCGCCTCGAGCCACACGTGAGGCAGGTCGAGCAGAAACCCGACCTCGGTGGCCTCGAAAAAGCGCCGCAGCCACACCGGCTCCGGCATTTGGCTCGCCTTCACGTCGAAAAAGCCCGGGATGTTCTCCATCACCAGCGGCTGGTCGAGGCGAGCCTGCAGGGCGCCGGCGTTGCAGACGAAGCGCTCGAGGAATTCCTCGGTATAGAGAGGTGGAAACACGTAGTTCAGGTTGTACGCGCCGTCGACAGTGTGGAGGCACTGGAAGTGCTCCGCCACCCACGGTGAGCGGTACAGCTCGGCGAGGGATCGGGCACGCTGAATCGAGCGCTCGTCGAGCGGCTCGGAGAGCTGGCCGAGGTAGTCGTGGAGCAGCAGGGTGTAGCGGTCGCGGATCGCCTGCCACCACGGGTCACTCGCTCCCGGGGGATCCGCCATGGCGAGATGGTCGATCCCCTCGGCCCGGGCCAGTTCTCCACCGAGATGAGGGTTATAGAACGCGCCGACCATCAGTCTCGCCTTCCGCATCACTCTACTAACCCTCGCTCGGCGAGTTGGTCACAGAACACCTTCACCTGGGCCGCGACCATGGGCTGCTCTCCGCGGTCCGTCCACCCAGCGGCGATGGCCTCGTACGTTTTCGACCCGTCCAGCTGTTCGACGATATAACGTTCCCGCGGGCCCCACCCCGCGACGAGACCCCGGACCGCGGGGGTCGCGCGGAGAGGCCGAAACGCTTGCGCCACGATCGCGTCGATTTCCCTTACCTCGTCCGTGGTGAGCGGCCGCTCCACCGCGGTGACGTTGTCGTCCACCTGGCCGGCGGTCCGGGCCCCCACGAGCACGATGGTGACTCCGGGGCGCGCGAGCACCCAGGCCAACGCCAGCGCCGCGAGCGAGGTCCCACGCCCGCGCGCGAGCCCCTCCAACCGCTCGATGGCGCCGTGGCGCCGCGCGAATTCGGAGCCCGAGAACCAGTAGATGTTCTGCCGGTGATCGTCTTCGGGGAAGCTGGGGGCGGTGCGGTAGGCTCCGCCCAAGAGCCCCGATGCGAGAGGCCGGTAGGCGAGGAACGCGATTCCATGCCTGTCGCAGCGGGGCAGGTGGCGCTCCTCCACGTCGCGATCGAACAGGTTGTATGGTCCCTGATAGCTCCGGAGGGGCGCGATCTCGAGTGCGCGGGCGAGCTCGAGATGGGTGGCGTTACACGCCCCGATGGCGCGCGCCTTACCCTCGTCCTGGAGCCGGCGCAGCCGTTCGAGCTGCCATTCCCAGCGCTCGCCCGCCTCGTGCAGTTGGGCGAGGTCCACGTAATCGGTGGCCAGCCGCTTGAGCGACGCTTCGAGCGACTCACGTGGGTCGTCGCGAGGGCCGATCTTGGTGGCGATGGCGACGCGCTCCCGGTGCGGCCGGAGCACACGGCCGAGCAGCGATTCGGAAGCCCCGCCGCCATAGGTGGGGGCGGTGTCGAAGAACGTGATGCCGCGTTCGATCGCGCGCTCGACCGCCGCGACTCGCTCGCGCTCCGCCCGGGGAGCGCCCCATCGCGTCCCGCCGACCGCCCAGCCACCGAATCCGAGCCCGGGGCCGGACGTCAGGAAACGCGGAGGGGGCCCGACATGCGTCCGGGCCCCCGGGTGCATCTAGCCGCTCCCTCAGGAGTGGCAGGTTGGCACCAGCTCCGCCGTCTCGACGATCTCGGGACGATGACAGCTGGGCACGAGCTCCTGCATTTCGACGATCTGCATGCAACCTCCTTGCAACAGGGAAGCAGGAAGACGGCTGTCTGGTCAATCCTACGGGTTGCCGTCGCACCCGTCAACCGGTAACTCTCAACGCTCCATGACGTTGTGCTCCGATGGGGCCTACCGCAATTTCGTGCGCTCCCAGTCTCTCATCGCGCGCTCGCGCGCCGAGCTGGCGCGCCAGTTCCCGCCCGCGCCCCTCGAGGTCCTGAGCCTCGGATCCGGACAGGGCGACAAGGACCTGCTGCTCCTGGAGGCGCTACGGGGAAACGGCGCCCGGGTCTCCTACGTTCCCGTGGATACCAGCCAGGCGCTCCTCGAGATGGCGTGTGCCGGCGCGCTCGGTGCGGGGATCCCCACGCAGGGGATCAAGGCGGATTTCACCAATCCCACTCACCTTCAGGCACTTACGGCCGACCCCGAGACGCCGCGTCGCCTCGTCCTTCTCATCGGGAATACGCTCGGCGCCTTCGACCCTATCGCGGAGGCGCGCGAGCTGGCCCGCCTGCTGCGACCGGACGACGCCCTGCTCGTCGACGGCGAGATTTACGCGGGTGATGCGACCGTCGCCGGGTACGACAATCCGTTGAACCGCCGATTTGCCTGGGCGCCCTTGAACGCCGTGGGCATCTCGGAGAGAGACGGCGAGCTCGTGTTCGAGGCGGCCGACGATGCCCGACTCCCCGGACTACACCTGATCCCGAAGCACTTCCGAGCTGGCCGGGATGTCGAGCCGATGCTCGGGGGCCAGGTCCTGCGCCTTGCCCGAGGAGAGCGACTCGCCATGAACCATTCCTATAAGTACACCGCGGACACGTTCCTCCGGATTCTCACCGACGCCGGACTCTCTCCCCGGTGGCAGGGACGGAGTGACGACCAGCGCTTCCTCATGGTCCTCGCCACGCCGGCATGACGACGGCGTTGGAGGTCAGCGGGCTCGGCTACACGCTGCCCGGAAGCGGGAACGGGCAAAGTGAGCAAGGTCGACCCCTGGTTGAGGACGTTTCCTTCACCGTCGGTACGGGCGAGACGCTCGTCCTATTGGGTCGCAGTGGGTCCGGCAAGACCACGACCTTGAAGCTCGTCAACCGCCTGCTCGAGCCGACCGCGGGAGAGGTCCGGGTGGCGGGCGAGCGTGCGGCTGATCTGCCGGTGACGCTCGCCCTGGTCGGCCTCGACGCGGACACGTTCGGCGCGCGCTACCCGCACGAGCTATCGGGGGGGCAGCGTCAGCGCGTCGGAGTGGCCCGAGCCCTCGCCGCCGATCCGCCGCTCCTGCTCCTGGACGAGCCGTTCGGCGCGCTCGATCCGATCTCGCGCGTCGAGCTGCAGCGCGAGTTTCGGGCGCTCGAAGGCCGGCTCGGGAAGGGGATGGTGTTCGTGACCCACGACGTGCGCGAAGGGCTGCTGCTCGGCACGCGCATCGGGCTCATGCATCAAGGTCGTCTGGCGTTCCTCGGCACGCCGGACGAGTTCCGTCGCTCGGACAATCCCGAGTGCAGAGCCTTCATGGAAGCCGCGGGATGAGCGTGCTCGCGTTTTATGCGCGAAACTCGCAGGAGGTTTTGGGACTCGTGTGGCAGCACGTGTCTCTCGTCGCGATCTCGACCGGCGCGGCCATCCTGATTGGTGTGCCCCTCGGCATCGCGCTCACGCGACGGCCCGCGTGGCGAGGCCCGGTGTTGGGGCTGGCGAACGTCTTTCAAACCGTCCCGAGCCTCGCGTTGTTAGGGTTTCTGATTCCACTGCCCTTCCTGGGCGGCATCGGTGCCCGGACCGCCATCGTAGCCCTCGTGTTGTACGCGCTCCTGCCGATCGTGCGCAACACGTACACCGGGATCGCCGGAGTGGACCCCGCGGTCCGCGAGGCCGGGCGCGGGATGGGGATGACGGACGGGCAGCTCCTGCGGCTGGTAGAGCTCCCTTTGAGCCTCGGGGTGATCCTCGCCGGCGTGCGGGTGGCGACGGTGGTCGGTGTGGGGACCGCGACGATCGCTGCGGCGATCGGTGCCGGCGGCCTGGGAGTCTACATCTTTCGCGGCGTGGCGACGGTGGACAACACGCTGATTCTGGCCGGAGCCCTGCCCGCGGCGCTGATGGCGATCGCGGCCGACGGCCTGCTGGGTCTGGCTGAGCGACGGCTCGCGTGGCGGCGGACGTGAGGAAGCAGGGTCGCCGAAACCCACTACGAGGCCGAGCCGCCCCTTTCGGGCACGGCACGAGGCCGGCACTCGTGCTCTATACGCCACTCATCCTCCTGCTCTCCGCAGGCTGCCACCGAAGCGACCGCATCGTCGTCGGGTCGAAGAATTTCACCGAGTCCGATCTGCTGGGGGAGATCGTCGCCCAGCAGATCGAACGCCGGACGTCGCTGCCCGTGGAACGGCGCTTTCACCTGGGCGGCACGTTTGTGTGCCATCAGGCGATCACCGCGGGACAGATCGATCTGTACGTGGAGTATACCGGGACGGCGTACACGGCCGTCCTGAAGCTCTCGCCCGGGCCCGATCCGGACAGCGTGTATCGGGCGGTCGCTGCGGAATACCAGCGGCGCTTCGGGCTCGTGTGGGGGAGGCCACTCGGCTTCGACAACACCTTTGCGATCACCGTGCGGCGGGCGGACGCCGCTCGCTACGGGCTGAAGCGCATCTCCGACCTCGCGCGAGTCGCCCCGCGGTGGCACGCCGGCTTCGGATACGAATTCCTGGAGCGTGCCGACGGCTTTCGCGGGCTCGCCGGCGTCTACGGGCTCCGATTCGCCTCGCCTCCGACCGCCATGGATCTCGGGCTCACGTATCGCGCGCTCGCCGAAGGCAAGGTGGACGTTATCGCCGGCAACTCGACCGATGGACAGATTGCCGCGCTCGACCTCGTCGCCCTCGAGGACGATCGGCACTACTTCCCGCCGTACCAGGCGGCGGCGGTGACGCGCGCGCAGGTGCTCGAAGCGCACCCGGAGGTACGCCGGGCGTTGGCCGAGCTCGAGGGCAGGATTCCGGACGCCGAGATGCGGCGGCTGAATGCGCTCGCCGATGTCGAGCACAGGGACATCGCCGTGATCGCGCGGGATTGGCTGCGGGTCAACGCGCCGTGAAGGCTCGCTGGCAGCTCGTGCTCGCCGCGGTGTGCTTCTCGACGGCGGGCGCGGTCATCAAGTCGTCGACGTTCGGAGCGTGGCAGATCGCGGCGTTCCGCGCCCTGGTCGCGATGTTCGCGATCGTCCTCCTCATCCCCGAGGCTCGCCGCTCGTGGTCGTGGCGCGTCGCCCTGGTGGGTGTGGCCTATGCGGCCGCCGGTCTCTTGTTCGTGTTCGCCAACAAGCTGACCACGGCCGCCAACACGGTGTTTCTTCAGGCGACCAACCCGTTGTTCGTGGTGGCGCTCGCGCCGCTGCTGTTGGGCGAGCGCGTGCGCACCGCCGATCTGCGCTTCATGGTGGTACTTGGCGCAGGGCTGGCGCTGTTGTTCGTGGGCGGGAACCGCCCCTTCGCCACGGCCCCCGATCCCGCCCTCGGTAACCTGCTCGCGGCCGGGAGCGCCGTGTCATGGGCGTTTACCGTGACGGGTTATCGGTGGCTGGCGCGAGGAGGAGGTGCCCACGGGCCGGTGGCGAGCGCGGCCGCGTGCGGCAATCTGCTGGTGTTTCTCGTGAGTCTGCCCTTCGCGTGGCCGCTGGCCACAGGCCGCCCGGGGGACTGGCTGGCCGTGGCCTTTCTCGGGGCTTTCCAGCTGGGGCTCGCCTACGTGTTCTTGTCGCGGGCCATCACGCGGGTGCCGGCGCTCGAGGCATCGCTCTTTCTGCTGGTCGAGCCGGTGTTGAGCCCGGTATGGGCCTGGCTGGCGCACGGAGAGGCTCCCGGCCCCCTCGCGGTGATCGGCGGCGTCGTGATCCTGGCGGCGACGGCGGTCAAGTCGTGGAACGATACCCAGGTGGTCGCCGCGTGAGCGCGCGGATCATCCGGACGTATTTCGTCATCACGGGGCTCTTCAACTTCGCGATGTCGATGATCTGGGGCATCGACACGCTGTTCAAGATGGGAGCGGGGCTCGACATTCAGCACGTGCTGCTCACGAACGCCGCATTCACGCTCGGATCGATGGTCTTCGAGATCCCGACGGGCGTCGTGGCGGACACGCTGGGGCGTCGGGTCTCCTTCCTGCTCTGCCTCGCGACGCTGTTCATCACCACACTCCTCTACGTGGCCATCGCGTGGCGCGGCTGGGGGTTCTGGGCATTCGTGTGGGTCTCGGTGTTTCTCGGGTTGGGGTACACGTTCTACACGGGCGCCGTGGACGCGTGGCTCGTGGACGCGCTCAAGGCGACCGGATATAGGGAGCCACTCGAGCGCGTGTTCGCGCGTGGGCAGATGTTCTTCGGCGGCGGTATGCTCGTGGGCACGATCAGCGGCGGGCTGCTCGGCCAGATCCGGCTCGATATCCCGTACCTCGTGCGGGCGGCGATCGTCGTGCCGCTCTTCGTCCTGGCCTGGCGTGAGATGCCGGAGCTGGGGTTCACGCCCCGAGCCCTGGAGCTCCGCCGCGTACCGGCCGAGATGCGGCGGGTGTTCGTGGAGGGGCTGAGCTACGGGCTCAAGCACCCGGTTGTCCGGCCGGTGATGTTTGCATCCCTGGTCGGCATGACGTTCATGATTTTCGGTTTCTACAGCTGGCAGCGCTATTTCCTGGACCTGCTGGGGCGTAACCTCGTGTGGGTGGACGGCGTGATCAGCTCGCTCGTTGGCCTGAGCCTCATCGCCGGAAACGCGCTGGTGACTCCCCTCTCCAGGGTCATCCCGACGCGGACCGGGCTTCTGATGGTCTCGGTCGCGGCACAGGCGGTGCTGACGGTGGCCTGTGGACTGCTCACGAATTTCTACGTCGTGGTGTCGCTCTACCTGCTCTACGGCGTGGCGATCGGGCTCGCGCTGCCGGTCAAGCAGGCGTATCTCAACGCGCACATTCCGTCGGCTCAGCGGGCCACGATCATCTCTCTCGATTCGATGTTCGGGAACACCGGCGGCGTGATTGGGCAGTCGGTCTGGGGC
The DNA here is from genome assembly GCA_003221045.1 of Gemmatimonadota bacterium. GTDB lineage: Bacteria > Gemmatimonadota > Gemmatimonadetes > Gemmatimonadales > GWC2-71-9 > AG41. The sequence goes on along the minus strand of QHUC01000136.1, from coordinate 6,415 downwards.
GTGGTAGCACGAGCCCGCTCGATCGGGGTAGCCTGGGCGTGGAGCGGGCTGACGTTAGTCTAGTAGTGCTTGTCCGCTCTACTTTGAACTGTCTTTCTTTTCCTGGTGCACGTCCTTCCGGTCCTGCCGTAGATCCCTGCGGTCCTTCCGGACGTCGCGCACGTCCTGGCGACGGTCGCGGCGGTCTTGCCGGATATCGCGGCGGTCACGGCGGAGGTCCTGACGGTCCTGACGCGCGTCCTTCACGTCGCCGTGCTTGACGTCCTGCCGGATGTCCCGGCGGTCCTGGTGAATGTCCTTCGTGTCGTGGCGGATATCCTTGCGATCGCTGCGGAGCTCGCGGCGGTCGTGGCGGACGTGCTTCTTGTCTTGGTGTACGTCGCCCGAGTCTTGCGCGGAGAGCGCGGCGGGCGCGCTCAGCGCGATCGCGAGCAGGGCAAAGAGCGTGAGTAGACTTCGCATATGTGGTCCCGGTTGGGGTTCGGACTCTAGACCCCGCAACCGGCCGACGCGTTAAGAGCGTGACCCGCGTCACCTCCTTAGGTATCAGTGCTGCTTGAACTTCGGCAACTCGCCCCGGTGGCGCGCGAGAAATTCCTCGTAGATGTGGCTGTCGGTGTGCTCGCGGATTTCGGCGATCTTCTCACCACGAAACCTGATAACGACGCAGGTTCGCTGGTCCATCACGTCCTTCGGATGGCTCTTGAGCCACGAGCGCTCGCGGATCTCGACGATGACCCGATCCTCGGCGTCGTACCAGTCACGCCACACGTCCTCCGAGACCCAATCGGCCGCACCCAGCCCGGGCTCGCGATTCCACAATGCGTCGAGCACACCCTCGCGCCCGCGCCATTCTCCACCGATCCGAGGAGCCCCGGCGACCCAGTACACGATGTCGTCATGGAACAGCTTTCCCACGGCGGCGCGATCCCCGGCGAACAACGATTTCTCGTACGCCTTGGCGAGCTCCATGCGGCGGCTCATGCGATGACCTCCTCCTCGGCCGTTTCGGGCTCGGGAAGCGTGTTCGCCTTGCGGCCGGCCCGCTCCATCGGCTTGTCCATCTCCGTCTTGTGCTTGTCGATGATCGTCCAGAAATCGAGGGCCCGGTCGAGGAGCTCATACGACGCTTCCCGCAGCGTGTCGCTCATCTTCACCTGGCGCACGTTGTTCTGCATGTCCTCGGCGTCCCACCCGCGCGAATGGGCGATGAACGGGAACGGCGGAAAGACAAACCCCAGCTCGGGGCGCTCGATCATCTTGTAGTACAGCGACGACGCGTTTCCCCAGCGGATCGGCGTGCCGATGATCACCACGTCGCCCCAGTGGACCAAGCCCTCGTACACGGCCGTGAGCTGATCTTCGGGGTCGCGCTCGGTGATGGCGCAGGGCCAGGTGCAGGCGCGGGCGGCCTTCGAGTAGTTGCCTTCGCAGTGGCGGAACCTGAGATCGCGCAGCTTGATGTGCTGCGTGTCGGCCCCGCGACGCTTGGCTTGATCCAGAGCGTGCTCGAGCAGCGCGTCGGAGGTCGAGAATCGGGGATTCACGTCGTCCATCGCGGTGGTGGAGATCGCGAGCACCCGTGGTGGAGCGCCGGGCGTCTTCGGGTGCTCCTCGAGGAGGTGCGACGGCATGTGCTTGATCAACTTGCGCGGCATGGTGGGCGGCGTCTGCACGTACACGCCGTCCGTGCGCTCCTCGACGGCGAACACGGGCACCTGCTCCTCGTCGTAGCCTTCGGGTCCCTTCCCGGTGATCACGCTGTACTCCCAGGCATGCCACGGGCACATCACGAACTCGCCGCGTAGCCTGCCCTCGGACAGCGGGCCGCCCTTGTGGTTGCACGTGTTCCCGATGGCGCGGAACTGACCCTCGTAGAGGAACACGGCGACGGACCAACGCTCGAGCTTGATGGCGAGGGGAACGCGTTGCGAGAGCTCGGACCGATCCCCGAGCCGGTGCCAGGTGGCCATGTGCGCACTCCGAAAGGGGCGGCCTAGATTGTAGCCCGTCCGCCGGGCGTCCGCTCGCGCCTAGCCTACCCCCGCTTGGTCGCCGCATATTCTCCCGATCCCCTGCCGGAGTGAGCTGCGCCCATGCGCGTGTACAAGACAGGTGAGATCCGCAACGTGGCGGTCGTCGGCCACGGCGCGAGCGGGAAGACCTCTTTGGTCGATGCCCTCGCGTTCGTGGCCGGCACGAGCAAACGCCACGGCTCCGTGAAAGACGGCACTGCCCTCACCGATTACACCCCCGACGAGATCGAACGCAAGTACTCCATCAACCTGGCTCTCGCCGTCGCCGAATGGATGGATACCAAGCTCAACCTGATCGATACGCCGGGCTACCTGGATTTCACCGGCGAGGCGCTCGCCGGCGTCTGCGCGGCGGATGGGGCGGTGGTCGTGGTCTCCGCCACGGGTGGCGTGGAAGTCGGCACGGAAAAGGTCTGGGACTATGCCGACAAGCGGGGGATTCCCCGGTTGTTCTTCGTGTCCCTCATGGACAAAGAGCACGCGAACTTCGAGAAGGTGTACGGGCAGATCAAGGAGCGGCTCACACCCAAGGTGATCCCGGTGGAGATTCCGGTGGGCGAAGGCCCCGCGTTCCACGGGATCATCAACCTGTTCTCGAAGAAGTGCCACCTGTACAAGAAAGGCACGAAAGCGGGTGAGTACGACGAGGTCGACGTCCCGGGAGAGTATCGGGAGCGGTTCGAGCGCTACTCGAAGGAGCTGATCGAGCGGATCGCGGAAACGGACGACACGCTGCTCGAGCGCTATCTGGGAGGCGAGGAGATCGGTCGGGACGAAGCGATCGCCGCGATGAAGGCGGGGATGCTGGAGGGCGAGCTCTTCCCCCTCTTCTGCGGCGCCGCAGAGCTGACATTCGGCACGCGGGCGCTGCTGTCGAAGCTGGTCGAGCTCGTCCCCGCGCCGAGCGATCAGCCGCCGATCGAGGCGCAGCGGTGGGGAAGCGCCGAGCGCATGACGTTGAAGGCCGAAGACGGCGGGCCGTTCGTCGCGCAGGTGTTCAAGACGATCTCGGAGCCGCACGTGGGCGACGTGACGCTGTTCCGGGTCTATTCCGGGACGGTCAAGAACGGCCAGGACGTCTACAACGCGCCGCGCGAGGCGGTGGAGAAGCTGAACCATCTTTGCGTGACGGTGGGGAAGGAGCGGATTGAGATTCCGGAGCTGCACGCGGGGGACATCGGCGTCGTGGCGAAGCTACGGGACACGCACACCAACGACACGCTATCGACCAAGGACCGCGCCATCGTGCTTCCCAAGATCCCGTTCCCGGAGCCGGTGATCACCGAGGCGATCGAGGTGAAACAGCGGGGCGAGGAGGAGAAGCTCTCGATTGGGCTGCACAAACTGCACGAAGAGGACCCCACGTTCCAGCACGAGTACAACGGGGAGCTGGGGCAGACGCTCATCCGGGGGCTGGGCGAGCGTCACCTCGAAATCATCGTGGGCCGGCTGGCCCGCAAGTTCGGCGTGCACGCCCAGATCGGTAAGCCGAAGATCGCGTACCGCGAGACGTTCAAGGGAAAAGGAGAAGGGCAGGGCAAGCACAAGAAGCAGACGGGGGGCCGCGGCCAGTACGGCGACTGCTGGATCCGGATCGCCCCACTTCCCCGCGGGTCGGGCTTGCAGTTCATGGACGAGATCGTGGGCGGCGTGATTCCGAGGCAATACATCCCGGCCGTGGAGCGCGGTATCCAGGAGGCGGCGGCGCGCGGGCCCGTGGCGGGATACCCGGTCGTGGACTTCAAGGTCGAGCTGTACGACGGCTCCTACCACGACGTGGACTCGAACGAAATGTCGTTCAAGATGGCGGGCATTCTCGCCTTTCGAAACGTGAGCCCGAACTGCCGGCCCGTACTGCTCGAGCCGATTCTCGAACTCGAAGTCTGGACGCCCGACGAGTACCAGGGCGCGGTGATGGGCGACCTCTCGTCGCGGCGCGGTCAGATCCTCGGCACGGAGAAGGATGGTCGCCTCACGAAAGTGCGCGCGCTCGTGCCCGAGGCGGAGCTCGACCGGTACGCGACGGCGCTGCACTCGCTGACCCACGGGCGCGGGACATACCGCCAGAAGTTCCACGTCTACCAGGAGGTCCCACCGGACGCGGCGCACAAGGTCGTGGAGGTACGGAAAAAGGAGCTGGAGGAGGCGAAGGCGTAGCGGGGTATGAAGGAACCCATGAAAACCACACTCCAGTGTCTTGTCCTTGCCGCCCTGAGCGTGGCGTGTCAGCGCGTCGACCGTTCGGCGCCCGCCGGGGAAGGGCGCGTGATGAGCGACACCACCGCGCCCCCCGCCTCCCCCGCGGCGCCGACGCCGAGCCCAGCGCCTCCGACGCCCGTCGCCACGAAGGTCGCCGTGGTGGAAGGGTTTCTCACGCCGGAATCCGTCAAGTACGACACGGCGCAAGACGTCTATTTCGTCTCGAACGTGAATGGCGGTCCGTTGGCCAAGGACAACAACGGCTTCATCAGCCGTGTCCGGCCGGACGGCGCGATCGAGAACCTCAAGTTTGTCGAGGGCGCCCACAATGGGGTGACGCTCAACGCCCCGAAAGGGCTGGCGCTCCGGGGGGACACGCTCTGGGTCGCCGACATCGACGTGATCCGCGCCTTCGACGCGAAGACGGGCGCACCCAGGGACAGCGTGAGCCTGGCGAGTCTGGGTGCGGTCTTCCTGAACGACATCGCCGTTGCGCCGACCGGCGCGCTTTACATCACGGACACCGGCATCCGCTTCGACGACGTCGGCAACGTGCTCCACCCCGGTCCGGATCGTATCTTCCGGATCGGGCCGGACCGCCAGGTGACGGTGGCCGTGCGCGGCGACACGCTGGGTCGGCCCAACGGGATCACGCTGGACTCGGTCGGCAAGCGGTTCATCGTCGTCCAGTTCGGCGGGCGCTCCGTGCTGGCGTGGAAGCCCGGGGAGAAGGCGCCGAGCGTGATCGCCAAGGGCCCGGGCGGATTCGACGGCGTCGAGATCGCCGGCAACCGGCTCCTGGTCTCGAGCTGGGCGGATTCGACGGTGTCCAGCTACGAGACCGGCCAGGAGGTGAAGGTCATCACCGGCGTGCCGAGTCCGGCCGATATCGGCTACGACGCGAAGCGGAAGCGAGTCTTGGTGCCGATCTTCACCGGGAACCGGGTCGAGATCTGGCAGCTGCCCTAGCAGCTATTCCCAGGGCTCGTCCTTGATCTGAGCCAGCACCGATTGGAAGGGGTTGAACTCCAGCCGCTTCGGCTCCGCCGGGAGATCCAGGGTCGTCTCGGTCACGGAGCCGGTGACGCTCAGCCGCGCGAGCGCGTGCAGCGTGGTATCGGCGAACCCGATCTTTAGCGGGACCGGCATGGTGAAGTGCTCGGGCGCGTCCTCCTGCCGGATGCGCACCCGCAGGCTCGTACGCTCGGCGACCGCCCAGTGTGCGGGCGCCGTGTCCGGTCGCTGAGCTCGAGCGAGCGCAATCGGTGCGCAGAGCCAGAGCAGGGCACACGTCACGAAGGACGGGAAGGAAGTCACGCGGACCACTCCCGACAACGATCCCGAGCAATGTGGTACGTCTACGTCGCCTTGGTCAGGGTGTCTTTGCGGCACCGGAGCGTGGAAATGCGACAGGTGGACCGCTGCCGGCTCTCGGTGCGTCGCCGCAACACACCAGGCCGGTTCAGGGAGCGTGGCGGCCGCGCAACCCTTCCCAACAGGCGTGGAACTTGCTACTAGTCGTGCTGCAGCTCTGGAGGAGGGCGTCTTGGTGGTCAGGCCCGACGCTGCCGGCGGCCCGCGAGCCATCAAACTGGTTCTCGCGGACGATCATGCGGTCTTGCGGGCCGGCTTGCGCGCATTGCTCGAGAAAGAGTCCGATCTCGCCATCGTCGGCGAGGCGGGCACGGGGAATGAAGCGCTCACGGTCGCCAGGTCCACCCGGCCACACGTCGTCTTGATGGACCTCGCGATGCCGGGGAACGGCGGCATCGAGGCCACACGCCGCATCGTCCGGCTCGGCCTGGGCATCAAGGTCCTCGTGCTCACGGCACTGCCCCAGGAGACGCAGCTGTGCGACGCGCTCGAGGCGGGCGCGAGCGGCTTCATGCGGAAGATCGCTCCCGTCGACGAGCTGACACGCGCCATCCGCGCCGTGGTCGAGGACCGGCTCTTCCTGGACGAGGACGCGGCCCGGCTGATCGTACTGCAGCGCTACCGGAAGGCGGGCGAGCTCGACGACGAGCGGGTGGCGGCGAATCGGCTGAGTGTGCGCGAGCGCCAGGTGCTGGCGTTGCTCGCGTGGGGGTACAGTTCGAGGGAGATTGGTCTGCGGCTGACACTCAGGCCGAGCACCGTGGACGAGTGCCGCGCCCGGCTGAAAGACCAGCTGGGGCTCTCCC
>QHUC01000003.1 GCA_003221045.1 Gemmatimonadota bacterium | reverse complement strand
CCGTGACCAAGACGGCCAGCGCGCGTGTGACCTTGCGGCCGCCGAAGAACGGCGTGCTATCGGCGAGCTGCGCGTCCTGCAACTGCGCGAACGCGGTCTCGCAGAACTTGAAAGAGTCCTTCAAGCCAGCCACGAGCTTGTCCTTGGGGTCGGATTCGTCGAACTTCCCAACCTCCGGAGCCTTCTGGCCGGACGCGGCGCTGCAGAGTTCATAGTTTCCCTCCGCGATCAGATGAGCGACCACCTTGCCAAAGCTCATCTGTGCCGGGGTGGGTTTGAAACCGTACTTGTCGGCCGGCATCTCCTCGGCGGCAGCGACGATGCTCTTTTCCTGGCGCTGCTCCGAGGCCCGGAGCGCGTTCGAGACGGGGTTTTGGGCTTGCGCGGCGCTCGCCGCGGGCAGCACGCAGACGGCGAGCAGGATGGTGCCGAACGTACCTCTCATGTGGAATCTCCTGTGAAGGGCATGGTGGCGGCCGCCGAATTCTGCATCGGAAAGCGGCTTCCGTCCAGGCTAGATTGCTGCATGCGCTTACTCTTCGCCGCTCTGCTCCTCTTCGCCCCCGCCGCCGCCGCTGCCCAGTCGAACGCGGAGCGGATGGCCAACGATGCGTACTCCCGATCGCACGACTACGACCTCGTGCATCAGCGGATCGAGGTCCGGAACTTCGATTGGGACTCGACGTCGTTCGACGGCCGCGTGACGACCACGCTCCTGGCGCTCCGTCCCGGCCTCGATTCCGTAGTGCTCGACGCCGGGAAGGGACTGGCCGTCGCCCGCGTCGTCGACGCGCGCGGAGCGGCACTCCGCAGTGCGCCGCATGGCGATACGCTGGTCGTTTACCCGGCCCGCGCCCTCGCCTTCCGCGACACGTTGCGCTTCACCATCGAGTATCATGCCCGCATCGACAATGGTCGCGGGTTGACCTTCATCAAGCCCGATGGCCAGGAGCACCGGCCGCAGCAGATCTGGAGCCAGGGCGAGGACGAGAACAATCACTTCTGGTTCCCGACGTACGACTACCCGAATGACAAGACAACCTGGGAGCTGGTCGCCACCGTGCCCGCCGAGTACACGGTCGTCTCGAACGGTCGGCTCGTGGCCGACCGCAGGAGTCCGGGCGGTGTGCGCACGGTCACATGGCGCCAGGATCAGCCGAGCTCGACGTATCTGGTATCGCTCATCGTGGCCCCGCTCGTGAAGCTGACCGACCAGTGGCGCGGCATTCCCGTGGACTACTACGTGTATCGCGCCGATTCGGCGCGCGCCCGGCGTCTGTTCGGCGTCACGCCCGACATGATCGACGTCTACTCGCGGCTCACCGGCGTCCCGTATCCCTGGCCCAAGTACGCGCAGACCACGGTCGCGGATTTCTTCGGCGGCATGGAGAACGTGAGCGCGACCACGCTCGTGGACTGGCTACCCGACGAGCGCGCGTATCTCGACCGTCCGTGGTACCAGTGGATCCTCATTCCGCACGAGCTGGCGCATCAGTGGTTCGGCGACTACGTCACGCTCGAGAACTGGGCGAACATGTGGCTCAACGAAGGGTTCGCCGAATTCCTCCCGGGGCAGTACTGGCGCGCCAAGCTCGGCCCCCACGTCGAGGATGACTACTATCTCGACGAGTACCGCCAGTATCTCCAGGTCGACCAGCGGCGCCGCATGCCACTCGCCGCGCTCGGCTCGAACAACGTGTATCCCAAGGGCGCCCTAGTCCTCCGGATGCTGCTCCGTTACCTGGGTCCGGAGCGCTTCTGGGCGTCCATTCATCTGTATCTCACGCGGCATGCCCTCCGGAACGCGACGACGGACGACCTGCGGCAGGCGGTGCTCGACGCGACCGGCGAGAACCTCGCCTGGTTCTGGGAGCAGTGGATGTACGGGGCGGGCCATCCGCAGTTCATCGTCACCGCGGCCTACGACACCACGGCGCGGAAGCTCACGCTGACCGTGAAGCAGACCCAGTCCGACTCCGGTAAGGCCGACACAACGAAGGGGGGGATCAAGTTCGAGACGCCTGCTGCGTTCCACATGCCCGTGACGGTGCGCGTCGGGACTGCGCGGGGTGACGTCGTACGGCGCGCGGAGCTCGACGCCCGCGAGCAGACGATCGAAATCCCGGACCTCTCCGGACCGCCGACGATGGTGGTGTTCGACGACGGGAATACGACCGTAAAGGAGCTGACATTCGATCAGCCTACGGCCTGGCTCGCTACCCAGCTGCGTCGGGATCCCGACCTGTGGAACCGCGAATGGGCGATCGAGCAGCTGGCCAAGCGGACCGCCGACACGGCCGCCGGCGCGGCGCTCGCCTGGGCCGCCACGTCGGCCGATTACTATCTCAGCCGGGCCGGGGCCGCGGAGGCGCTGGCGGGCTTCTCCGCCGCCGGCCGGATGCCCCTGGCGTCGGCGCTCCGAGACACCTCGGCGCAGGTCCGTCGCGCCGCGATCACGGCCCTCGGACAGATCGGCGGCGCACAAGCCGCCGAGCTCGCGCGGGCGACGCTCCGCACCGACTCAAGCTACGGGGTGCGGGCAGCCGCGCTCACGGCGCTGGCGCACTCCGACTCCAGGGCGCGCGACAGCGCGGTTGCCTGGGGACTCGCGACGCCGTCCTACCAGGACGTCATCCGCGAAGCCGCCTACCGCATCGTGGCCCAAACCGATGACTCAAGCGCCATACCTCAGGTCGAGGCGCTCCTCGGCACCGGTCGCTATCCGGCGCACGTCCTCGCGGCGCTTGCCGCGCGAGGGAGCGGGCACGCCTTCGACGTGCTCACCGCACATCTGGACGACCCGCGCCCCGCCGTGCGGCGCTGGGCGGTCGAGGCCTTTCGGTTCACGCTGCCGCGCCAGCCCGGCGTGCCGCGCCTGCCGGCGATCGAGAGCGCGCTCAAGTACGCCGATACGAAGAAAGACGTCGACGCGGCGCTCGAGCAGCTCAAGAAACCGGGGTCGGACGACGAGTAGGGGGGATGCTACGAAGCGGTTTTCAGGCGGCGCGCGCCCGCGCGCTGCCACCAGTAGAGCGGTAATCCCACCAGTATCAGCAGGGCGCTCATCGCCGTGTCGCCAGGTTGCTCTTTGGCGGTGTTGAACACGAGCCAGAGCGAAAACAGGATGAAGACGATCGGGGTGACCGGGTACCCCCAGGCACGGTACGGTCGAACCAGATCGGGCGCCTTGCGGCGTAGCCGGATCACCGCTCCGCACGACATGGCGTAGAAGACGAATTCCGCCAGGACGACGTACGTGAACAGCCGGTTGTAGACGTTCTTCCACGACGGCTCGGTCGAGATCCACGTGAGCGCGACGGAGACGGCGCACTGCACCGCGAGCGATGGCACGGGCGTAAGGAAGCGTGGGTGAACGCCGGCCAACCACCGCGGGAGCAGCCCGTCCCGTGCCATCGCATACGGCACGCGCGCGGCGGTGAGCACGATACCGTTGTTCGATCCCAGCGTGGCGACCATGATCGCGACAGCCACGAATCCCGCACCCGCGCGGCCGAGCGTGACTTGCGCCGCGTCTGATGCCACGAGGGATGATGCCGCCATCTTCGCCGGTGACAGCACGTAGGCGAACGATGCCGTCACCAGGCAGTACAGTGCGATCGCGATGAACGTCGACAGGATCATGGAGCGTGGCAGGTTGCGGCCCGGGTCCGTGACCTCCCCTCCGACGTACGTGCTCTCGATCCATCCATCGTAGGCCCACAGCACCGCCACGAGCGCGACGCCGAACGAGGCGATCTCCTGCCCCAACGGCGCGTCGGACCAGAGCGGGGCGAAGTTCGCGAGGTTGCCTCCCGGGAGCACGAACCCCACCACGATCAACGCGGTCACCAGCCCGATCTTGGTGAGGGTGAGCACGTTCTGGGTGATGGCGCCGAGGCGCACGCCGAGCGAGTTGACCACGGTGAGCGCGATGATCGAGACCACCGCCACCGCCTTGATTCCTGCGTCTCCCAGGTGAACGAAGAATCCGAAATAGGTCGCGAAGCCCAACCCGATCGCGGCGATCGAAGCGGGGTTTATCACGACCCCGCTCGACCAGCCATAGAGAAACCCCCAGACCGGGCCGTAGGCCTCGCTCAGGTAGACGTAGATCCCGCCCGCCTTGGGCATCGCGGCCCCGAGCTCCGCGACGGCCAGCGCGCCGAGCAGCGACACGACGCCGCCCACCACCCACACCAGGACGGACGGCACGGACGCCTGCAAGGTGGCGGCGATGACGCTCGGAACGATGAAGATGGCCGACGCGACGATCGTCCCGACGTTGATCATCGTCGAGTCGAGGAGCCCGAGCTGGCGCTTGAGATCCGGCATCAGCGCTTGCGCCAGCTTCGGTAAGCGTTCTTCAGGAGGTTCTGGAAGTGGTAGACGCCTTCCTCGAAGCGGACGGAAAAGCGGCCCTTGTCATAGGCCCGGGAGCCGAGGCCTTGCTGCACGCGCTCGCAAATCTCCGCGTCCTCGGTCTGCACGCGGTCAGAGAACGCAATGTCCTCTTCGATCCGCGCGCGGGCCGCGGGCGACTCGACATCGTCGTAGTAATAGCGGAAGATCACCTTGCAGCGGTCGGAAGCGGTGGGGATCACCACGTTCGACTGCAGGCGCCCCGGGACCACGTTGAGCATCAGGTTGGGGAACACCTGGTAGTACAGCCCTTCCCCACCTCCCGCGGTGTAGACGTTGCGGTCGCCCGTGAGCGGACCGACCTGCACCGAGTACCAGTCGTGCACCTCGGTGACATAGCCCTCGTAGTCGTACAGGGAATACAGCTCGGGGTGCACGTAAGGGACGTGGTAGCCCTCCAGGTAGTTGTCGACGTACACCTTCCAGTTCGCGTGCACGTCGTACTCGATCCGCCGCGCGAATGTCAGCTCGCCGATGCGGGTCGGCGCGATCCGCTCCCGTATGCCTGCGAGATAGGTCTCGACCGGCTTGGGACGCGCCGCCAGGCTCACGAACAGCAGCCCTTCCCACGCGGCGAGGTGGACGGGCGTGAGGCCATAATTCCGCTTGTCGAACAGTTCCACGCGATTGAAGTGCGGCACCCCACGCAGCATCCCGTCCAGCCGGTAGGTCCAGCCGTGGTACTTGCAGATGAGCATGTCGGCGTTGCCGTCCTTCATGGCGAGCGGCCCGCCCCGATGGCGGCAGACGTTGTAGAAGGCACGCAGCTCGCCGTCCTGCCCCCGCACCACGATGATCGGCTCGCCCGCGACGTCGGTGACGATGTGATCGCCGGGTCGCGCCAGCTGTCGGACGTCGCCTACGTGCTGCCAGGTAGTCGCGAAGACGGCATCCCGGTCGAGCGCGTGGAACCGCGGGTCGGTGTACCAGGCCGACGGGATCGTTTCGGCACGGGCGAGCGGGGCGATTCGCAGGTCGGCCGCTTTGAGCCGGGGAAAGGCGCCGTTGCGGGACGTCGAACTCACGGATTCAGCCGGTTGTATTTCTTGAGGATCTCCCGCAGCCGGTCGTGCGGAAGGGCGTACACGGTGAGGTCGTCGGCGCCGGTCATCGTACGGGCGGCGACCATGGCGTTGACGATCGCCTCTTCGGTGGCCTGGATCGTCGCCTCGAACAACGGGGTGATCTGATCGTTCGCGACCATCGTCACGCGGGCCAGGCCGGTATCGCGCGATGCCTGGGGATTGGCGGTCGAGAACGCGATAAAGATGTCACCGGAGGAATTCGACGCCAGCCCGCCCAACCGGCCGACGCCGAGCACTGCCCGCCGCGCGATCCGCTTGAGCTGGTGCGGGAGGAGCGGCGCGTCGGTGCCCACGACGATAATGATGGAGCCCAGATCTTGTGCGAGCCGCGCGTTCGCATCACTGCGCGTGCCACCACACGGAGCTCGGCAGGGCAGCAAATCGGTGATCTCGCGGCCAACCGGTACGCCGGCGATGCGCAGCGGGGCGCGGCCGCCGTAGTTGCATTGCACCAACACACCGACCGTGTAGCCCTCTCCCGGAACGCGCCGCGACGCGGTACCGATCCCGCCCTTGAAGCGGTTGCACACCATGCCGGTGCCGCCCCCGATGCTGCCTTCGGCCACCGGCCCCCCACGCGCGCTGTCCATCGCGGCCCAGGCATCCTGCTTGGTGACATGGAAGCCGTTGATGTCGTTGAGGCCACCATCCCAGGTCTCGGCGACGACGGGAAGCGACCACTCGTCGCTGTGCATGCGGCCCTTGCCGACGATCCACTCGATCACCGCGTCCCGCACCACTCCAACCGAGTGCGTATTGGTGATCAGCACCGGCCCCCACAGAAATCCCGATTCTTCGACCCAGGTCGTCCCGGTCATCTCGCCGTTGCCATTCATCGTGAACCACCCGGCGAACACGGGGTCGTCGGAGCCCTTGCCGCGGGGAAACACCGCGGTCACGCCGGTCCGAACGGGCCCCTTGCCCACGACCAGCTTGCCGCTCCCCACGATGAGGGTGCGGTGACCGACCTCGACGCCCCCGACGTCCGTGATGGCATCGAGCGGGCCCGGGGTGCCCTCGAAGGGGACGCCCAAATCGCGGGCGCGCTCGGGCTTCTGCGCGGCGGCGCCGGAGGGGGGCGCGACGATGAGACAGGCGACGAACAGGGCGAGCTTCATGAGCCACCGGGCGTGGGGGCGTGGGTCCGGTAGGATACGAGCCGACGGGAGGGGTGGCAAGAACGTGAAGAACGAAGGGGCGGCATTACGTAGACCCCTCGACGATCCACGCTAGATTCCTGCCCCTATGACCGGCACCGTCTTTCCCTCCGCGTCCGCCCGTTCCTATTGGCAGCTGAGCCGCGCGCCGCGCTACAGCCTGCTGTTGGCGCTCCCTCTCCTCGTTTTTTACCAGATCCTCGCCGTGCTGCTCGCGCACGGCCCGCGCTCGGTGCGGAACGGCGCCGATGTGATTCTGCAGGCCCTGTTCACCGCAGTGGCCGGCGCGTGGGGGCCGCCGCTCTTCATGCTCTGTCTGATCGGCGTTGGGCTGTGGCTCGTGGTCCGCGACATGGGAGCTCACGGGTCGCGCCTGAAGGGCGGCGTGTTCTTCACGATGCTCGCCGAGTCGGTCGGTCTCGCCCTGGTGTTCGGCCTGTGCGTCGGCAGCGTCACGTCCGGCGTGCTGGGCCTGCTCCAGATGCTCTCTATCGGAGCAGGTGCTGGCGGCGGTCTCGACTCATGGACTCACTTGATGGTTTCCCTCGGGGCCGGGATCTACGAGGAGCTCCTTTTCCGGGTGCTGCTGGTGGGCGCGATCTCGGCCGGCGCCCGCGCGCTGCTCGGCTGGCGTCCGCTGACGGCCGGCGTGGTGGCCACGCTCCTGGGCGCGGCCATCTTCTCGGCCTTTCATTATATCGGCCCTTACGGGGACCGACTGCAGGTCTACTCGTTCGTGTTCCGCATGGTGGCGGGGCTGTTTTTCTCGGCGCTCTACCTCACCCGGGGGTTTGGGATCACGGCGTGGACACATGCGTTGTACGACGTTTCACTTCTACTCATACGGTAGACACGGATCGGACAGGCAGGACCTGCAACTGCTAGACGCAGCAGACGCACAGGGGTGACGGTGAGCAGGAGTCAGGAAGACTACCTGATCCCGGCTCACTGTTCCCCGAGATGTGTCGGCCACGATTCATCCAATTGCATCGGTTCTCAATTGGCCCCGCCTGACGGGCGGGGCCATGTCCGGATCGCGATCTTCGGGTCCCGGCTGCGTGAAACCGATCCGCTCCACTCGCGGCGATCCGGTAGGATGGGAGTGTGCGTCACACCTTCTTGTGGGTGCGGGTCCACCTCGTGTGGAGCACGTACCGGCGCCAACGATGGATCGCCTTCGCGTGGCAGGAACGTCTATATCGCTGTCTCGCCGCGATCGCCAAGCGAAAAGGAGCCATGGTCCTCGCGGTGGGTGGATGGCGGGACCATGTTCACATCTATGCGAGAGGCGCGTTATCGCGTACATCAGAAATCAGGAAGCTCACCATGGCCCCACCCCTGAGGGTGGGGCAACCGAAACATGAACCTTCCAGATGCCTCCCCTGGTATGCGCCTGCTCCCCTAAAGTGCTTCTCCTCATTCCTCCTCACCGTTCACCATCCCGGCTCACTGTTCACCGCTGTGCGTCTGCGCGTCTAGCTTTTGCTTTTCCTACCCGTCTCTCTTGCTATTTCCCTGAGTTTGAACCGTTGGATTTTTCCCGTCGCCGTCTTCGGCAGCTCATCGACGAACATGATCCACCGCGGGTACTTGTACGGCGCGAGCCGATTCTTGACGAACGCTTTCAGCTCACTCTCTAGGGCGGGGCTCGGCGCGTTTCCGCGGGCCAGCACCACGAATGCCAGCGGCTTGACCAGCTCATCCTTGTCCTCCGCGCCCACGACGCCGGCCTCGACCACCGCAGGGTGCTCGGTGAGCGCCCCCTCCACCTCGGCGGGTGACACCCACATCCCACTCGCCTTGATCATGTCGTCGCTCCGGCCAGCGTACCAGAAGTAGCCATCCGTGTCCCGATGGTACTTGTCACCCGTGCGCACCCACTCGCCTTGGATGGTCTGCACGGTGCGCTCGTGCTGGTTCCAATAGCAGGAACAAGCGCTGTCACCCTTCACGAGCAGGTTACCCACTTCTCCCACGGGCACGTCCCGTCCTTCGTCGTCCACGAGGCGCGCATCGTACCCCGGGACGAGGGTCCCACTCGAGCCCGGACGGGCGTGGCCGCGCCGGTTCGCGATGAACGTATGGCACATCTCCGTCGACCCGATCCCGTCGAGGATCTCGATCCCGAACCGCTCGAGCCACCGCTCGTAGATCGCCTTCGGCAGCGGCTCCCCGGCCGAGCTACACACGCGGACCGAGCGCAGGTCGTACAGGCGGTCGGCGTCGGGAACCTGCAGCATCGCGGCGTACGCGGTGGGAACGGCATAGAAGATGGTCGGGCGCTCGCGCGTGATAACGTCGAACACTCTTGCCGGCTCGGGCCGGCCGGGATAGAGCACCGTCGACGCGCCCACGTGAAACGGGAAGTAGAGCGCGTTCCCCAGGCCGTAGGCGAAGAAGAGCTTCGCCACCGAAAAGGTCCGGTCTTCCGGCCCGATCTCGAGCACGTGTTTCCCGAACCCCTCACAACAGACGAGCATGTCGTGCTGCAGGTGGACCGCCGCCTTGGGCGTCCCGGTGGTGCCCGACGTATACAGCCAGAACGCCACGTCGTCCCTGGTGGTCGCCGCGGGCGCCAAGTCCGCGCTCTCGCTCCCCACCAGCTCGGCGTACGACAGCTGGCCGGCCGACGCCTTCCCGGCGACCACGACGTTCGTGAGACCCGGTACCCGCGGCCGGACTACCTCGATGGCGGGCACGAGCGGCTCGCTCGCGATGACCACCGCCGCCCGGCTGTCGCGGAGGATGTATTCCAGATCGTGGGGCTTGAGCAGCGTGTTGGTCGGGATCGGAACGGCTCCGATCTTGAGCGCGCCCCAAAAGCTCCACACGAACTCGGGCGAATCGTGCAGCAACAGGGCCACGCGCTGCTCCATCCCCACCCCGAGGCGGCGAAGGGCGTTGCCGAGCCGGTTTGCACCGGCGTACACGTCCCCATAGGTCAGGCGCCGGCCCTCGTACAGGATCGCGAGGCAGCCCTCCCGGCCCTCGTCGACGTGGCGGTCGACGAACCAGTGGCCGGCGTTCCAGTCGCGGGGGAGCATCGCGCCGACATTACGCCTCGCCCCGGTGGCGTCAAGCTCGCGTGCAGCCGGGGACGGGCGTATGATTTGGTGAGGAATATTATGGTGGGCATCCTTCCTCTCTTCTGGCTGCTCGGCGGCCCGTGGCGAGGCCACGGGACGGACTCCCTCGCCCTGCTCAAGGCCGCCCGACGCGCCCAGCAGACCTTCGAAGCTACCCGACGGGCAAACCTCCCTGTGCAACCCGCGTTCGCAAGCGACAGGTGCGACGAGCGCATCGGGCGAATGTGCTACTGGTACGAAGGCGGCCTCGATACCGCCCCGGAGGAGCCCCCCAGGATCCGTGAGGCGCGCGTCAGGCTCCTCGCAACGCTCGCGGACGCGAGTGTGGCGTTGCCCGGCGACGAGTGGATCGCCGGCCAGCGCGTCCGGTACCTGATAGAGCACCAGGCGTTCGATGCCGCCGTCCACGTGGCGACGGCATGCCGCGCGACGACCTGGTGGTGCGAGGCGCTGGGCGGGATGGCACGGCACGCGGCGGGCGATTTCGCCGGCGCCGACAGTACGTTCACTGCGGCGCTCCGGGACATGCCCGAGGATGAGCGGTGCGGCTGGACGGATATCTCGCCGCTGCTCGAAGGTGAGTTGGCCAAGCGGTACCGCCGTCTGGATTGCGCGGGGCGCGAGACGTTCGCCGCGCGCTGGTGGTGGCTCACGCGGCCACTCTATTCGCTCGGTGGGAACGACCGCCGGACCGAGCACCTCGCGCGCCGCACGTTCGCCCGCATCGAGCGGGAAGCCCGCACGACCTTTGGTCTCTACTGGGGGGACGACCTGCGGGATCTCCTGGTGCGTTACGGATGGGCGACGTATTGGACGCGCGAGCCGCCGAGATCGGAGCTCGTGCCATCGGAGCCGCGCATCGCCGGCCACGAACCGTCGCCGAGCCTTCACTTCGGAGCGACCATGCAGGCGTTCGATGACCCCGGTGGCGCGCGGCCGGAGGATTGGGTCCTCGACCCACGGCGCGCCCGCGAACGGTACGCTCCCGCCTACGCGCGGGCGTTCGTGGAGCTCGACCACCAGGCGGCGGTCTTCCGACGCGCAGACTCCTGTGTCGTGGTGGGTGCTTACGACCTGTCCGGCGACACGTTGTTCGCCGGCGCCTCGGTCACGGGCGCGCTCGTGCTCGCCGCGGACGAGCAGACGGTCGCCCTCTCCCGCGACTCGGGGGTCGTGAGGGGCACCCGGGCCCTGACCGCGACCGCACCGTGCCAACCGTTCGTCCTCTCGCTCGAAGCGCTCGCACCCCGCGAGAAGCACGTCGCCCGGGCCCGGTACGGCGTGACGCCGTCGGCACGGCCCAATCAGGTCGAGATTTCGGATCTGCTGCTGTTCGATCCACCGGACTCCGTGCCGGACAACCTGTCGGCGGTGATTCCCCGGGCTTACGGAGCGACGCGCTTCTCCGCGCCGCACCGGGTCGGCGTGTTCTGGGAGCTGTACGGGGTCGGCTCCGGTGAAGCCGCGGTTACGATGGCCCTCACCGTTACGCGCGAGGGTGGAGGCTGGCTGCGTCGCGCCGTGCAGTCGCTCGGGCTCGTCGGTCCGCACAAGAACGTGCGTCTGGAATGGGACGAGGTTCCCCAGCCGGGCCCGGTGACGCCCCGCTCGTTGGTGGTCGACCTCTCGGATCTGGCTTCCGGCCGCTATGTGATCGAGGTTGCCGTTTCACCCGCTGAAGGAGACCGGGTCATGGCACGGCGCGAGATTACGGTCACGCGCTGATCTATTCTGATCTGGCGCGGGTGGCGCTCATCTGCCCCATGTACACCGACCGCGCGCGGTCGATCAGCCCGATGACGTGCTCCCGCTCGGCCGGCGTCCTCCATCCCTCGTGCGCCTCCGTCGACTGCTGCAACCGGTCGAGCCACTTGAGGAAGAACTCCGCATCCTCGGCCGAACGCACCGGCTCGCGACCTACCCGCACGTAAATCGGGCTCGTGGAGGCGAACGGATAGAGATCGAGCACCGGCTGCTCCGCTCGCTCGCTCCACGCGCGCAGGACGTACCAGCCACTGTGCGCGACGGGAATCGCCACGCTGCCCGTCGCCGCCGTACGGTCGCCGCGGAGCGTGATCGTCGCGACCACGCGGCCGTTCCCGATCACCTCCAGGTGATCCACCGGCACGCTCGAGCGCAGCCGCACCCGCGCGGTGAGCCGACCCCCGCCCGCCGGCAACCGGATCTCGTCGCCGATCGCGCGTCCCGCGAGCGTGAACTCGAGCAGCGGCGCGTTCGAGACGAACGTCCGGCCCGCCTTGATCGCCGCCAGCCAGTGACGGTGATCGAGCTTCGGGCCCGCGTGCGCGAATACGCGCACCAATCCCGGTGGACCGCGTAGCGAAGCGAAGTTCGGGAACGCGTCGGTCCCCGCTCCCGCGGGCAGGCGAAAGCCACAGTTCAACAGGCGGTACCAGATGGCTGAGGTGATGAGATGGTCCGAGTACCCCGTCACTTCCACGTAATCCACCTTACCGAGCGCCGCGTCGACGGGAAGCTCGTAGGTGAGCGGGGCAGTCGTGTCGCTCGGATCGGGCCGCGCATCGAACGGGTGTACGTACCCGAACAGGGCCCCCTGCGCATGAGCCAGGTCGCCCACATCGGCGTTCGCGGGGTACAGGCTCGCCGCCGCCGTGTTCGGATATGCGGCGTACTCGGGGAGGAGATAGTGGTCGGTGAGGCCGAGGAATGCCGTGTGGCCCCAGTAGCTGGTGTGGTACTCCTGACCGTGCATGAGCAGGAAGCCGGGGCCCGACACCGGATCGGCGTCGGTGCGGAAGTACGCGATGTCGGGGATTCGCTGCTCCTTATTGACGATCAGGTTCTCGACCACGTGCAGATCCTCCGCCCGCGCCTGGAACGCGAGGTGCGGTGGCGTGTTGCGGTACGCCCCACCGTAATTCATGTGCACGTGGAGATCGCCACTCCACCATCCCTCGGCGGACAGGTTCGCCAGACGCTCGAGCACGAGCCGCTTGGTCACCGTCCTCCCGGTCTGCACCTGGACGACCGCTCGCGCGACCCGGTATTCCGGTCCGTGCCAGGCCTCTAGCGCCACACTGCCCGTGGGCACGGTCAGCTCGGCCACTCCACCCGTGTGGAAATACGTGACCTCGAACCGGCGCTCCGAGCGATCGAACGCCTCGTCCGCGTGGCGCCACGCGTCGTCTGGGGCATAGCCCCGCCCGTCGGGGCCGGTCACCGACAGGCGGGCGGCGAGTGGGTGTCCTGCGACGTCCACCATCGCGATGCGTAGCCGCCCGACGGACTCATGATACCGGCGGTCGGTAGGCACGACCTCGCGCCGGCGCGCGCCCGGTACGTCGATCACCCAGAGCGACGTATTCCCCGACTCGTTCGACACGTACGCGATGTGCTTGCCGTCGTGGGACCAGCGCGGCGCCGTAGCGTCGAACTCCCCGTAGGTCAACGGGAACGGATCCCCGCCCTCGCTCGTCATGAGCCAGAGCTGATGCCACTGGCGGCCGAGGTACGAGCTGTACACCACGCGTGTACCGTCGGGAGACCAGTCGGGCCGCGCCTTCCAGGTAGTCTCTTCGTAGCGGATCTCGCGGAGCGGCGCTCCGGGCGTGGCGGTCATGCGCCACATCCCCCCCGTGCCATGGATGTGTCCGCGGTTCGAGATGAGGATGAGCTCGCGCCCGTCCGGCGACCACGTGGGTGAGAGGTAGTGGTCCCACGTGCTGTAGTAGTAGCGCGGAAGCTTGCTGTCGTTGTCTTCGGTCAGCTGCGTGACCGCCCCCGGGACGCCGTCCTCCGTTGCGAGCGTGAAGAGGTGCCAGCGGCCGTTGAAGGTCGATGAGACGAACGCGATGCGGCTCCCATCGGGCGACCAGCGCGGCTCGACGTTGACGGCCCCGTTGGCCGTGGCCGCCCGCACGGTCTTCGAAGCGAGGTCCAAGAGCTCGAGCTCGATCGCGTCGTGTGCATAGCGTGCGAACACCACGAATCGGCCGTCGGGCGACCAGTCGGGCTGGTAGTCGTATCCGAACTCGCCGGTGAGCTGCACGGCCACGCGGGAGCCGATCCGCTGCCGCCATAACGAGCCCTGCATCGAGTAGATCAGCTCCGTGCCGTCGGGTGACCAGGTAACCGCACTCGGGCCGCTCGTCACCTGTGGGACGTACATCTCGCGCCAGTAGTAGGCGTGCGGCACGGCGACCTGCTTCAGCACCGGCTCGCGCTGCGCGAGGGCGCTCCGGATGCCGCCGGCGGCCGACCACAGAGCAACAAGAAAGAGGGCGTGTCGCCTCGTCATTCCGTCATTCCGTCTTTCCGTCGCCCTTCGATCTCAGATAGAGCCGCTTCGGGTCGAGGACCTCCCGCAGCAGGTGAAGGTCGGTTTCGCTGGGGGGCGTGACGGTCCCGAGGACCTCGCGACGCGCCAGCGGCCACCCGACGCCGGCTTGTACGTCATCCACCGAAACACCCGGGTAGAGCGCCGCGAGCGTCATCTCTCCGGTCGCCCGGTCCGCTTCGAGGATCCCCTTGTCGGTAATCACCTTCACCGGTCCCGCGCCCGGGAGTCCCAGCTCGCGGCGGGTCCGGCCGCCGGAGCGCTGACCCGGGCTCGTCACGAAATCCACACGCTCGGGAAACGCCCGAGCGTTGAGCTTGGCGACGATCAGCGTGCGCTGCGCGTGGACCGCGATCTCCGCGGCCCCGCCGGACCCCGGCAGGCGTACGGCGGGCCGCTCGTACGGGCCGATTACGGTTGTGTTGATGTTGCCGTAGCGGTCCACCTGGGCGCCGCCCAGGAAGCCGACTTCGATCCTTCCGCTCTGGAGGAACAGCTGGAACACATCCGCCATGCCGCACACCATGAGGGATCCCGTCACGAGCGCCGGGTCGCCGATGGACACCGGCAGGCGTTCCGGCACCGCTCCGACGGCACCCGATTCGTAGATCAGGACGAGGTTAAGCGCGTGCGTGGCGCGGGCGAGGTTGCACGCGAGATTCGGGAGGCCGATGCCGACGAAGACGACCTCGCCATCGCGCAGCTCGCGTGCCGCGACGGCCGCCATCATCTCGTCCGGCGTATAGGCGGCGTTAGAAGCCGTAGTTGACCCCACTCGACCGGCGTTCTTTGGCCTTGAGCCTTGCGGCTAATTGAGGCTGCTTCGCCAGATATGCCGCGCGATCGGGCACGCCGTAGACGAACTCGTCCAAGTACCTGCCCACCTTCGCGGTGTCTCGCGAGATCGCCTCCCAGGCTACGTAGAAATCGTTGTCGCGATCGTAGTAGCCTTGGGCATACGACGGATGCGCCCCCCACGGCTCGACGACCACCGCACTCACGATCATCCCCGGGATCACGGTGCGGTTGGGATCGGATCGGATGACCGACTCATCGACGAGCTCTTCCACGACCACGATCACGCGCGCCGACGCGAAGGCTGCTTCCTTCTGGACGCCGACGAGCCCCCACATCTGCGCGTTGCCCGCCGCGTCGGCCCGCTGCGCGTGCACGATCGCCACGTCGGGGTTCAGCGCCGGAACGGCCGCGAGCGTCTCGCCGGTATAGGGGCACAGGACGGCCTTGATGCGCGGATTGGCGCGCGGCAGGTCCGTGCCGGAATAGTTCCGGAGCGGCCAGAACGGCAACCGCGCGGCGCCGGCCGAGAAGCGTGCGACCATCCCAAAGTGCGAATATTCCTCGATCTCGAGGGCGGAAGCCTCCTTGCCCTCCACGGCGCGCCGGAACGCATGCAGCGATCCAACCCCCGGATTCCCCGCCCACGAGAACACGAGCTTCCGCGCGCAGCCCGCGGCGATGAGCTGATCGTAGATCAGGTCCGGCGTAAGGCGGGCCAGGGTGAGGTTGCGGCGTCCCTGGCGGATGATCTCGTGACCGGCGGCGAAGCAGATGAGGTGGGTGAAGCCTTCGATGACGACCGTGTCGCCGTCGCGGACAAAACGCGAGACCGCCTCGCGCATGGAGAGGACCTTGGAGGCGTCACCCATGACGGAGGACGCTTAATCCGTCATTTCGTGAAGACACTCGTCGATGATGCGCAGTGCGGCATCCACATCGTAGTCGTCCACGACGAGCGGTGGCGCCAGCCGCAGCGTGCTCTTTCCCGCGCCCAAGAGGAGCACGCCTTTGCGGAACGCGCGCTCGACGAGCTCGTGAGGGATCTCCGGCGCGGGCTCACGCGTGGCGCGGTCCTTCACGAACTCGATGCCGATCATCAGGCCTCGGCCCCGCACGTCCCCGATCGACGCATACTTCTGCTGCAGCCGCTCCGCGCCCGCCAAGAGCCGGGCTCCCGTCTTTGGCAGGTTGGGCAGCAGCTCGTGCTCCACCACCTCGAGCGTGGCGAGCGCGGCCGCGCAGCACACCGGGTTCCCACCGAACGTGGAGCCGTGCGCCCCGGGTCGCCACTTCATGATCGACTCGCGGGCGATGATTGCGCCGATCGGCATGCCGCTCCCGAGCCCCTTGGCCGTGAGCAGAACGTCGGGCTCGATCCCCTCGTGCTCGCAGGCCCACATCTTGCCCGTCCGACCCACGCCGCACTGCACCTCGTCACAGACGAGCAGGATCCCATAGCGATCGCACAGCTCGCGCAGTGCCTTCAGGTAGCCGGGCGGCGGCACCACGTAGCCACCTTCTCCCTGGATCGGCTCCACGAACACCGCGGCCACGCTCTGGGGATCGAGCCGCGTGGCGAACAGGCCATCCTCGATGGATGAGACGCAACGCATGGTGCACGCCGGCTCGCCGCGACAGAAGTCGCAGCGATAGCGGTAGCCGTAGGGGACGTGATAGACCTCGGGGAGAAAGGGCGCGAAGCCCGCTCGCTGGATCGACTTGCTCGCGGTGAGGCTCAACCCGCCGTAGGTGCGGCCATGGAAGGCGCCGCTGAACGCGATGATCGCGGGTCGCCCCGTGGACTGCCGCACCAGCTTGATCGCCCCCTCAACCGCCTCCGTGCCCGAGTTCGACAGAAACACGCGCTTCTTGCTTTTGCCCGGAGCGAGCTGGGCCAGCCGCTCGCACAGGGCGGCGAAGCTCTCGAAGTAGAAGTCGCTGCCGCAGATGTGCAGGAACCGGCCCGCCGCTTCCTGGATCGCCTTGATCACCTTGGGATGGCCGTACCCGGTCGAGGCGACCGCGATGCCCGCCATGAAGTCGAGGTAGCGGTTCCCGTCCACGTCCTCCACCATGGCACGCTCTCCGCGCGCGATGGCGAGCGGATATTCCTTGGGATACGAGGTCGAAGCCCAGCGCTCCTGGCGCTCAACGATCGCCCTCGCCTTGGGACCGGGCGGCGGTACAACGATCCGGGGATAGTCGCGCGTCATCGCGCCTCCTCGATCACGGTTCGGCTCTGCTCCCTCAGGAACTGCGCGACGTAGTACGGCCCGCAGCCACCCTTCCCCGTCGAGCCCGAGCCTTTCCAGCCGGTGAACGGCTGCGCGCCCGGCCACGCGCCGGTCGTCGCGCCGGTGCGCTTGTTCACGTAGCACACCCCGGCCTCGACCTCGTCGAAAAAGCGCTCGATCTCCTCTGGCTTCTTCGAGAAGATTCCCGCGGTGAGCCCGTACTGCGCCTTGTTGGTTTCGGCGATCGCCTGGTCGAGCTCCGTCACCTCGCCCACAGCGAGCAGCGGCACGAACAGCTCCTCGAGGAAGAGCGTCGACGAGAGCGGTAGCCGCGCGATCGTGGGCGCGACGAAGTGGCCGCGATCGAACACTCCACCGCGGAGGCGGTCGCCCCCCAGCAGCATCGCCCCTTCGCGGCGCGCCTGCGACGCCGCCTGCTCGAAGCGCTCCACCGCCGCAGCGTTGATCACCGGACCGAAATACACGTCGCGCTCCGTCGGATCGCCCATCTTCAGGGCTTGGGTCTTCTCGACGAGCTGCTCGAGGAACGGCCGCGCCACGCCCGTGTGCACGTACACCCGCGAGGTGGCGCTGCACTTCTGGTTCTGGAGGCCGAACGCCGATCGCGTCACGCCCTCGGCCGCGGCGTCGAGATCGGCCGTGTCGAGCACGATCGTCGCGTTCTTACCGCCCATCTCGAGCAGGCAGGGCTTCACCCACTGATGGGACAGGCCGTGATAAATACGCATCCCCACGGCCTGGGAGCCGGTGAACACCACGCCGTCCACGCCGGGATGGCGCCATAGCGCCTCGCCCGTGACCTCGCCCGTGCCCGGGATATAGTTGAAGGCGCCGGCCGGCACGCCAGCGTCGCGGTACACCTCGAACAGCTTGAGCCCGGTCCACGGCGTGTCCTCGGCGGGCTTGTAGACCACGGTGTTCCCGGCGACGAGGGCCGCCGCGGACATTCCGGTCGAGAGGGCGAGCGGGAAGTTGAACGGCGCGATACAGGCGAAGACCCCATAAGGACGCAGCATATCCGTGTTACGCTCGGCCGCGGTCACCCGCGCCATCGACCGGATGAACCCGCCCGCGTCCTCCACCTGCTTGCAGTAGTACTCGATCAGGTCCGCCGACTCCTCGGCGTCCCCCATGGACTCGAGCCGGCTCTTCCCGACCTCGAGGCTCATAATGGCGGCGAGCTCGAACTTGCGGTCACGGATCAGACCGGCTGCCCGGCGGAGCGTGGCCACCCGCTTGCTCCACGGCAGCCGTGCCCACGCGCGTTGCGCGGCCTTGGCCGTGGACACCGCCCGCCCCACCTGCTCAGGCGTGGCCGTGGCGAACCGTCCGAGCATCACGCTGGTATCGATCGGCGAGGTGGCCACGATCGGTGGGCCGCCCGAAGGGATCGCATCCTTCCCGATGTGCAACGGATGGTTGCCACCGAGTCTTCCCCGAATGCGGGCCAGCGCCTCGTCGAACTGGCGATGGAACGACTCCCAGTCGACGTCGGCGGAGGTGTAGGTGACCTTGGATGCGGTCGGCGCCGTAGTGGTCATGGGTCTCACCGCGCGCCTACCTTGACCGCCTTCAACGCCGCGGCGTGAGCGGTCTTGAATCGGGTCACGATCTGGTCGATCTCCTGCTCCGTGACCACGAACGGTGGCGCCACCACCACGAGGTCACCATTCACGCCATCCGCGTGCCCGACGTTGGGCCAGACGATGAGGCCGGCCTCCTGGGCCGCCTCGGTGAACGCCTCGACGAATTTCGCGGCGCGCAGGAAGGGCGCCCGCGTGCCCTTGTCTTCGACAAACTCGATCCCGGCAAGGAGCCCACGCCCGCGCACATCGCCCACGTGCGGCAGGTCCATGAGTGTCGCCAGGCGCCGCTGCAAGGTGACCCCGAGCTTGGCGCACCGCTCCACGAGGCGCTCGCGCTTGAGCACGCGCACGGCGGCCAGCCCGGCCGCGCACGACACGGGATGAAAGGAGAACGTCTGCGCGTGGAGGAAGCTGCCCGAGCCCTCGGCGATCACGTCGACGATCCGTTCCGGCGCGGCCACCGCCGACAGTGGGGCGTAGCCACCCGAGATTCCTTTGCCCACCACCATCAGGTCGGGGACCACGCCATACGGCTCGACGGCCCACCATGTGCCGGTGCGACCCGCCCCGCACAGAATCTCGTCGGCCACGAACAGGACCTGGTGGCGATCGCAGATCTCGCGGATCGTACGAAAGTAGTCGGGGCGGGGCGTGGATGCCCCCGTGGACGAGCCGCCCACGGGCTCCGCGATGAACGCGGCGACGGTGTCGGCGCCCAGCCGCTGGATCTGAGCCTCGAGCGCGGCGCCACTGCACGTGGGGCACGTGGGGTCATCGCCCCGGCAGGCGCATCGATAGGCGTATGGGGCCGGAATCCGCTCCACGTCCACGAGCCACTCACGGAACGGCAGTCGGTACTGCTCGCGCGCCGACGCCGACAGCGCAAGCAGCGTATTGCCGTGATATGAGGGATTGAGGGCGATGATGCGGTGTTTCGAGGGCTTGCCTGCCTCGATCCAGTACTGCCGCGCGAGCTTCAGGGCGGCCTCGACCGCCTCCGAGCCGCTGGAGAGGAAATAGAGCTTGTTCAAGTCCCCCGGGAGCGTCTCGGCGAGCTCGCCGGCGAGCTCTTCCACCGGGCCGTGGGTGAAGGCGGTAGCCGACAGGTAGCCGAACTCGCGGGCCTGGCGGGCCAGGGCGTCCGCAATCTCGGGGTTCGAATGGCCGAGGTTCGCGACGTAGGCGCCCCCGACGGCGTCGAGGTACGCCTTCCCAGTGTCGTCGAACAGCCAGCAGCCTTCGCCCCGCACGACGCGCGGGTAGCTCTTGCCGAGCTTCCGGTAGAAGACGTGGCCGTGTGGATAGCGGTTCAGCGTCACTGTTTCTCCCCTTTGCAGCTGCGGGAAAGCTACGCAGCCGACCGGGCGTCGGCGAGGCGCGGCAGCATGCTGCGCCCTATACCTCGCGACCGCCCTTACACCGCCGTAGCTTTTTCGAAGCTCAACCACCCCGAGGAGCCGCTATGCCGACGCTGCTGCGTCTGCTGCTTTCGATCGCCCTGCTCGCCCCGACTCCCTCGCTCGCTCAGAGCATCGCGCCGACCGAGAATCTCGTGACCGACGGGGTTCCGCCCATACCCACTGCCATCGCCGAAGGCGCGCGGCGTTATGGTGACTTCCGAGCGGCCGCGTTCTGGGACTGGCACCCGACGCGTCGCGAGATGATCATCGGCACGCGGTTTGGCGACGCGCCGCAGCTGCACCGCGTCGCCCTTCCGGGCGGCGCCCGCACGCAGCTCACGTTCTTCCCGGATCCGGTGTCCGGCGCCTCGTATCAACCGACGGATGGCCACTACATCGTGTTCACGAAGGATGTAGGAGGCGCGGAGTTCTTCCAGAAGTATCGTTACGACGTGGCGACGGGAGAGATCACTTTGCTCACCGACGGGAAGTCCCGCAACGTCGGTGGCGCCTGGTCACACCGGGGCGACCGGTACGCATACATGTCGACGCGTCGTGACGGCCGCGACCTCGACCTGTGGGTGATGGATCCGTCCCAGCCCGCCACCGACCGCATGGTCACGCAGCTCGAGGGCGGCGGCTACGAACCCGCCGATTGGTCACCGGACGACCGTCAGATCCTCCTGCGGCAGGGCGTCTCGGTCAACGAGACCCGTCTGTGGCTCGTGGACGTGGCCAGCGGGCAACAGACGCTGCTCACACCCAAGGAGGGAGACGAGAGCATCGCCTATGGCGCCGAGCGGTTCGGACGCGACGGCAAGGGCGTCTACCTCACCTCCGACCGCGGCTCGGAATTCCAGCGGCTTGCGTATCTGGAGCTGGCCACCAAGCGGTATCGCTTCCTGACGAGCGAGATCCCCTGGGACGTGGAGGAGTTCGACCTCTCGCCCGACGGGCGCGCGATTGCGTTTGTCACGAACGAGGGTGGGGTCGGCGTGCTGCACGTGATCGGCACCGCGACTGGCGTCGAGCGCCGCGTCCCCAAGCTGCCTGCCGGCGTGGTCTCCGGCCTCCGCTGGCGGTCGAACAGCGCCGAGTTGGGCTTTACGCTCACCTCGTCGCGCGCGCCTGCGGATGCGTACTCGCTCGAGGTTGCGAGCGGGGCGCTCACGCGCTGGACGGAGAGCGAGACCGGGGGCCTCGACACCCGCGACTTCGCCGAAGCGGAGCTGGTGCACTGGCCCGGTTTCGACGGGCGCGCGATCTCGGGCTTCCTCTACAAGCCCCCGGCACACTTCGCCGGCCGCCGGCCCGTGATTATCAACATCCACGGCGGGCCCGAGGGCCAGTCCCGGCCCGGCTTCCTCGGCCGCAACAACTACTATCTCAACGAGCTCGGCGTCGCGATGATCTTTCCCAACATTCGCGGCTCTACCGGGTACGGCAAGACGTACGTGAAGCTCGACAACGGTGTGCTGCGCGACGGGGCGTACAAGGACATCGGCGCCCTCCTCGAGTGGATCCGTACGCGGCCCGACTTGGACGGCGATCACGTGCTGGTGACGGGAGGCAGCTACGGAGGGCACATGACGCTCGTCACGGCGACCCAGTACGATCGCGCGATCTGCTGCGCCGTAGACGTCGTGGGCATATCGAACCTCGCCACATTCCTCGAGCACACGTCGGGCTACCGCCAGGACCTGCGCCGGGTCGAGTACGGCGACGAGCGCGACTCGACCCTGCGCGCCTGGATGGAGCGCACGGCTCCCCTGAACAACGTCGACAAGGTGACCAAGCCGCTCTTCATCGTTCAAGGCATGAACGATCCTCGCGTGCCGCGCAGTGAGGCCGAGCAGATGCTAGCGGCCCTCAAGCGCCGCGCCGTGCCGGCCTGGTTTCTCATGGCCAAGGACGAGGGGCACGGATTCCGCAAGAAAGGCAACCAGGACTTCCAGTTCTACGCGACGATCCTGTTCACCGAACGGTACCTGCTCGGCCGCACCGGATCCGCCACGCCGTGAGGTTCGCCGCCTGGTGGGAGCGCCTCAGCTCGCTCCCGGGCGGCCGGTGGCTGTTCAGCTGGTTGCTGTGGCGCGTGGTTCCCTACACGGGCACCGTCCGGCCTCACGTACTCGAACTCCGGCCCGGCTACGCAAAGGTCACGATGCGCGACCGGTGGCGGGTCCGGAACCACCTCCATTCGATTCACGCCGTGGCGCTCGCCAATCTCGGCGAGGTGACGAGCGGCCTCGCGGTCACCGTGTGGCTCCCTCCCAGCGCGCGCGGCATCCCGGTCGCACTTTCCATCACGTTCCTGAAGAAGGCTCGCGGCACCCTCACGGCCGAGGCGCGCTGCCCGATGCCAGACACGAGCCGCGAGGCGGAGCACGACTTCGTCTCCGAGATCACGGATTCGACCGGCGACGTGGTCGCCCGTACCACGGTAAGCTGGCGCATCGGCCCCCGGCCCCCCCGGCCCGCGAAGTGACGAGTCTCGACACCGCCCTCACCCGCGACGCCCGGGTCGCGGTGCCGTTGATCGGCGGCGCCATGTTCCCCTGCTCCAACCCGGAGCTCGTCGCCGCCGTCTCGGAGGCCGGCGGGATCGGGATCGTGCAGCCGCTTTCGATGGAGTACGTCCACCGCCGCCTGCTGCGCGACGGGCTTCGGCTGATCCGCCGGCTCACGCAGAAGCCGATCGGCATGAACGAGCTGATCGAGCAGTCGTCGAACCTCTACCTCGAGCGCATGCGCCGCTACGTCGACATCGCCCTCGAGGAAGGCGTGACATTTTTTATCACGTCGCTGGGCAAACCACGCTGGGTCGTCGATCGCGTCGCCCTAGTCCGCGGGGTGGTGTATCACGACGTGACCGAGCGAAAATGGGCGTTCAAGGCGCTCGACTCGGGCGTGCGCGGCCTGATCGCCGTCAACAGCCGGGCGGGCGGGCATGCGGGCCCGAAGAGCGCCGAGCAACTGATGGCCGAGCTGGGGGACCTCGACGTGCCGCTGGTGTGCGCGGGCGGTATCGGTGAGGCGGCCGAATTCGTCGCCGCGCTCCGCATGGGCTACGCGGGCGTGCAGCTCGGCACCCGCTTTATCGCCACCACCGAGTGCACCGCTCACCGCGACTACAAGCGCGCGATTGTGGAATCCGACGAGGACGACATCGTCCTGACGGAGCGCGTCACGGGCGTGCCGCTCGCCGTGATCCGGACGCCCTATGTGGAGCGGGTGGGTACCAAAGCCGGCCCGCTCGCCCGCTGGCTGTTGCGGCACCGGCGGACGAAGCATCTCATGCGCACGATCTACGCGCTCCGGTCGGCGTGGCGGCTCAGGCGGAGTCACTTCGCGGGAGAATCGTCCCGGGACTACTGGCAGGCGGGCCGCAGTGTGCGCGGGATCACGAGCATCGAGCCCGCGGGCGAGATCGTGCGGCGATTCGCGGCGGCGGTGGGCGGGGCTAACGCTCCCCGATCACCCGCGCGGTGACGTGGGCATTCGTCGAATCGATGATGGCGACGATGAACGCATGGCCATCGCCCACGGCGATCGAGTCGGTCAGGAACAGCGTGTCGGTCGTGCCGTGGTGCGAGATCACGACGGTCCACTTGCCGGGTGCGCTGTCGAAGTACGGGGTCATCGCGCGGTAGTTGAACGGCTGCAGCGTGGGGATCAAACCAATGCTGTCCGGCTGCGTCCGGAATGCGTCGATCGAGGGAGCGAGCGCCGCGAAATTGGCGAGGCGCAAGCGGCCCACGCCGCTCGGAACCGCGCCCGAATCCAACACGAGCACAGGCATCATGGTCACCGACCCGCCTATGGTCGTGTCGATCACGAACGCCGTGTAGTTGACCCCACCCACGCTGTTGAAAAG
Source organism: Gemmatimonadota bacterium (assembly GCA_003221045.1). Lineage (GTDB taxonomy): Bacteria > Gemmatimonadota > Gemmatimonadetes > Gemmatimonadales > GWC2-71-9 > AG41. The sequence continues at coordinate 16,073 of QHUC01000003.1, read as the reverse complement.
CACCAGCAGTGCGGGGGTGTTGTCGGCCGGCAGGACATCGAGATCGTGTTGACCGGGGGAGAGCTGGAAGACGTGACTCAGCTCGCCGAAGGCGATCGTGTTTCCCCGACCGCCGTCCACGAAGACCGAGATGGTCGGCCCATCTAGAACCGCGTGCAGATAGCGTAACGCCGACCCTTGGGGCGGTGGGGGTCCGCTACCGTCATTACAGGCGGCGCCTCCGACGAGTGAGGCCACCAGGGCGAGCCGCAGCATGGCACGCACGGTCATGACGAGCGGTCCACCACATACACGTTGCGCTGCGCCGTCGGCATGATCACCAGGTCGAGAATGTTCACGTGTTCCGGGAGGTTCACCACGTAGGCGATCGCGTCGGCCACGTCGTCCGCGCTGAGCGGCGTGAACCCCTGATACACGGCCTTGGCGCGGTCCTTGTCGCCGTGAAAGCGCACCTCGGAAAACTCCGTCTCGACGAACCCGGGGTCCACGGCAGATACCCGGATCGGGGTGCCAGCGACGTCGAGGTTCATTCCCTCTGTGAGGGCGCGCACGCCGAACTTCGTGGCGTTGTACACATTTCCCATCGGATAGGTCATGTGGCCGGCGGTACTCCCGAGGTTCACGATGTGCCCCCGGCGCCGCGCCACCATGTGGGGCAGGATCGCCCGGGTGACGTTCAACCACGAGAGCCTCGGCGGCACGGTTGACCGCGGTCCGATCTCGCACATCCACCACCCCGACCGAGACCGACACCCGGTGCGCAGTGCCGAGCTCGGCGGCGACCCGCTCGAGGCGATCGGCCCGCCGTGCCCAGAGGACCAGGTTCGCGCCCTCGGCGGCGAACCGCCGGGCGCACGCCTCGCCGATGCCAGAGCTGGCCCCCGTGACGAGGATCAGTTTTCCCTTAATGCGATGCATGACACGACGTCACCAGATGTGGGGCTGTACGGAATCCGGGCGTACCATCGCGTCGCCGGCGTTGCAGGCGAAGGCCTTCCGGAATTCCGTCATGTCCGAGAGCGGCCCGTTCACGCGCCACCGAGGGGGCGAGTGCGGGTCCACGTTCACCAGCAAACGCGCGTACTCGTCGCGGTACTTCCCCCGCCACACCTGGGCCCATCCCAGGAAGAAGCGCTGCTCGGGCGTGAACCCGTCGATGAGCGGCGGGCGGGGCTTCCCGACGAGCGAGCGCTCGAACGCCGCATACGCAATGCGCAGGCCGTTCAGGTCGGCGAGATTCTCCCCCAACGTGAGGCGCCCGTTCACGCGGAGCGTGTCCACAGCCACGTATCCCGCGAATTGATCCACCACAAGCTGCGCCTGGGCCTTGAAGCGGTCGCCGTCCGCCACCGTCCACCAGTCGCGCAGGTTGCCGACGGCGTCGTACTGGCGTCCGGCGTCGTCGAACCCGTGAGTCAGCTCATGGCCGATGACGGCCCCCATGCCGCCGTAGTTGATCGCGTCGTCCGCGTCGGGGTTGAAGAACGGAGGCTGCAGGATCCCCGCCGGGAAGACGATCTCGTTCATGCGCGGGTTGTAGTACGCGTTCACCGTCGGCGGCGTCATGCCGAAGCGCGTGCGGTCCACCGGCTTGCCGATTTCCGCCAGGCGCCGCCCGGTGTCGAATTCGCTCGCCCGCTGGACGTTGGCGACGAACGAGCCAAGCTCGACGCGGAGCGCGCTGTAGTCCACCCAGCGCTCGGGATAGCCGATCTTGTTCGTGTAGCCGGCGAGCTTTATCAGTGCCTGCTGTCGGGTCGTGTCGCCCATCCAGGGGAGGCCGTGGAGCCGGTCTTCCATCACGGCCTCCAGGCCGTGCACCATCTCGAGCGCACGGCGCTTGGCTTCGGGGCTGAACGTCCGGGCCACGTACTCCTGGCCGAGCGCTTCTCCGAGGCCGTTGTCCGTCGCCTGCACGCAGCGCCGCCACCGCGGCTGCTGCTCCTTCACACCGGTGAGCGTCTGCTCGAAGTGGAAGTCTTCGCCGGCGAGCGGGGATGCCAGCCACGCCCCGAACCGATCGATCAAGTGCCAGCGCAGATACCAGCGCCAGTCGTCCATCGGCCGGTCCCGCATCAGGCCGCTCAGAGCCTTGAAGAAGTCGGGCTGACGGACGTTCAGCGCCGTCAGCGCCGGCGCCCCGACCTCACCGAAGTAATCTCCCCACGCTATCCCGGGGCTGATCGCCCCGAGCTCCGTGACGTTCATCTTGTGATAGACGGCGTTCGGGTCGCGCTGCTGCACCCGGGACATCGACGCGCCGGCCAGCGCCGTCTCGAGCGTCATGATGCGTTGCGCGGCCGCGCGAGCCTCGTCGGCACCGGTGCCCGTGAGCTCGAGCATGCGCGCGACGTGCGTCGCGTATTGCTGCCGGAGCCGCTCGGAGGCGCTGTCGGTCTTGGTGTAGTAGTCGCGGTCGGGCAGGCCAAGGCCGCCCTGTCCCGCCTCGGCGATGACCTCGGTCGAGCGCTTGGCGTCCGGCCCCGCGGTAAACGAGAAGAGGGCACGCGCGCCGGCGCGCTGGAGCCGCGCCGCTTCCGCCAGCAGCGCGGTCCCCGAGCTCACCCCCGCGATGCGATCGAGCTCCGGCTTGAGCGGCTCGAGTCCGGCCGCGTCCGCGGCGGCCGAATCCATGCAGGTCCGATAGAACGTGCCCAGCTTGCGACGATTACTCCCCGGTGCCGCCGCGTTGTCTTTCGCCACCGCCTCGAGCAGTTCGTGCAGAACGTCGAGGTTGTGCTCGTACAGCTGGTTGAAGCTGCCCCAGCTCGGGAAGGCAGCGGGGATCTCGGTGTGCGACAACCAGCCGCCGTTCGCGAACTGGAAGAAGTCGCGACACGGGGCGCAGGTCGTGTCGAGGCTGGAGCGGTCGAACGCCAGCACCGCGGGCGATGGACCGCGCGCGGCGCGCGCCGGGAGCGCCGCGTGACTGCAGGCGACGCAAGTGACCGTGACGGCAGCGACCAACAGACGTCGAGTTTCCATGATTGACTCCGCGGCAGGATGTTATCTCATGTTGCCGGTATGGCCCAGCGAGTACCGGCCGGGCTGTGGCCACACACACAACCCGTGCGGCTCCCGGCCGACCGGAATGCGGTGCGTCAGGCGACCCGTGCGCGTGTCGAAGACGTACACCTCGTCGTCGTAGCGGCCCGAGACCCAGAGCTCCGTGCCGTCCGCGGTGACATTCCCCATGTCGGGACTGCCGCCGCCCGGCACGGGCCAGGTGGCCACGATGCGCTCGGTGGCGGGGTCGAGCACGGTGATCGATCCCGGACCGTGGCGGCCGCCCGCCGTGGTATTCCACCCCCGATTCGTGATGTACATCAGCCGCCCGTCACGGCTGGGATAGATGCCGTGCGTCCCCTTCCCGGTCGCCACGAATCCGATCCGGCGAAACGCCGCGGGATCGATGAGAAACACGCCGTTCGCCTTCATGTCGGCCACGTAGAACACGCGCCCGTCGGGCGACGACCGGATATCCTGGGGCATGGCGGTGCTGTCGAGTCCCCCAGGGTCGAGCATCAGGTAGCCGGTCACTGTGCGCGTCTCGAGATCGAGTTTCAGGAGTTGCCCCGAGAACTCGCACGTCGCGATGGCGAATCGCCCATCCGCGGTGAACTCCATGTGGTCCACGCCCTTGCACTGGACGGGGATCGATTGCACGAGGGACATGGTTCGAGCATCGCGAAAATCGAGCCGCCGCCGCCGCTCGGCCACCACGATCGCAAAGCGGCCATCCGGGGTGAAGTAGAGATTGTACGGGTCCGACACCGGCACGCCCGGCCCTTCGCGGCCGGTCGCAGGATCGATGGGCGTGAGGGTGTTGCCGAGGTTGTTGGCCACCCACAAGGTGCTCAGGTCGTAGGACGGCACGACGTGCTGCGGCAGGGCGCCCGTGGCGAACGTGCGCAGCACGCGGTAGGTCCGCGGGTCGATGACCGTCACGGTCCCGTCGTGCGAGTTGGGCACGTATACGAGGGGGCGGGCCGCAGCGGCGCGGGGAGCCAGGCGGCCCGCGGCCGCGGGCGCGTACAGATTCACCGCCTCTACCGGGCGCGCCGTGTCCGCGGGCGCGTGCGCAGCGACGGCGGACCGGCGCTCGCCCCGACACGCCGCTGCTACAACCAATGCGGTGAGCCATTGCCGAATCACGGAGCCGTAAGATACACCGGAGCGCATCAGCCGCCCGACCAGCCGATGAGGACCTTTCCGACGTTTCGATTCTCGCGCATCCGTTGAAACGCCTCGGCGGCGCGCTCGACCGGAAACACCGAGTCCACCGTCACCTTGAGCTTGCCGGTGGCGAATCGGGGCAGCATCTCCTCGCGGAATCGCGTCACGATTGCCGCCTTCTCCTGCCGGCTCCGCGCCCGGAGCGTCGACCCCACGACCCGGGCCCGCTTCTTCATGAGCAGCCCGAGGTCGAGCTCAGTGCGCGACCCGGACATGGTCGAGAGAATCACGATCCGTCCGCCTACCCTGAGCACCCGGAGATCGCCGCCCAGGGTCGCCGCGCCGATGGGATCGAGCACGATGTCCACCGCATCCCGCCCCCAGTGCCCTTCGATCTCGGCGACCACCTCCGCGCGCGACGTGTCGACCGCGAGGTCGACCCCGGCGGCCGCGAGGGCGGCGAGCTTCTCGGGAGTGCGGGTCGTTGCCGCGAGACGCGCGCCGCCGACCTTGGCGACCTGAATGGCCGCGAGCCCCACCCCCGACGCGCCGGCGTGCACCAGCACGCTGGCGCCGGGGACCACGCCGCCTTCGACGACGAGATTCAGGTAAGCCGTGAGAAACGCCTCGGGGATGCCGGCCGCCGTCGCGAGGTCGAGCCCCGTCGGCGCGGGGAACACCTGGCCGGCGGGCGCGGCCACGTACTGGGCGTGCCCGCCACCCGCGAGCAGGGCGCAGACGGGCTCGTCCGTGTCGTCGCGTACCCCTGAAACCTCGAGGCCGAGGATCTCGGACTCGCCCGGCGGCGGTGGGTAGCGCCCCGCGATCTGGGAAAGGTCGGCGCGGTTCACGCCGGACGCCGTCACGCGGATGAGGACCTCGCCGCGACCGGGGACGGGGGCCGCGGTCTCTCGGAGCGACGCCACGTAGCGTCCCCCCCGCCCCCCCCGCCCGCCCTCCGGCGGCTGCTCGGCGACGTGCAGGTACTTCATGGCGGCAATACTAGCCGGGCGGGCCCGGCCCGTGCAAAATTCGCGGGCCATGATCAGACGCTGTTGGGCCGGCGGCGACGACCCGTTGATGCTCGCCTACCACGACGAGGAATGGGGAGTGCCGCTCTACGACGATCGCGAGCTGTTCGCCAAGCTCGTGCTGGACGGCTTCCAGGCGGGACTCTCGTGGCGCGTGATCCTCCACAAGCGTGCACGCTTCCTCGAGGCGTTCGACGGCTTCGACCCGAAGCGCATGGTCCGCTACGACCGCCGGAAGATCGCGCAGCTCTTGAAGGATCCGGGAATCGTCCGCAATCGTCAGAAGGTGAGCGCCGCGATCGGCAATGCCCGTGCCTTCCTCGAGTTTCAGGAGACGCAAGGCGGCTTCGGCGCCTTCCTCTGGAGCTTCGTGGGCAGCGCGCCGAAGCAATATCGCCGTCGCACGTTGCGTGACCTGCCCGCGAGAAGCCGAGAGTCGGACGCCATGAGCGAAGCCCTCACCGAGCGCGGGTTTCGCTTCGTCGGGCCCACGATCTGTTACGCGTTCATGCAGGCGGTCGGCATGGTGAACGATCACCTGGTGACCTGCTTCCGGCACAGCGAGCTCCAGCGGCTGGCCTCGCGATAGGAACGACCGTTCACAACTCCAGGCCGTTCCCCCTCTCCACCTGGAGAGGGGGACAGGGGGTAAGGACCCACCGGCGGCTAGGCCACGTCCGCCGGCAGCGCCGCCGTCGTAAGAAAGCGTGGTGGCCGGCGCACCTTGGTCGCCTGCTCGTACGCGTACGCGAGCTTGATGAGTACTCCCTCGCTCCAGGGGCGGCCCACGAACGAAAGCCCCACCGGCAGCCCGTGTACGTAGCCCATCGGCACCGTCACGTGGGGATAGCCCGCCACGGCCGCTGGGCTCGAGAAGCTGCCGCCGCCCCCCGGATCGCCGTTCACCAGGTCGATGAGCGACGCCGGGCCGCCCGTCGGCGCGATCAACGCGTCGAGCTTCTGGTCCGCCATCACCCCATCGATCCCCTGGGCGCGCATCAGAAGATGATTCTTGTCGAGCGCCTTGAGGTAGTCCTGGTCGGTGAGCGGCCCTTTGGCCTGGGCCTGCACGAAGATCTCCTGCCCGAAGTAGATCAGCTCCTTGTCCTTCGCCCGCTCGTTGAACGCGATCAGGTCTTCGAGCGTCTTGGGTCCGTTGCCGCGCGCCCAATCCGCGAGATAACGGTTCAGGTCCGCCTTGAACTCGTACAAGAGCACGGCGAACTCCGAGTCGTCCGTCTGGCCCGCCGTGGTGATGTCGGCGGGATCGACGATAACGGCGCCCGCCCGCTTGAGCACGTCGATCGCGGTTTCCATTAACGCGTCGGTCGGGGGGCTGTAGCCCATGAAATGCGACCGGCACACACCCAACCGTGCGCCCTGGAGCCCTTTCGGATCGAGGAAGGTCGTGTAGTCGGTGCGCGACTGGCCCGCGCTCGCCGCGGTGGCCTCATCCCGGGGATCCACACCGATGAGCGCACCGAGGAGGATCGCCGCATCGGCCACGGTCCGGGCCATGGGGCCCGCGGTGTCCTGACTGTGGGCGATCGGGATGATGCCGGATCGGCTTACCAGGCCGAGCGTCGGCTTGATGCCCACGATGCCGCAGCAGGTGGATGGGGAGACGATCGATCCGTCGGTCTCGGTCCCGATCGCGACCGCGCAGAGATTGGCGGAGACCGCGACCCCCGAGCCTGAGCTCGAGCCGGACGGCGTCCGATCGAGCGCATAGGGATTGCGGCACTGGCCGCCCCGACCGCTCCAGCCGCTCGACGAATGGGTCGAGCGGAAGTTTGCCCACTCGGACAGGTTCGCTTTGCCGAGGATCACCGCCCCCGCCGCGCGCAGGCGCTCCACGATGAAGGCATCGCGGGGCGGGACGACGCCCACGAGGGCGAGCGAGCCCGCGGTGCTCTGCAACCGGTCTCTGGTCGCGACGTTGTCCTTCACGAGCACGGGAATGCCGTGGAGCGGCCCGCGCGGACCCTTGGCTTTGCGCTCGGCATCGAGCGCCGCGGCCTGCCCGAGCGCGTCGGGATTGGTCTCGAGGATCGCGTGCAGTCCGGGCCCTTTTCGATCGAGCTCTTCGATCCGCTGGAGGTACGCCGTCGCGAGCTCCTTCGCAGTGTACTTGCCGGACGTCATCCCCGCCTGCAGCGCCGAGATGGTCGTTTCTTCCAGCTCAAACGGTGCGGGCGCTTCACTGACCCCGCGCGCAAGCGCGGGGAAGACGGGTCTCGCCACCGCGACCGCCCCGCTCAGCGTGAGGTACTCGACAAAGCTGCGGCGATCCATCGGCCGATCGGTCATGGGCGCTCTCCTCAATGGAATGACACAGGGCGGGAACAGGGATAAACTTGCTGCGACCTTCACACGACGGCCAGCGATGGCGCGGGTAGTCGGAGGACAGTCGGACGTCGGCAGGCTCCGCCGCGTAGCGGTAAAGCCCGTGCGCGAGGCGTTCGGGACCGACACCCTCGTGGAGCGTCAGTGGCGCGATCTCCGCTACACCGCGCGCCCGGACGTCGCCGGTGCCGAGCGCGAGTACGAGCGTTTCCTGTCGCTGCTCAGCGAGGCGGGCGTGGACGTGACGTGCCTACCGGCCGATCCTTCCGTAGGGCTCGACTCGATCTACGTCCGCGATGCGGCGATCATCTGCGACCGGGGCGTCATCTTGTGCAACATGGGCAAGCCGCAGCGGCGCCCCGAGCCTGCGGCGCAGGAAGCGTTTTTCCGATCGGCCGGCGTCCCGATCTGCGGGCGGATCGGCGGAGTCGGCACCCTCGAGGGCGGCGACATCTGCTGGATCGATGAGAAAACGCTCGTGGTCGGGCGGGGCTACCGCACCAACGACGCAGGGATCCGGCAGCTGCGCGCGCTCGTGGCGGCTTGCGTGGACGAAGTGATCGTCGTGCCCCTGCCCCACTGGCGCGGTCCGGACGACGTGTTCCACCTCATGTCGATCGCGAGCCCCATCGACACCGACCTCTGGCTCGTCCATGCCCCGTTGCTGCCGGTGCCGTTTCGCGAGTCGCTCAGCGCCCGTGGCATCGAGCTCGTCGAGGTGGCGAGCTCCGAGTTCGAGACGCTCGGCTGCAACGTGCTCGCGCTCGCGCCCCGCGAGGTGGTGATGGTCGCCGGCAATCCCGAGACCCGGCGCCGGCTCGAGCGTGCGGGGGTAGGAGTTCAGGAGTTCGCCGGGCAGGAAATCTGCCTGAAGGGGGGCGGCGGGCCCACCTGCCTCACGCGGCCCCTGGTGCGCGACGCGACATGACGTCGGCAGGGGGTCGCCGTCGTATATTAGACCGGGACGACCGCCGCGCCGTCGCAGGCGCAGAAAAAGAAAGGGGCGGCCAAGCCCGATACCGGCCGCGGGAAGAACCCCCTGACGAACAACTGAAACGTCTAGGCCGTGAGCGCGCGCAGCTCCGCGTCGGCCCGCTCGCGCTCGGCCGTTTCCCCGAGCGAGGCGAATAGCTCGCGGGCCTGCTCGAGGTAGGCGCGCGCCTCATCCCGCTGCCCGAGCCGATTGCGGAACAGGCCGTACTCGAAGAACACGTGCGCCCGCGTCGCCGCGGAGCGGTCCAGAGCCGTCGCGAGCTCGATCGCCTGTTCGAAGAAGACGAACCCCGTCTCGTCCTCCTGCGCGCCGCGCAACCGGCCCATCAGGACATAGACCTGCGCCAGCCGAAGCATGAGATCGCCGCCGATGGCCACCTGCTCGGCGCGCCGCAGCTCCGCCTCGGCTTCCACCAGGCGTCCGGCGTCGAGATCGAGCTCCGCTAAGTTCAGACGGATCGACAGCTCGTCGCCCGCGTCGCCGGGAGTCCGTTGCGCCCACGCCAGCGCCTCCCGGTACGCCGCGGACGCGGCGTCGTGACGACCGAGCTGGGCGTCCAGCCGTCCCTGCTCGTTCAGCACGCGCGCCATCTCGTCCGCGACGCCGGCGGACTCGAGGCGCTCGCGGGCCTCGCGCAGAAACTCGCCCGCGGCCGAAAGATCGCCCTGATGGCGCGCGACGACGCCGAGCTGGCACTGCAGTCGTCCGGCGCGCACGGCGTCGTCCGCGGCTTCAGCCAGACGCAGCCCGCGGCTGTACCACGCGTGCGCGCCCGACCACTGGCCCTGGGCGAGCGCCGCGTCCGCCAAGCCTTCGCATGCCCCGGTCGCTCCGCCCTGGTCGAACTCCGCCTCGGCCAGCGCCAGTGAGCGCTGGAAGTGCCGGGCAGCCTCGGCGTATTGCCCGAGCGCCATGCACACGTAGCCGATGGCACGCAGCGTCTCCACCTCGGGCCGGCGGTCTTGCAGTGCCTCCGCGACGGCGAGCGCGACCGCGTACCAGGCGCGCGCCTGTGTGAACCGGGCCACCCGCTCCTCGAGGCGTCCGCCGCGCAACAGCGCCCCCACCACCCCCGCGGGGTCCGCCGCCTGCTGACACTCGAGCGCGTCCACATACTCCCGGTACAGTGCCTGCAGGTGCCCCGTGATGCGATGAAAGGCCTGAGGCATGCGCCGTCGCAGCTCGTCCGGCTGCACGCCCCGTTTCCCCAGGGTGAGGTACGGACCGGAGCTCGACCACAGCGCGTGCGCATCCGGCCGCGCGATCGAGACCAGCAGGGCCCGCAGCGGGTCGAGCGCTTCGAGCTCCGGCAGCAGCGCGAGCGCTTTCTCGACGCGGACAGGCGGCGGGCCGGTCACAGCCCGTACTCCTTCATCTTGCGGGTGAGCGTGTTACGGTGGATCCCCAGAATCTCCGCGGCCGCGCCGATCTGGCCCCCGGTTTGCGCGAGGACGCGCGCGATGTGACGGGCTTCCATCTCGGCGAGCGTGAGCGGGGCGCCCTGCGGCCGGTCGGCGAGCGCGGCCGCCTCGCCGCGAAGCTCGTCGGGCAGATACTCGGCGCGGAGCGTGTCGTCGCTCGCCACGATCACGGCCCGCTCGATGACGTTGCGCAGCTCGCGCACGTTGCCGACCCAGGCATGGCCGCGCAGCAGATCCAGCGCCCGGTCGGAGACGGCATGGATCGTCTTGCGGTAGCGCTCCGCGTACACCTGGACGAAGTACGCGGTGAGCAGGAGGAGATCGTCCCCGCGATCCGCGAGCTTGGGGAGGCGGATCGTGATGACGGCGAGCCGATAGTAGAGGTCCTCGCGGAATCGCCCCTGCTTGATGGCTTCCTTGAGGTCGCGATTGGTGGCCGCGATGAGCCGGACGTCGACCGGGATCGTCCCGGTCCCCCCGACGCGCTCGATTTCCCGCTCCTGCACGGCGCGCAGGATCTTGGCCTGCAGCGCAAGGCTCATGTCGGCAATCTCGTCCAGGAACAGCGTCCCGCTTGCCGCCTGCTCGAACCGGCCGATTTTCCGTGTCACCGCGCCCGTGAAGGCGCCCTTCTCGTGCCCGAACAGCTCGCTCTCGAGCAGGTTCTCGGGGATCGCCGCGCAGTTGACGGCCACGAAGCCGCCTGCGGCCTTCGGCCCGTGCATATGGATGGCACGCGCCACCACCTCTTTACCGGTTCCCGACTCACCCTGAACGAGGACGGTGGCCGCGCTTCCTGCTACGCGCGCAAGCTGCTTGTAGACGTCGAGCATGGCGGGACTCTGCCCGACCAGTGCGTACGGGCCAACGACCTCGGGCTCGACCACCGGGAGAGGAATGGCGGCTTCGCTGGCGACCGCTCGCAGCCGTCCGAGCGCCTGCATCAGCTCGTCGCGCCGCACCGGTAGGGACAAGACGTCGAGCACGCCCGATTGCTCCGCGCGGAGGACGAGCCCCATGGACGGTGCCTGCGCGGCCGCGATGAGTCGCGGGCCTCCGGCGGCGGCCCGCAACGTGTCGACCCACCAGGACAGGTCCTCGTCGGGACGATCGCCCAACACCGCCAGGACGACATCCCAAGTGCTCGCCGCGAGTTGTCGAACGGCGCGCGGGAGATCCGGCGCCGTTTCGAGCCGGAGCCGCCCGTCCTCCGCCCATTGCCGCAGATTCTGGAGCAGGGTGGCGCTGCCCGCGCCTTCGCCCGGCACCACGAGTATCCGCAAGAGCCCCTCGTCCTCCCTGCGCGGAACCGCGGATGTCGGGGAGTTTTGCGTCTTAGTCGGGGGAGTCATCTGCCCGTCCGGCTCTGGCCGCGATACCGAGCCACCAGGACGAGCGCATCATCTGTGCCCTTGCCATGTCGAGCGAGAATATGCTCGGCCTGCTGTTGCGGCGTCGCACCGGCCGGCAGTCCGTCTACGAAACCCTCCCGAATACCGTCGGTGGCGAAGATGAGGGTGTCCCCGGCCGTGAGGCGTAACACCTCCGCTTGCAGGCGCGGAAGCTCCGAGCCGACGATGCCGCCGCGTGTGACGAGCGACTTCCGCGCGCGGGCGGCGCGAGCCGCGTCGACGGCGTGTACGAGGAGGCCCTCCACGTTGCCCACGCCGAGCCACGTCAAAGAGGGGTCGGTGCGCTTGAAAAACGCGAGGCTCATGACGACGCCCCGAGTCCCCTTCAGTGCCTGATGGGTCCGCTCGAACAGGGACGGCGGGGACTCGTGCGCGTGCCGCGCCAGCGCGGCGATCGCCAACCGCGCCGCCGTCGCCGCCTCCGCGCCGTGACCCAGGCCGTCCACCACCGCCACCAGCACGCCTCCCCCCACCGACCGGACCAGGTGGAGGTCGCCCGATTCCGCCTCTCCGGGGAGCGCGACCGCCGCGACGCCCCAATCCAACAGAGTGGCAGCATCGGCGGGCGCCTCATGCATTCATGCGCCGCCATTTCTTCATTGTCACGGTCGTGCCCTTCCCGACGGCCGACGTCACGTCGAAGTCGTCCATCAAGCGGCGGGCGCCCGGCAGACCGAGGCCCAGGCCCCCCGAGGTCGAATAGCCGTCCTCGAGCGCGCGCTGGACGTCGGGAATCCCGGGCCCTTGATCACGGGCCACGATAATGACGCCCTGGCGGTCACCGTTGGTCACGACACTGAGCTGCACTTCGCCGCGCTTCGCGTAATTGAGAATGTTGCGGGCGACTTCGGAGATGGCCGCCGCGATGACCGTCTGATCGCCGCTCGAAAAACCTGCCTGCGCCGCGACCTCTCGCCCGCGCTGCCGGGCGGTGACCACGTCGACGTCGGCCGTGACCGCGATGCGCAGCTCGTCAGCCACGGTCGATCCGTCCCGTCCCGCGCTCGATGCGGAGCTTCGCCTGCTGGTCGAGGAAGAGGAGGCCTTCCTCGAGGTCGAGCGCGGTCGACACGCCCTTGAGCGTGAGACCGAGCTGCACCATCGCGAACGCCACTTCGGGCTGAATGCCCACGATCACCGTTTCCGCGCCGCGGAGGCGAGCCATGTGGGCGATGTCCCGCAGCGTGCGGACGGCGAACGAGTCCATCACGTCGAGCGCCGTCACGTCGACAATGACGCCGCGGGCGCGGAACTTCCCGACCCGCTCGATCAACGCCTCGCGCAGCTGCGACAGATCGGCGTCGGTGAGCGCCGACTGGATGGACGCGATCAGGTAGTGGCCCTGCTTCAGGATCGGGACTTCCACGCGCCCTCCGTCGACGGAGTACGGTACCGGCTCACGCCTTTGGGGCCACCTCTTCGAGCGGCAGCACCTTGTAGCCGAGCAGGCGCTCCGCCTCTTCGATACCACCCTGGAGATCGCCGACCGTTGCCATCTCGCTCAGATCGACACCGATCGTCACCAGGGTCTGCGCGATCTCGGGCGAGAGGCCCGTCACGATCACGGTCGCGCCCAGCAGGCGGGATGCCTCGACGGTCTGCACCAAGTGGTTCGCCACGTTCGAGTCCATCGCCGCCACGCCCGTGATGTCGATCACGACGACCTTCGCACGGTTGGTCCGAATCGCGCGCAACAACTGCTCGGTCAGCTGGCGCGCCCGCTGGGGATCGATGACGCCGATGATCGGCAGAATCAAGAGCCGCTCGCGCACCTGGAGCACCGGCGTGGACAGCTCCCGGATCGCTTCCTGTTGCTGCCGGATGATACGCTCGCGCTCCTGCACGAACCCGACCGCCACCGTGTTCGCGATCCGGTTGGCCGCTGGCTCGTAGGCGTCGAGAATGCGGTAGAGCTTGTCGAAATCCTCGTGGTACTTTCCGAACAGCGAGCGGGCCAGCACGTCACGCAGCAGCAACACGATCCCGACCACCTCGTGCGTCTCGACGCCTCGCGGAATGATGCGCTCGGACAGGTTGCGGGCGTAGGCTTGCAGGGCCTCGAAGGTGCCGGTCTCGAGCGCCTCGACGTAGTTGTCGTACACCGAGGTGGCTTCCGCGAAGATTTCTTCTTCGGTCATGGCCGTGAGCAACTGGGCCCGGGTGATGCGCCGCGCCCATTCCTCACGCAGTTGGGTGCGGTTTTGCCGCAGGAGGGCCACCAGCTCCCGCAACAGCGCGGCGGTGGACTCGGGTTGCGCGACGGAGTCAGGCAGCGGCGCTTGCGGGTCTTTCCCTTTGGCGGCCATGGCGGGCAGTCCTTGGGTGTTGAATGTTGCTGCGGCGCAACAGCAAGGCTAGTGCCACGTCGCTACCTACTGCGTCGCGCGATAACTAGCGATTCTGCAACGAGTTGACAATGCGGAGCAACGGCGGATATGGCGTTGGTGATACAGTTTGATGCGTCAGCGTGTTACGCTTTGCACAAAAAAGAGGCGCGGGTCGCGGGCTCCCGTTCTGACTCGGGTGGCCCGCTCCCGCTCATGTCCCCCTGCGGCCGAGTGGCGCTCGGTCAGCTCGCCACGCTGCTCGTCGCCGAGCCGACGATGATCTCGCCGGTCGTCTGCAACGTCCCGCCGATGATCTGACCGGTGAGCGGATTCAGAATGCCACCGACCAGATTCTGCAGGTACACGTGGATCATGTTCACCGTCAGGCCGCTGCTCGACACGCCGTCGCCCGAGGGGATCTGCTCGTTCAGCACGACGTACCCCACGCCGGGTAGGCTGACGTTGGTGTTTGGAGCCACCGGCTGATCGCCGGACAGGGACTGGCCGGCTACCGTGAGGTTCGTGAGCGTCGAGCCGTCGGCGTTGCTGAACGCACCGGTTTGGCCGGCGCTGCTCATGACGTTCGCGACCACCTCATCTGCGGTGATCAGCCCGTTCAGGATGTTCACGCTCGCCGCGCTCGCGGTGCTCTGTGCGCCCGCCTCCGCGGCGCCGATTTCGCCCGACGTGATGCTGTTGAGGAAATCGGACGACAGGGCACCCGCAACGTTCAGCGCACTTCCTTCGGCGTCCGCCTCGGCGCCGTCGGTGCCCGAGACCGCCGGCAGCACCGCCAGTGGAGACTGAGCACTGGAACCGAGCGGCGTGTTGACGTACGTGCTGTACGCCTGGCCACCCACCGACTGGGCGCTACCCACCGCCGCGAGCCCAGCCACGAGCCCTACCACGAGCCCGAGGGCCGCGAGGCGGTTCACCCAATGCATGCTCTTGCCGTTCATCGGTTCACTCCTTCCTTGGATTTCCATGGCTAATGAGCTTGGATGGTGCCGCCCGCTCACGACCCGTGCTCCACGATGTTGCCACCCGTCAAGTAGATGAGGTGAGTGTCGCCTGGATCGTGACTAACATCACCCGCGGCCCGCCAGCGCATCGCGTCATGTCGGCTGTTTTGCGGCTGGCCACGATCGTTGTCGCAGACCTCGAACTGCGTCAGTTCATAACCCTTGTTTCCGTTGACACGCGCCCACATGTAGTTGTCGGGGATCCCCACCACGAGACAGTAGCCCCTTCCACTGGCATCGGCGAATACCGACGCATAGACGGTGTTACCTTGGGCATCGGTCCCGTCGTGGATCGACACGTGCCAACTGGTCTTCGCCGGGTGATGATTGACCTCGATCTCGCCCTTCTGCACGTAGCAGCGACTGGGGGTTTCACTATTCACCGCCAAGAAGATGTTGAACCCGAAAGTCACTTTCCCGGTCATGTTAGGAAGCTTGTAGGCGAAGTACTCCTCCTCGTGGGCCAGATCTTCATCCGCTCCGTCATAGTTGCTTCCCGCCGTGGGGTCGGGGTACGCGGGGTCGATACGCCCACCGCCCGTCCACTTTCCTCCGGTGCACACTGCCGGGGGAGGCGTGAGCCAGAAGTTTGGGCGGTTCGGCGCCATGCTGACTTTCGGCTGGTCGGTACAGGACGCGGCCAGCAGTCCGGCCGCAATGAGGCTCGGCCAGACGATCAAGCTTCTGTGTTCTCGCATCATGTGCGTTCTGCCCTCCTCGCTGTTGACGATTGCAGCCGGTGCTGACCAGAGGGCCGGGAACGCAAAGCCGATGCCATCAAAATGGAGCGGAGAACCTGCTGAGGTGTCGAGACATACAAAAAATGTTGCAGCCTCGCGGCGATGCGCGCGCAGCGATTTTGCCTCCGCCGCTGTG
Organism: Gemmatimonadota bacterium; assembly: GCA_003221045.1. Lineage (GTDB taxonomy): Bacteria > Gemmatimonadota > Gemmatimonadetes > Gemmatimonadales > GWC2-71-9 > AG41. The sequence goes on along the minus strand of QHUC01000003.1, from coordinate 468 downwards.
GCGTGCGCACGAGGTTGCGTTGATCCAACGGAGTGACGAAGCAGGTCTGCGCAGAACGAGAGGGATGATCGGGGCGTCGCGGGGGGCGGCGTGCGGTCCGCCCCCCGCAGGCGCTACATCTTCCATGCGAACACCTCCCTGGTTACGCACGCTCTAGAACGACTCATTGCGATTGACGCACGGGTTCGTGCCCTCTCCGCTCAACTCGCGCCGAGCGGGACCGGGATCGCCGCCGCGCGCCGCGCCACCTGTGGCGGCGACGCCGCCGCGCCGTCGACGTCGAACCGGGCGTCGTCGCACACGACGGCCACGATGCGCTCAGCCGCCTTCCCGTCCCACCGCTCGATCACCGGCCGGGCCGGCGAGCGACGCCCCAGGGCGCGCTCGGCCGCCGCGAGCACGGAGTCACCGCGTGGCAGAACGAGCCGGTTGGTCCCGTGCGTGCAGGTGATCGGTCGCTCGGTGTTG
>QHUC01000135.1 GCA_003221045.1 Gemmatimonadota bacterium | reverse complement strand
GGCGGTCACGATGCGCCTTGCGCAGCAGCTGTACGAGGGCATCGAGGCCGGGGAAGAGGGCCCGGTCGGGCTGATCTCGTACATGCGCACCGACTCCGTCCGCGTGGCTGACTCCGCCATCGCCCAGGCCCGCGCCTACATCGCCAAGGAGTACGGCAATCGCTACCTGCCCGCGGAGCCCGTGGAGCACAAGAGCGGCAAGAGCAACGCGCGCGTGCAGGATGCGCACGAGGCGATCCGGCCCACCGACGTGCTCCGCCGCCCGGACGACCTGAAGCAGTACCTCGACTCGCGGCAGTTCAAGCTGTACCAGCTGATCTGGCGCCGGTTCGTGGCCTCGCAGATGACGCCGGCGGTGTTCGAGACCACGAAGGTGGACTTCGAGCTCGGCCGGTTCGTGTTCCGGGCCACGGGCTCGCGGGTGCTGTTCGACGGCTACCACGCGCTGTATCACGAGGCGCACGAGCCGGAAGAGGGGAAGACGCTGGAAGACCTGCCCCCGATCCCACCGCTCGCCCAGGGCGACGTCGTCACCGTCAAGCAGATCACGCCGAGCCAGCACTTCACCGAGCCGCCGCCGCGCTACAGCGAGGCGAGCCTGGTGAAGGAGCTTGAGCGGCTGGGGATCGGCCGCCCGTCGACCTACGCGACCATCATCTCGACGTTGAAAACGCGCTGGTATGCGACCGCGAAGGACCGGCGCTTCGCGCCGACGCCGCTGGGAGAGACGGTGTGGCAGGTGATGAAGCGCTCGTTCCCCGCCGTGTTCGATGTCGGGTTCACGGCGCAGATGGAAGACGAGCTCGACAAGGTGGAGGAAGGCGATCTCGCCTGGCAGGAAGTGCTCGGCGATTTCTGGGGCCCGTTCTCAAAGGCGCTCGACGCAGTGGACGTCCAGAAGCTGATCCACGACGTGCACGACCTCTCCGAGCTGCACAAGGAGAAGTGTCCCACGTGCGGCAGCGCGCTCGTGGTCCGGAGCGGCCGGTTCGGGCCGTTCATCGCGTGCTCGCGCTACCCCGCCGAGTGCCGCTTCACGCGGCCACTGCGGCGCGACAAGGTGCCCGACAAGCCGACGGACGAGATCTGCCAGGAGTGCGGCGCGCCGATGGTCATCAAGACCGGGCGCTACGGGGAGTTTCTCGCCTGCACGCGGTTCCCCGCCTGCAAGCACACGCGGCCCGTGCCGCTCGGCGTGAAGTGCCCGAAGTGCGGCGTGGGCGACTTGGCGGAGCGCCGCACCAGGAAGGGCCGCAACTTCTTCGGATGCCTGCGCTACCCCGAGTGCGACTATTCGACGTGGAACCGCCCGGTCGCGGTCGCCTGCCCGAGCTGCGGATTCGTCGGGATGGAAGAGAAGCAGACCAAGACCAAAGGGGTCTCTCGCAAGTGCCTGAAGTGCGGACACGAAGTCATGGTGGAGGAAGCGGCGCCGGCGGAATCGGTGGCGAGCTGAAAGCAGTAGTAGTCGGCGGCGGGCTCGCGGGGAGCGAGGCCGCCTGGGCGCTCGCCGAGCGGGGCATCGCCGTCACGCTCCAGGAAATGCGCCCGGTCCGAATGACGGCCGCCCACCAGACCGATCGGCTGGCCGAGCTGGTCTGCTCGAACTCCTTCAAGTCGATCGAGCCCACGAACGCGCATGGCCTCCTCAAGGCCGAGATGCGCCGGCTCTCGAGCATCGTGCTGGACGCGGCGGACCGGGCGCGCGTGCCGGGCGGCGCCGCGCTCGCCGTGGACCGCGTCGCATTCTCGCAAGCGGTCCACGAGCGCGTCACGGGCCATCCCCGGATCAGCGTCGTACGCGGTGAAGCGACCGAGCTCCCGTCCCCCGGCGTGGTCGCCACCGGCCCGCTCACGTCCGACGCGCTCGCCGCCGCCGTGGCCCGCCGCCTCGACACAAGCGCGCTCGCCTTCTTCGATGCCATCGCCCCTATCGTCTCGGCCGACTCGCTCGACACGACCGTCCTGTTTCGCGCCTCACGCTACGGGAAGGGTGGGGGCGACGACTATTGGAATGCCCCGTTCACGGAAGCACAGTACGACGCGTTCGTGACGGCGCTCCGGACCGGCGAGCAGTACCAGCCGCACCACGAGTTCGATCGCACGCCGTACTTCGAGGGCTGCCTCCCGGTCGAAGAGATGGCGGCGCGCGGGCGCGACGTCCTCCGCTTCGGGCCGATGAAGCCAGTCGGCCTCACTGACCCCGGGCGCAAGCCCGGGGATAAGGAGCCGTACGCCGTCGTGCAACTCCGCCAGGAAGACCGCGCGGGACAGATGTGGAACCTCGTGGGCTTCCAGACGCGCCTCAAGATTCCGGATCAGCAGCGGGTGTTCCGGATGATTCCCGGGCTCGAGCACGCCGAGTTCCTGCGGTTTGGGAGCATTCACCGGAACGCGTACATCAACTCGCCGCGGGCGCTGACGGCCCACCTGTCCGCCAAGGACGACCCTACGCTGCTCTTCGCCGGGCAGCTCACGGGCGTGGAGGGCTACACCGAGTCCGCGGCCACCGGGATCCTCGCGGGGATCAATCTGGCACGGATGCTCGCGGGCGAGGAGCCGGCCGTGCCACCGCCTACCACCATGCTGGGGGCGCTGTGCCGCTACGTGCATACCGCAGATCCGGAGCACTTTCAGCCGATGAACGCGAACTTCGGCCTGCTCGAGCCGCTGGAGCGCCCGGAGCGTGACAAGCAACGGAAGAAAGAGCTGCTGGTCGAACGGGCGCTGCGAGACATCGAACGGTTCGCGGAGCGGATCGGGGTCGCCATGAATGCGGAGTGCGGAGTGCGGAATGCGGAATAGCCCGGCTGGCTCCGGAGACGGGGCCCACCTCGCCGTCCCCGAGATCGCCGCCTTCGGCTCGTTCCTCTCCAAGGAGCGGAACGACTCGCCCCACACGGTGAAGGCGTATGTTCGGGACGTATCGGACTTCGCCGTGTTCTGCACCGACTACTATGGTGGTGGCTGGAGCTGGGCAGGCGTGGACCGCCTGGCGATTCGCGGGTGGCTCGGCGCGATGCAGCAGCGCGGCCTGGCGAAACGCTCGGCGGCACGCGCGCTCTCGGCGCTGCGCACGTTCTATCGATTCCTGAACGTCACCCAAGGGCTCGAGGTGAATCCGGCCAAGGCGGCGCGCACCCCCAAGCTCGGGAGGGCGTTGCCCGCGTACCTGGATCGCGGGGAGATCGGGCTCGTCTTCGCCGAGGCGGAGCGCCGGGCGGAAGCGGGCGGGTTCACGGAGGCTCGCGACCTGGCGATGCTCGAGCTCTTCTACTCGACGGGGATCCGGCTCGCGGAGCTGGCCGGTCTGACGGACCGGGACGTGGATCTCGTGTCGGACCAGGTAAAGGTGCGTGGCAAGGGCCGAAAAGAGCGGATCGTCCCGGTGGGGACTCACGCGACGCGCGCACTGCGGCGCTATTACCGTCGCCGCGACGGCCTGGCCGGGCGGAGCGGGCCGGGGCCGGGAACGTTCGATCGCCGGGCGGTGTTCGTGAGCCGTCGCGGGCGGCGGTTGACGGAGCGGAGCGTTCAGCTCGCGATCAAGCGACTGCTTCGCGTGCTGGGAGGAAGCCGGGGCCGCGACCTGCACGTGCACTCGTTGCGCCACTCGTTTGCCACGCACCTGCTCGACGCGGGCGCGGACCTGCGAGCGGTGCAGGAGCTCCTCGGACACGCCTCGCTGTCTACCACGCAGGTGTATACTCATACGTCAGTGGAGCGATTGAAGCAGGTGTATCACCAGGCGCACCCACGCGCCTAGTCCTCACCCCCTTTCCCCCTCTCCGCGAGCGGAGCGGGGGGACGGCGAGCGTGCCCTCTCTCCTGAAGGGAGAGGGGGACAGGGGGTGAGGACGGTAACGGGACGGAAAGGGGTAGGAGTAGTGCAGCAGCGAATTCTCAGCACGACGATCCTGTGCGTCCGCCGCGACGGCCATGTGGCCCTCGGTGGCGACGGCCAGGTCACTATCGGCGACACCGTGATGAAGGCCAACGCCAACAAAGTGCGCACGCTGAAGGGCGGGAAGATCCTCGCCGGCTTCGCGGGCGCCGCGGCGGACGCCTTCACCCTGTTCGAGAAGTTCGAGGAGAAGCTCGAGCGCTACCCCGGCAACCTGCCGCGCGCGGCGGTCGAGCTCGCGAAGGATTGGCGGTCGGACCGCGTGCTGCGTCGCCTCGAGGCCCTGCTCGTCGTGGCGGACAAGGAGCACGGCTATGTGATCTCGGGGTCGGGCGAGCTGATCGAGCCGGACGACGGCGTGCTCGCCATCGGCTCGGGCGGCAGCTACGCGCTCGCGTCGGCGCGCGCGCTGCTCACCTCGTCCGAGCTGCCCGCTCGCGACATCGTCAAGCGATCGCTCGAGATCGCGGCCGAGATCTGCGTGTACACGAACACGCACATCTCGATCCTGGAGCTCTGATGGCCGAGCCGACTCGCACGCCCGACGAGACTCCACCCGCCGCGCCGGCGCCTCCCGCCCAGCCCCCGGAGGACTCGCTCCCGTGGCTCGAGGAGCTGCCGCCCCGGAAGATCGTGGCCGAGCTGGACCGCTACATCGTGGGCCAGGAGGTGGCCAAGAAGGCCGTCGCCATCGCGGTGCGCAACCGCTGGCGGCGCGCCCAGGCGCCCGACGACATCCGGGACGAAATTCTGCCCAACAACATCATCATGATCGGGCCCACGGGGGTCGGGAAGACGGAGATCGCCCGGCGCCTCGCCCGGCTCGCGGGCGCGCCGTTCCTCAAGGTCGAGGCGTCCAAGTTCACCGAGGTCGGGTACGTGGGACGCGACGTCGAGTCCATGGTGCGCGAGCTCGTGGACGTGGCGATCAACATGGTGCGCACCGAGCGCGAGGACGACGTCTATCCCGACGCGGAGCGGCGCGCGGAGGAACGGCTGCTGGACCTTCTCCTCCCCCCCACCCCCACCCAGCCGCTCCCTGCCACGCCGGCCGCCGGGGAGAAGGGGGGAGAGGGGAGAGGGGAGAGGGAGAAGGCGCCCCTGTTCGTCGTGTCGTCCAAGGGTGACGTCACGCCCAAGACCATCGAGGCGGACGTCGAGGTCCAGGAGCGGCGCCGTCGCACGCGCGAGAAGCTGCGCCAGCAGCTCAAGGACGGGAAGCTCGAGGAGCGCGAGGTCGAGGTCGAGGTGCAGCAGCAGAGCTTCCCCGGGCTCGAGATGATGCAGCCGCCGCAGGGCATGGAGGGCACGGACTTCAACTTCACCGAGCTGCTGCAGGAGATGCTGCCGA
>QHUC01000185.1 GCA_003221045.1 Gemmatimonadota bacterium | reverse complement strand
TCGAATGGATCCTGCTTCGCCGCCGCCGCGAGCTCGTCCACGAAGCTTTCAACGACGAAGATGTTGTGCGTCGGGCCGACGCCACGCCAGAATGCCGTGCGTACGCCCGGTGGCTCCTGGCGGACGAAGTCCACCCGAATGTTGGGGATGGTGTACGGCGGCTCGGCGGCGCCTTCCACCGCGTCGAGATCCAGATGTTTGATCATCGCACCGAGGCGATGCATGCCGCCGGCCCGAATCACGCGGAGGTTCTTTGGGAGCAGCTCGCTGATCACGCGCGCCTCGATCGACGAGCCGACGATGCGGTGCGTCCAGGCGACGGGCCTGCCGCCTGCGTCGAGACCGGCGATGAACCGGTCGTAGTAATACGGGCGGTACATGTCGTGTTGGATGTCCTCTTCGCGGCTCCAGAGGATCTGGACAGGGCCCCCCCCGTCGACCTGCTTGGCGATGCCCACCGCCTGGATCACGAAGTCCACCTCGAGCCGCCGTCCGAACCCCCCACCCAGGTAATGGTTGTGCACTTGGACGCGGGACTTGGGGAGGTCCGTCACCTTCGCCGCCGCCGCTTGGGTGAATGTGGGCACCTGCGTGCCGAGCCAGAGGTCACAGCCGTCGGGGCGCACGTGCACGGTGCAGTTGATCGGCTCCATCGTGGCGTGCGCGAGGAAGGGCACCTCGTAAATGGCCTCGACCCGCCGGGCGGCGCCAGCCATCGCCTTCGCCACGTCGCCCTCGTCGCGGCCCACGACGCCGGATTTCTGGGACGCCGCCTCCAGCTGCAGCACGATGTCGGCGGTGGAAAGCGTGGCGTGCGGCCCTTCGTCCCAGCGGATGTCGAGCGCCGCGAGGCCCTTCTTCGCCGTCCATGTGTCGTCGGCCACCACCGCCACCGTGTCGTCGAGTCGTACCACCTGCCGCACTCCGGGGATGGCCTTGGCTCTTGTGTCGTTCACCGCGCCGACCTTACCGCCGAACACCGGGCAGGCCGCCACGCTCGCGTACTTCATGCCGGGAAGCCGGACGTCGATACCATACTGCGTCGTGCCGTCGACCTTATCCGGCGTATCGAGTCGCTTCACGGACGTGCCGATCAGGCGGAAGTCCTTGGGGTCCTTGAGCGCGACATCGCCCGGCACCGGGAGGCGCGCCGCCATGCTCACGAGCGCCCCGTAGCCCAGGCTCCGGCCGCTCGGTCCGTGGATCACGGTGCCGTGCTCGGCGCGACACGCATTCGGATCGACCTTCCAGGTCGCCGCGGCGGCGGCCACGAGCATCGTGCGGGCGGTGGCCCCAGCCCGGCGCAGCGGCTCGAAGTTTCCGCGTACCGACGTCGAGCCGCCCGTCTCCTGCACGCCGAACGACGGCTCCCAGTAGCGCGTGTCGTCCGCGGGCGCGTGCTCGAGGCGCACCTGACTCAGGTCAGCCTCGAGCTCCTCGGCGAGGATCATCGGCATGGCGGTGTAGGTCCCCTGCCCCATCTCGACCTTGTGCATGACCAGCGTCACCTGGCCGGCGGTGTCGATGCGGATGAACGCGTTGGGGGCGAATTCGCTGGGAGGCGCGGGGGGCGGGGGGGCCGCGAGCTTCTTCGCAAGGGGCGCGGGCAGGCTGAACCTGATGAGCAACCCACCGCCGGCGGCGGCACTTGTCTCGAGGAAGGAACGACGGGACAGCGTGGGGGACATCGGCTTGATCATACCACCCGCCCGACGTCGCCGCGACCGGTCAGATCCGTCTGGCAGCGCCAGCACGCGTTGAAGTTGCCCGGGTTCTCGGCGTTGCATCGCGGGCAACGGAGCACGTCGTCACCCGCCAGCGCGACCGGGACCTCGAGCCGGGCAGCAAGTAACCGAGCCCGCTCGTAGTCGCGATCGTCGACGACGGACACCGCCACCGAGCCGGCCACGAGGCTCACCGCCTGCTCGTCGTGAATGACAGCCCGAATTCCCTCGGCCTCGAGCGCAATCCGTAGCGATTGCGCCTGACTGAGCGTCCTGAAGCTCGCGACCGACCTCATCGGCGGGGGCGGGGGGGGGCCACTTCACCCGGCGCATGCACACCGTAACCTGTACGATGGGGACGGGCGGGCGCCAGACACGAATTTCAGGGCGGCGAAGGGTCGCGCCTACGGCGTGTACGTGAGGTCTACGCTCTTGGTCTCGTTGGCCTGCACGGTGACGGTCGCGGTGCGAGTGCCGAACTTCTCCTGCCAGGCTTCGATCGTGTAGGTCCCGGGCGGCAAGTCCTTGATCGTGTACCTGCCCGCAACGACCAGTTCGAGAACCTGACGACGACCGTCGTGCTGCGGTAAAGGGGCTAGGGGTTGGGGCTAGGGGCGAGCCCCCCCGCCCCGCCCCAGCCTGCCTCACGTTACACGAACCGAGTCGCCCGGCCTGTGCATCCGCTCCACATGCGGCCGCTCGACCAGCCGATAGAACAAGAGGATACCGGCCTGATCGATCGCGGCAGCGATCAACCCCGGTAGCGAGGCGGTGACGAGCGCGAGCCCGTATGTCTGCAGGTAGCCCACCGTGTACATGGGATTCTTGAGAAACGCGTAGGGCCCCGAAGTCACGACGGGCCGGTCGATCGGGAAGAAGAAGTCCCGCCAATAGTACGCGCCCGCGCCGACGGTGGCTCGAGCCCAGACCTTGGTGCCGAACCCCACCAGCACGAGAATGGCACCTGCCGTTATCGACAGGACGCTCGGCACGCCGAGCGCCAGGGTATCCCGCGTCACGCCACACAGCAGCACGAAGCTCAGGGCGTCGTTGTACATAAAGAACGCGGCGGACCGCCGGAAGCGCCGGAACTCTTGCTCGCCACCGTAGCGCGCGGTGGAGACGGTGCGGCGCTCCCGCCGGGCCAACGCGATCCCGATGTACAGGACGTAGCCGAGCCGGCTCGCGAGGTGGTAGGCGAGGGCGATCAACGCGCCCCGCGACAGGAGTGTGCGATGTCAGTGCGACTCAAGGCAGGAACCCGCGGGCAAACCCTCCGGGGCAAAGGTCCGAGTGGAAGTTCACGTAGAAGCTACCCGGATCGCTGCGCAGGTCGGCGAGCGCCAGGTCCGCAGTCGCGAAATGCGGGTTGACCACGAAGATCCCGTCCTGACGCACATCGAACTGCCGGTCCGTGATGTTCAAGTCCACGCCCACCGGGGTCGTGAGCCACCAGATGATCGGGCCGCTGCCCTGCCCCGCGGCCAGATGGTGGATGTGCCCGAATCGAATGCTCTCACCGCCGAGGTTGTTGATCGTCGCCGCAGCCTCGATGGTCCCGTCCTGCAGGATCTTGATCTGCGCATGGCCCTTCGATTCTGACACGCAGGTCGGGACTTCGAGCTCCGAGCGCATCTGCGTGTTGAAGACGAGCGGCGGCGCCAGCTCGCTCTGCACCTTGGCGAGTTTCAACGCGACGTTGCCGCTGATGGCGCTCGGCGGGGTCGCATCACCGCATCCCACCGCTACGAGCGCTGCCAGGAACGTACGCCAGTGACGCATTGAGCCTCCCGCGTGGCGAGTGGAACGAAAGTCGTCCGTTGCACGCTGAAACTACCGCGGGAAAAGCGACGGGTCCAGAATGCGCTCGATAGATCGCGGACGGAGGGTGCGCTCACCAGGGGCCCGTCCTCCTGTCCGCGGCCGGTTCCCTTACATGCACCACCGGCGCCCCCTGCCGCCCCAGCCGCCGGTTGAGCGCTGGCAGTTCGTCAGCGACCACCCGCTGCCAGCGGCGCACGGCCCCCGTCACCTCCTCGCGCAGCCCGGAACAAACGTCGCGCGCCTGCTTCGTGGGCTCCCGATCCGCGCTCTCGACGGCGGTCTCGAGGCTGGCAAGCTCGTCGCCCGCGTCGCCCAGACCCCGCGCGAGGCTGTCCGTCAGCCGCCCGAACGCCGCGACCGATTCGCGCGTCGCGCCGTCGAGCGACCGGCCGGCGAGGCCGCGGATCTCGTCGCGCGCAGCGCGCAGACTCCCCACGAGCGCATGCTGCTCCGCCATCGCATTCCAGATGTCGAGGCCGAGCCGCAGCTGGGCCACGAGCGCGGAATCCGCGACCTTGACCCGCGGATCGAGCGCGACCCGGAGCGGCCGCGTGTACGTCTGTCCCTCGACTCCGAGCCGGACCTCGTATGCGCCCGGCAACACGAGCGGCCCCTGCGGCTCGGCCACCGTTCCCTGACCAGCGATCGCGGCGATGCTGTAGCCATAGCGCGCGGCGGGCGGCGGAGGATAGCGCAGGTCCCACACAAAGCGGTTCAGCCCGACGTTACGCGTCGGCGGCTCGATCCGCGGCAGCCATGCGTCGGCGATCTGGGGCGGCTCGGCTGGTGGCGTCGGACGGTCATCGCTCGAGAAGCGGCGAACCAGGCCGCCGCGCGCGTCGCGAATCTCGAGGCTAATGGCACCAGGGGGCACCGATCGAAGCAGATAATCGATCACCGCGCCGGCCGGTGGATTGGTGCCATGCGGCTCTTCGGAAGGGAGCGGGGTGTCGTTGCTGACGCTGCGGCGCAGACGCACCGCCGGTGCTAGCGTAAACAAGTAGACAGGCGCGCGCAGCGCGGAGTCGCCGAGCTGTCGCAGCGGGGTGAGATCGTCGAGTACCCAGAACGAGCGCCCGTGCGTGGCGGCGATCAGGTCGCGGCCGTGCACCGCGAGGTCGCGCACCGATGCGACCGGCAGGTTGAGCTGCAGCGACTGCCAGTGGTCGCCGTCGTCGAACGACACGTAGACACCTGTTTCGGTGCCGGCGTACAACAGCCCGCGGCGCTCCGGATCGGCACGCACGGCCTGCACGTACGCCTGGGGCCCTATCCCCTGGTCGGCCCGCGTCCAATGCGCGCCTGCGTCGCGGGTGCGATAGATGTAGGGCGCGAAGTCGTCGACTCGATGACGGTCCACCGCGGCGTAGGCGACTGCCGTGTCGAACGGCGACGCCTCGATCAGGCTGATAGTGCTCCAGGCAGGTAAGCCTTGAGGCGTCACGTTGCGCCAATGCCCGCCGCCATCGCTGCTGCGGTGAATCAAGCCGTCGTCCGAGCCGACCCAGAGCAGTCCCGCCGCGCGCGGCGACGGAGCGATCGTGTACACCACGCCGTAGCCCCGCGCTGCCGCGTTCGCAACGATGGTCGGTCCGGTGTCGGCCGCCGCGGTTGGGCCCGCCCCCGCCCCCGCCGCCCCCGCCCCCGTCAGGTCGGGGCTGATCGCCTCCCAGTGCAGGCCGCCATCCCTGGTCCGCAGGACCATCTGTGCGCCGAGGTAGAGCGCGTGCTGGTCGACGCGGTCAAATACGAGCGGCGATGTCCATGTGAAGCGGTATTTCCGCTGCGACATCGGCACCCCGAAAGTGGAGACGGGCCACGGCGAGATGTCCTGTGAC
>QHUC01000002.1 GCA_003221045.1 Gemmatimonadota bacterium | reverse complement strand
TGTCGGCCGACGCGGCGAGCGGCTCCCAGTGAAACGGCCGTCCCACCACGGTGAGCGCTGCCCAACGAGCGTCCGGTCCGAACCGCCTAGTGGCGGCCGCGCGCGCCTCTCGCTTCGCCAGGGTTCCCGCAGCCGCGCTCGCTCCGATGTAGACCACGAGGACGAGCAACCCGTACGCCGCGGCACGGCGACGGCGCGCGACCCCGAACCAGTGCCGTTCCCAGCCGATGACACCCGTTGCCGCAGCCGAGACGGTGAAGAGCCGTACCCACCAGACGACCACGCCGCTTCCTCGTACTCCTACGAGGGCCGTGACGGCTAGGAGCGCCAGCAGATAGACCAGCGCGGGCCGCCAGTGGCGGCGCTCGCCCCACGCGAGTGTCACGAGCGGCACGATCCAAAAGAACGGATCGACGATCGCCACCCAGTCCCCGTAGTACCAGCGTTCGCTCCACGGAAGGAACGGGCGCAGGCCGTAGGAGCCCTGCCAGTCGAGGTAGAGGTGACTCGCAACAGTGACGGCGACACACGCGGCGATCCAGCGCCACGGGGGAGCGGACGTCGCGGCACCGCGCGCTCCTCCCCACTGCCGAGCGATGAGACCGATCACGCCCGCGAGCACGGCGATCTCGAGGGCGGCGCCCACCAGCGAATGCGTGATGCCGCGATGGAAGACGAGGTAAGTCACGCCGGCATCCGGCGACCAAGAGTTGGGGCGCAGGAGCAACTCGGCGACATCCGGCGCGTTCCCCGCCACCGCGCCGATCCAGCCCGCCGCTGGCAGCTCGCGCCCCGCCACGACGCGCCCCAGCGCGGCGCCGATCAAGGTGTGTGCGAGGTTGTCCATGACAGCGTCCAAGTTAGCACCGCGGGTGTGATCTCCGTCACACGGGCGAAACATTCGCGGGCCTGCGGAGTCTTCAGGAGACCAAAGGAGGAGCCTGGCAATGAATCGTTCATACCTCTTGCTCCCGATGGTCGTCGCCGCATGCGCGCCCGGGGGCTATACTCGCGCCGAAGTCGTGTATGCGGAGCCCGCGCGGTACGAATACGTTGTGCCGGCGGACCGCGTCGTGGTCGTGACCCGTGAGGTTCTCGTGCAGCGAGGCTATGTCGTGTACCGGGTCGAGACGCACGGCCCCAATCGCATCGTCTGGGCGCACCGTCGCGACGACGACGACGAGATCGTTCGGGTGTTCGTGTCGCCGGACCGCGAGCGGGTGGCGGTTCGGGGACTCTCCGAAAGACGAGACCATGGGAAGCACAAGGGCTGGGCTCGCAACGGCCACGCCGACGACGTGATGACCGATATCGACGTCCGGCTCCGCGCGCACTAGCCGCGGCGGCGATCGGCCGGTAGGTTTGGGCCCCACCCTGCGGCCCGCGAGAGCATCATGGCCTACCAACCGCTGCCCGACCGCCGCACCCCCACGGACCGCCGCCAACTCGACGACCGTCGCTCGGGCGTCGACCGGCGGTCTCCCGGCGATCGGCGGCGGGCCGCCCTCGCCGTCTTGAACGAGCGACGTACGGGACTGCTCCGTCGGGTCGGCCGCGAGCGGCGCGCGAGACCGCGCCGCTCGCCCGTGCCGCGTCGGCTCGTCCCCGACCGCCGCGCCAGGGGAGTTGCGTCGCGCACTTAGCCCCGCCGACTTTTTCCAGGAACGCCAGTGGACGCGCGTGCCTACGGGATCACCCTGCTCGATGCCGCTACGGGACAACTCTACGAGGCACGTGGTGGACCTGCGGAGACGGCAGGCCTAGGTGGTACCCTCCGCCGCGGTCCGCGCAGCGACCTCACGGATCACCCGCTCGAGTTCGGCGAAGTCGAACGGCTTGGTCACGGTCGGCACGCCCGAGTCTCGGAGCAGCGCGGCGGTGTCGGGTGCAAAGGTGTCGCCGGTCGAGAAGACCAGGCGCGGCAGGGCGTTCGGCCGCTCCCGGCGCAACTGATCGAGGAATTCCCGCCCGCTCATGCCCGGCATCCGCACATCGGAGATGATCACGTCGAAGGTTCGCTCGCGGAGCGCGCGAAGCGCCGCCGCGCCGTCCGCGACGCCCTCGCCGCGGATCCCGCGGCGCCGCAGGAACCGCAGCAGGGCATCCCGGAGCGAGTCTTCATCGTCCACGATCAGGACGCTGAGGTCGGAGGCTGCGCCGGCGGGGGCGGACGTCGGGAGCTTCGGCTCCATCGCGGGTCGGGTGTCGGGACGCGGATCGCGCGGCAGCACGATACTGAATCGGGCTCCGTGCCCGAGTTCCGACTCCACCCCGATTCGCCCCCCGTGCTCCTGCGCGATCCCATAGCAAATGGAGAGCCCTAGCCCCGTCCCGACGCCTTCGGGCTTGGTCGTGAAGAACGGATCGAAGATCCGATCGCGGATCTCGGCTGGAATCCCGGGACCCGAATCGGCGATCTCGAGCCGGGCCTCCCGCTCGTCCGCGCGGGTACGGACCGTGACCGTGCGTGGCCCGTCGACGGTGACGAGCGCCTGCTCCGCGTTGATGAGGAGGTTCAGCAGCATCTGCTGGAGCTCCGAGGCGTCGGCCCAGATCTTGGGCTCGCCGGGGTCCAGGTCGAGCGAAACCGCGATGTTCAGGGTCGAGAGGTGATAGGAGCGTAGCGCGAAGGTGCGGCGCACGATGTCGTTCATGTCGACGAACGCGCGCTGCTTTCCACCGGCGCGGGCGAACGCCAGGAGGTTCGACGTGATGCGTCCGATCCGCGTCGCCTCGTCGTAGATCATCTGCAACATCTCACCCTGCTCCGGTTTCAACGCTTCCAGGAGGAGGGTTTGGGCAAAGCCCGAAATGATCGCCGCCGGATTGTTGATCTCGTGCGCGACACCGCTCACCAGCTGGCCCATCGCGGCGAGCTTTTCGGCCTGCTGGAATTGAGACTCGCTGCGCCGCTGGTCCGTGATGTCGCGCAGGAGGACGAGCACCCGTGTGATGCCGCTGCGTTCGCGAATCGGCGCATAATGTGCGGCCGCCACCCCCTGGCTCCCGTCGGACCGCACGAAGGGAATGTCGAGGCGTTGCACCCCACCCTGGAATGCGGCCGCGAGCTTCTCGCGGACCGTCGCTGCCGCGCCCGGCGCGAGGAAGTCGACCAGGCTGCGGTTCTCGGTGGTCCCGACCAGCGCCCCGATGGTGCGAGTCGGCCCGTTGGATTCGAGGATACGTCCCGCGCGATCCACCACGACGATCGCGTCGGGGACGGAATCCATCAGGAGACGCATGTTGCGCTCCGCCGCGGCGGTAGCGGCGAGCGAATCCATCAGCGAGCGGGTCTGGGCGGCGACTTCCTGCTCCAGCAGCTGCGTGTATCGCCAATCGGCGCGGAGCGAGTGCGTGAACCGCCACGCGATGACGATCACGGCGAGGGCGATCAGGATCGCGGAGCCGGTGTCGGCCTCGGGCGACAGGGCCCGGGACACGGCGACCGCGGCAATGCCCGCAAGCCCGATGACGACGGCGGCCACCCGCGCCATGTGGCCCGAGACGGTTGGCGAAACGGCCCCGGCGTCGTCCGCGGAGGACTGGGCCGGTGCGAGCGCCGCGGCGGCGGCGAGCAGCAGTAACCCCGCGTCCCAGCCCAGGTCGACCGCTCCTCCAGAGTGGAAGGTCCCTCGCAGCGACGCCATGGCGTACACCACGTTCGTCACGCACAGCACGGCGATGGCGAACACGACACCCACGGTCCCCGCGTGAACGCGGGTGGGGCGCAACATCTCGACCAGAATCGCCCACAACACGGCGATCCCGCCGATGGACCACGCGATGCTCGTGACCAGGGGCGCAACGCCGCTCCCGGTTTCGGAGAACGGCTTGAGAAGGAATTCGTACGCGAGCGCGCCGGCGGTGAGCGTGACGAGGACGGTGTCGATCAGCACGCCCACGTCGAAACGACGCCGCGGCTCCGCTCCCACCAGCTTCGTCACCGCGATGAGGAAGCAGACGTAGACGCTGAGGTACCCGGCGTCCGCGAACGACGGGTACGGCGGACGCACGCGGGCCACGAGCTCGTAGTAATCCCGGGCCAGTTGGCCCACCAGAAACAGCGCGCAACCCGCGCCCATCCAAAGCCAGGCGACGCGTTGATCAGGCGCGGGATGGCGCCGCGCCGCGACGGCGCAGCACAGGGCGCCGTAGAGCGTCGCCCAGGTCGAGGAGACGTCGGCCACGGCTGCCCGTACCGCACGGTCGGCGGGGGACAGGAGATACGCCAGCACCATCGCCACGAACGAGCCAGCGGCGATCGACACCAGCGCGCGCGTCTGCCGGTCGAGGCGTGGCACGAGCGACCTTCGCGCTAACCTAACGGCGCGCGCCGCAGGTCGCGAGGGTGCGTTATGTTTCGCGCCCGATGGATCGTCTGGGATGGAGGGTCGCGCCGCGCAGTTCCGCGCTGTCCGTGCTCGACTCCACCGACCCGAGCGCCGTACTCGCCGTGGCCCGTGCCCCGGAGTTCGACGGGACGCTGGTCGTGGTGTGCAGCAAGTCGGGTACGACGGTCGAGACGCTCGCGTTCTATCGTTATCTCGCCGGCCGCGCCCACCCCAACCAATTCGTGGCGATCACCGATCCTGGAACGCCGCTCGAGACGCTCGCGCGCCAGCGAGGCTTCCGCGCGGTGTTTCCGCATCCCGTCGACGTGGGTGGACGCTACGCCGCCCTCACCGTGGTGGGTATGCTGCCCGCCGCGCTGATCGGTGTGAACGGGCGGGAGCTCCTCGCGCGCGCCCTGGCCGTGGATCCAGATGCGGCGCGCGCCCGCGGCGCGCACCTGGCGTCGGCGGCGCGCGCCGGACGCGACAAGCTCGTGCTTCGGCCGCCCCCAACCATTGCCCGCCTCGCGGACTGGATCGAGCAGCTCGTCGCCGAAAGCACGGGCAAGGACGGGCGCGGCGTGGTGCCGGTGGTGGACGACCCGCTCCCGACGCCGGGGCCGGACAGCGAGATCGTGCGCGACTTCGCCGACGACCCGCTCGACCTCGGCGCTGAGTTCCTCACGTGGGAGTACGCGACGGCCGAGCTCTGCGCGCGGCTCGGTGTGAACGCGTTCGATCAACCCGACGTCGAGGAGGCGAAGGCCCTGGCCCGGAAGGAGCTCGCGCGGGCGCCCGGCCAGCAGTCGGCGCCCGCGACGCTCACGCCAGCGGAGCTGCGGCGGGCCGCCCGCCCGCGCGACTACTTCGCCCTCCTCGCCTACTTGCCGCCGACGCCGGAAATAGCCGCGCGTCTCCAGGCCGTCCGCACCGCCTGGGCGGGCGCGCTCGGATGCGCAACGACCCTCGGCTTCGGCCCCCGCTACCTCCACTCCACGGGCCAGCTCCACAAGGGCGGACCGAACACCGGCTTGTTCCTCGTCGTGACGGCTGACCCGGCGGAGGATGTCGAGATCCCCGAGATGGCAACCACGTTCGGCCGGCTGGAGGCGGCACAGGCCCGGGGCGACATTCGTGCGTTGCTCGGCCGAGCCCGACGGGTGGCGCACGTGCATCTGCGCCGGGCCGAGGACGTGAGCGGCCTAGCGGCCGTGTAGAATCGCCCGCCGGGCAGCGGGCAGCCGCTGGTGTGGGCGCACGCTCTCCCAGATCTCTCGGTTCAGCTCCCCTTCATCGGCCACGTCTGCCTCGGCGAGATCGGCGTCAGGAATCGTCGATCGAAAGGCGCGAGGATTGAGCTCGCTCAACGGCCACACGTTCGGCACGTGCGCAAACGACGTCGAGTCTGGGCGTCGCGAAAATGCATTCCAGAGAGGGGTGGCCGCTGCGTCGTACTGGCTCAGCGGGGCGAGCCCGAGGATCTGCTCGATCGAGAGCACCACGGAGGCGGTCGTGTAGAACGTGCTGTCCAGGCCAGGCGGGGGACTGCGAGAGCCGCTCCACGATCTGGCCCAGCGCGAGATCGTTGTCCGCGACCATGGCCCGTGGGGTCGGGCTGCTGCCGCGACGACCGTACGTGTGATCGCGCGGCAGCCACAAGAGCACGAGGTCCGGAAAGCGGCCCTGGGCGTCCCAGGTTCCCACCGAGTCGGCAAAGAGGCGCGCGCGCGTCGTGTCGAAGATCGTGAGGACGAACCCCGGATAGTTCGTCGCCGTGATGTCCCGGAGGCTCGCGATGTTGGTGCGGGCGGGCTCGGCGGCGGTCGAGTCGTGCTCGTCGGATTCCGTTTTTTCACCGAAATTCACCACCCAGAGCCCCTTTCGCAGGGCCGCGTCCCAAATGTAGGACCCGTGGGGGTTCACGAGGTCCTCGCCGCTGGTCAGGTCCCACTCGCGGCGATCCGAATAGATCTGCGGCCAGGTCTTCTGGTTGTAATCGCCCGCGAAGGCGCGGTCGGTCCATTCGTGGCCGTCGGCGGACACCTCGCCGTTCACGTAGAAGTTGTCGAAGAGAACCCAGTGACGAGCGATCAGGTGCGCGTTCGGGGTAACCGAGTCGTTGAAGATCGCGAGGCCCGGGTCGCCGTTTCCGCGTGTTTCGTCGCCGAACACTTGATCGTACGTGCGATTCTCCCGAATGATGTAGACGACGTGCTTCAGCCCCGACGGACGGTCGGAGGGACGGACCGTTGGCCGGAGCTGCGCGTTCGAGAAGGGGCTCAGCGCGTACACCTGGCGGGTGTAGCGCGCCAGGGTGACAGCGTCCGGGACCGGTATGATGGACAGGGAGCCGGTGATGACGTCCGCGATGTACCTCCCGTCGGCGTTGGCACCCGAGCCGTTGCCCTTGCCGTTCGCCACGAAGATGGTTCGCCCGTCCGGCGATGCCGCGACGGCCGTGGGGTACCAGCCCACCGGGATGAGACCCGCCACGCGCATCTCGCGCGCGCCGATCCGGACGACGGCGACGGCGTTGTTGCCTGCCATGGCCACGTATAGCGTACGTCGGTCGGGGGAGAGGGCGAGCGCGTTGGGGTCGCTGCCGACCGGGGCGTGCGGGGCCAGCGCGACCGTGAGCTGCTCACGCACCTCGCCGGTCGTGAGATCGACGCGCGCCACGCCGTTCGCGCCCGCCAGCGCGGCGAACAGCGCCGAGCCCGAGAGCGCGAGCGCGGAGGGATGCGGACCGACGAACAGAGACTGGCGAACCGCCGGACGGTCGGACAAGTCGATCACGGAAACGGTCGAGTCGCCCCAGTTGCTCACGTACAGGTGCGCCGAGTCGGCGACGGCAGTGTAGGGGCGGTGGCCGACGGCAAGCGCAGCGCGACGCTCGAGTGACGCCGCGTCCACGAAGTAAACCGAGTCACTCAGATTCCCGACGACCGCCACCCAGCGCAGGCGGGGCAGTGGCACGACGCCACCGAGGAACACCTTCGCCCGGGAGTCCGCCAGCACGGCGCTGTCGGCCGTCCAGGTGGCGCCGCCCTGCCAGGTGAACCGGTACAAGCGGTTGGTCGAGCCACCGCTCGCCCAGACCGTGTCTCGCCAGTCGCGACCAGCCCGCGCCAGGCCGAGCCACGCGGCGGGCAGGGGTGCGCGCCACACGACTCGCGCCCGCACGGCGTCGATCCGCACGAGGCCGTTCTCACCGTGGCCGTTGTAGGTCACCATCGCGGATCCATCGGACAGGGTAACCACACCGAGCGGCAGCGTCCCGACGGGCACGGACTTTCCCGCCGGTCGGATCCGCCATCCGGAGGGCAACAGCGTGGTGCCGTCGCGCAATGGACCGGGCACGAGGCGAGTGGCGAGCGCCGCGAGACCGGCAAGGGCAGGCAAGGCGAAGAGCGATCGAGTGCGCATGCCGCAAGATATCCGGCTCGCGGGAGCGGCGTCATCCCCTTAGGCTTTAGGCGCCATGACCGGTCTCATCTTTCATCTCATCCCACACACCCATTGGGATCGCGAGTGGTATCTGCCGCGCGCCGTATTTCAGGCGCGGCTCGTGGCGGCGGTGGACGAGTTGATCGAGCGGCTCCAGGGCGACTCGGCGTATCGCAGCTTCCTCCTCGATGGCCAGACGGTACTCATCGAGGACTACCTACGGGCGCGCCCCGAGCGGGAAGCGGATGTGCGAGCACTGGTGAAGACGGGTCGGTTGCAGGTGGGACCGTGGTACGTGCTGCCCGACGAGCAGATCCCCTCCGGCGAGGGGTTGATCCGAAACCTGCTGCTCGGCGCGGCGGACGCCGAGCGTCTGGGCGGCCGCCTCGACGTGCTCTATTCTCCGGACGCCTTCGGTCATCCGGCCGTGGCGCCGACCTTGGCGCGCGAGTTTGGCATGCGATACGGTGTGGTGTGGCGTGGGCTCGGAGGCGAGGCGGGGCAGGAGCGCGACCTGTACCGCTGGTCCGGCCCGGACGGGAAGGAGATCGTCCTGTGGCACCTCCCGCCGGCCGGGTACGAGATCGGAGCAGCACTTCCGGCCGATGGCGAACGCCTCTTCACGGCCTGGGTGCCGGTGCGCCGGGCGCTCGTCCAGCGAGCCGTGGGAAAGCACATCCCTGTATTCATCGGCGCCGACCACCATACGGCGCACCCGGACGTCCCACGGCTTCGCGACCTGCTCGCGGAGCTCGACCCGCAAAGCGCGTTTCGCGTGTCGCGGCTCGACGAGTTCTTCCAGGTCGTCGCAGAAGGGGCGAAACCCGCACCCCTCGTCGGGGAGCTACGCTGGTCCTATCGCTACGCTTGGACGCTCCAGGGCGTGCACGGCACGCGCGCACCGCTCAAGCGGCGCTATAGCGCGACGGAGCTCACACTGACGCGCGTAGCGGAGCCGCTTGCCGGCCTCGCGCGTCGCTCCGGCGGCCGCGACCGGCGGCCCGTGGTCGAGCTCGCCTGGCGGGCACTCGTGCGCTGCCAGTTCCACGATGCGATCGCCGGCTGCACGAGTGACGCCGTGGCGCGGGCCGTCGACGAACGCCTCGCCAGCGTCGAGGCGCTGGCCGCCGAGGTGGTTCGCGGCAGCGTACACGATCTGGTGCGACACGATCCCGACGTGGCACGCGAGCGCGCCGCGGCCGCCGGACCGACGCTGGTGGTGTGGAATGCGGCGGCGCGCCCACGCCGTGGCGTGATGATCGCCGACGTCACCCTGTTCCGGCGCGATGTGCCGGTTGGTCCCCCCGGTCCCCCCGGTCCCCCCGGTCTCCCCGGTCTCCCCGCTGCCGGAGACCGGGCGCCACGGGAGGGCGAGGGCTTCCGTCCCTTCGAGCTCGTATCCGGCGACGGCCGTCCAGTGCCGGTGCAGCTGCTCGACCGTCGCATCGGTGCCGAGCGGCTCGACGCCCCGCGCCATTACCCCGATCAGGACGAGGTGGACCACGTGCGGATCGCGTTCCGCGCGCCCACGGTGCCGGGCCTCGGGTTGGCGCGGCTCGGACTCGCACCGGCGGACGCCCGGACTGAGCCTTCCGGCGAAGGCGCCGCCGTTCGAGGCGGGGGGCGGTCGCTGGTGAATCATTGGATCGAGGTCGCGGTCGAATCGACGGGAGCCCTCGCACTGCGGGACCGACGCAGCGGCCAGCGATTCGCCGATCTGCTCCGGATCGAGGACGGCGGCGATGCCGGCGACACCTATACCTATTGCCCGCCGGCGGGCGATCGGCTGGTCAAGGGGGGCGGGCCGATCAAGGTCCGTCGCCTCGCCGGGGGCCCGCTCGTCGCGGCGCTCGAAGACCGATTCGAGATCGGTCGGCGGGTCGGCGTGCGCCTCGTCGTCATGATGCACGCGGATAGTCCGGTCGTGCGCTGCGTCTTCGAGATCGAGAATCGCTCAGGCTGGCATCGGCTGCGCGCGCGCATCCCGACCGGACTCGCGGGCACGTCCGCGGTCGCGGGAGCAGCGTTCGGCGCGGTCGTCCGGGCCCCGGTGGACGCCGATCCGGGCGAGTATCCGCTCGAGACGCCCGTGCGCACTGCCCCCGCGCAGCGGTTCGTTGCCGTCGCGAGCGGGTCCCGCGGGCTGGCGGTACTCGCGCCGGGCTTCTTCGAGTACGAGTGGACCCGCCGCGGGGACCTGGTCCTGACGCTGCTCCGTGCGGTGGGAGAGCTCTCACGCGCCGACCTCCCCACGCGCCCCGGCCACGCCGCCTGGCCGACCCATACGCCGTTGGCGCAGAGCCCGGGTGTCAGTCGCATCGAGCTCGCACTCGCGCCGGTGTCCCGCACCGAGGTCGACCGTGGCGACGTGCTCCCCGCGCTGTGGGAGGACACGTTCCTCCCGCTCCGCGGCTTCTGGCTGCGCGATGCGGTGGAGCTCAGTGTGGCACCCATCGACATTGCCCTCGAGGGATCGGGGCTCGTGCTTTCGGCGATCAAGCCGGCGCAGCAGGGGTCGCCGCTGGTGCTGCGATGCTACAACGCGACGGACCGCAAGACGGCGGGCGCATGGCGCTTCGGCGAAGGAGTCAAGAGCGCCCACCGCGTCCGAGCGGACGAGCGCGAGTCCGTGGCACTGGTGCTCGAGGGGCGGGGGAAGACGGTTCGGTTTGCGGCCGAGCCGCACGAGATCGTTACGATCCTGGTGACCTGAAAATGGACGAACATCGCATCACCACGCGGAGAAGCGCGCGTTACTACACGCTCGGCCAGGCGGGGTCGTCCACCCGTGAAGTCTGGTTCGTATGCCACGGCTACGGGCAGCTGGCCGGCCGATTCCTTGAGAAGCTGCGCGTGCTGGACGACGGGACAGGGCGCCTGCTGGTCGCGCCCGAAGGGCTGTCGCGGTTCTACCTGAGCGAGAGCCCCGCCGAGCGGCGCGTGGGTGCCTGCTGGATGACGCGCGAGGATCGGCTGGCCGAGATCGACGACTACGTTCAGTATCTCGACGCGGTCTATGCCGCGGTGTTCACCCATCTGGATCGTACGCGCGTGACGGTACACGCCCTGGGCTACTCGCAGGGTGCGGCGACGGTCAGCCGGTGGGCGGGCTTGGGGACAGCCCGGGTCGATCGCGTCGTGCTCTGGGGTGGTGAGCTGCCCCCCGATCTCGATCTTTCGAAGGGACCAGCGGCCGGGCGGTTGCGGGCTGGTCGACTCACGTTCGTGTATGGCCGTTCCGACGAGTTCATCACGCCGAAGGTGGTCGAGACCACGCAGCAGCGGCTGCGGGAGCATGGCATCCCCTACCGCGAGATTCCGTTCGACGGGGGGCACGAAATAAGCCCCGCAGTGCTGGAGGAGCTGGTGGCCTCATGACGCCGCGTCTCAGATCTCTCGACGCGTTTCGCGGGCTGACCATCGCCGGCATGCTGCTCGTCAACGATCCCGGCAGCTGGTCATACGTCTATCCGCCCCTCGACCATGCCGAGTGGAACGGCTGGACCCTAACCGATCTCATCTTTCCGTTCTTCCTGTTCATCGTCGGCATCTCGCTGACCCTCTCGTTCTCGCGCCGCATGGAGCAGGGCGCCACGCCTCCGGATCTCCTCCGGAAGGTCGGGAGCCGTGCCGCCATCATCTTCGCCCTCGGGTTGGTCCTGAACGGGTTTCCCCACTACGACCTGTCGACGATTCGAATCATGGGGGTGTTGCAGCGGATCGCCCTGGTGTATCTCGCTACGGGCATATTGTATCTCACCACCCGGGAGCGAGCGCAGCGGTGGATCGTCGTCGGCCTGCTCGTGGGTTACTGGGCGATGATGACGCTCGTTCCGGTGCCCGGGTTCGGCGCGGGCATCCTCGAGCGGCAGGGCAATCTCGCCCAATACGTGGACCGGGTGGTCCTCGGGGCGCACCGCTGGAAGGCGGATTGGGACCCCGAGGGGATCCTGAGCACGTTTCCGGCCGTGGCCACGTGCCTGCTCGGCGTCATGACGGGGCGCGGGCTGCGGGCCGACCGGCCGGTCACCGAGAAGGCGCTCGGCATGTACGTGTGCGGGGTTCTCGCGATGCTCGGGGGCGTGGTCTGGAGCATCTGGTTCCCGATCAACAAGAACCTGTGGTCGAGCACGTACGTGCTCTTCACGGCCGGCTTCGCCCTGGTCCTGCTGGCGACGATCTATTACCTGATCGACATCCGAGGACGCGATCGCTGGGCGTGGCCGTGGTACGTCTTTGGGACGAATTCCATTCTCGCGTTTGTCGCGTCCGGACTGTTCGCGCGGATCCTGTTGGTGTCGAAGGTGGCACAACCGGACGGGTCGACCGTCTCCCTGTACGAATGGATCTACGAGCACGGCTTCGCGAGCTGGGCAGGCCCCATGAATGGATCGCTCGGCTTCGCGGTCGCATACGTCGCGCTGTTCCTCGGCGTGATGGCCGTGCTCTATGAGAAAAAGTGGTTCGTGAAGATCTAGCTGGTGCCAACTATCTCACGGTGTCGTGTCTCGCGGTAGGATTCAGCGCGTCTTGCAGCGCATCTCCCAACAAGGTGCACGCGACCACGACCAGCACCAGGGCAATCCCCGGCGCGGTCGCCACCCAGGGCGCGTTGACGAGCGTATCCCGTCCCGAGGCGATCATGTTGCCCCACGAAGGCGTCGGCGGCTGGACACCCAGGCCGAGGAAGGAGAGCCCCGCCTCGAGCCCGATCGCGTTGCCTAGTCCCAGAGCCGCGGACACGATGACCGGCGTGAGCGCGTTGGGAACGATATGACGCGCCAGGACGCGGGCCCGGGAGAGCCCCAGCGCCACGGCGCCCTCAACAAACGGGCGGGCGGCGAGGGAGCGTACCTCTCCTTGAACTAGGCGGGCCACCGACATCCACCCGGTGAGTCCCAGCACCAGGATGACGAGCCCCGCGCTGGGTCGTGCGAGGGCCGCGAGTAGCAGTACTAGTACGACGCGCGGGATGGCGATGGTGAAGTCCGTGGCGGCGAGGAGCGCGACCCGCGGCCGGCCAGGCCAATAGCCCGCCACGCCACCGACCAACAGGCCGATCACGACCGACAATATCACCGCCACAACGCCGACCACGAGGGAGACGCGAGCCCCGTATACCAGCCGCGTCCAGACGTCGCGTCCAAAACGGTCCGTGCCGAGTAGGTGGAACGTGCCGGCGTGGTCGGTGGAGAGCGGCGGCTGGAACCGGGTGGCGACCACATCGTGCTGGGCGGCGGGTGCGCCGGTCGAGATCAGCGGCGCCGCCGCGCCGGCCCCGGAGACGAGGACGAGTACGACGACGCCGAACAGCGCCCGCCGGTCGCGTCGGAGGCGGTTCACGTCTCGCGCCTCTGATATCGGACACGCGGGTCGATCCAGGCGGCAGCAAGATCGGCGAGCAGGTTCCCGGTGACGACCAAGACGCATGTCACCACGGTCGCTGCCATGACCACCGGGTAGTCCCGCGCCTGTACCGCTTCGACCAGGCGACGCCCGACGCCGGGCCATGCGAACACGGCTTCCACGAACACCGCGCCCGAAAACAGCGCGGGGAGGGACATTCCGAAGAGGGTGATCACCGGGACCAGGGCGTTCCGTACGATGTGCCGTCGCGTGACTTGGAAGGGCGAAAGCCCCTTCGCCTCGGCGGTCGTCACGAATGGCTGACCCACGACGTCGCGCATTGCGCCTCGCACGAACCGGGCCGCCCCGCCGATGCCGATGAGCGTGAGCGTCGCGAGCGGGAGCGCCAGATGACGCAGGCGATCCGCCAGCCGACCCCAGCCCGTGATGATGTCGACGTCCAGTCCGCTGGCGCCGAAGGCGGGGAGCCAGTGCGCCCAGTAAGTGAACACCATCATGAGCATCAGGCCGAGCCAGTATCCCGGCAGCGCGAACAGCGTGACGGTCGCCACCGAGAGCGCCGTGTCGACGCGCCGATCCGCGCGAGCCTGCCATGCGCCGATCACAAAGCCCAGGGCGTAACTCGCGATGAGCGACAGGCCCACGAGCACCAGCGTGGCGGGAAGCGCGTCGCCGAGGACGGCACGCACGGGGCGACCGGTGGCGATGCTCCGGCCCCACTCGCCGCGGGCGACACGACCGATCCAGACGGCGAACTGCACCGGGAGGGGCCGGTCGAGGCCGAGCGCGTGTCGCTGCGCGGCGAGCTGCGCGGGCGTCGCCGTGGGCCCAAGGAGCCGCTCCACGGGATCCCCCGGCGCGAGCTGGACCAGGAAGAACGTGAGCGTCAGGACACCCGCCACCACGGCTGCTCCCGCGAGCACGCGCCGTCCGATCTGCGCGAGCATGGACCGAATCTCGCGCGAGCTTCCCGGCCCCGCTAGAATCCGGACGTGCGACCACAAGCCCTGGGCCTCGTCGTGGGAGGAACGTTGATCGCGGCGTGCGCGCCGGGAGGAGCCGCGGCGCGCCGCGCCCGCACCGTCGTATACGCCTCGGGGGCGGATCTCCAGAGCGTGAACCCCCTCCTCACCGAGCATCCGTTCGCGAAGCAGGTCGAGCGCTACGTTCTCCTCACCACGCTGGTGCGCTATGACTCCGCGCTCGGCGTGCAGCCGTATCTCGCACGCACGTGGACGTGGTCCGACGATCACAAGACGCTGCTGTTTCGCCTGCAGCCGGGGGTGCGGTGGGACGACGGCGTGGCGACGACGGCGCGGGATGTCGCCTGGACGTTCTCCGCGGCCCGCGACCCGGCCACCGGCTATCCCCGACTGAACGATTTTTCGGACGTGGCCTTCGTGAACGACCCCAACGACTCGACCGTCGTGGTACGCTTCGCCCACAGCCAGCCGTCCGTCCCGGATGTCTTCACCGATCTCGCCATCCTCCCGGCGCATCTCCTCGACTCCGTGCCCCGAGCCGAAATGCGGCGCGCGGCGTGGAACGAGCACCCCGTGGGGAACGGGCCGTTCCGCTTCGTGGCGCACGAGGCGAGCCGTCGCTGGGTGTTCGCCGCGAATCCGGACTTCCTGGCGGCGCTCGGCGGCCCGCCCGCGCTCGAGCGATTCGTGGTGGTCGTGGTGGACGAACCGACCACGAAGCTCACCGCCCTCACGGCCGGAGAGGTCGACTTCGCGGGTATTCAGCCCGCGCACGCCGCGTTCGTCCGCAAGAACCCCGCTCTCGCGGTGCTCGATTATCCGCTGATGCTGCCGTATGGGATCGTGTTCAATACGCGCGTCCCCCCGTTCGACGACGCCCGCGTCCGCCTCGCGGCGGCGCTCGCGCTCGACCGTCGCGAGATCGTCGACGGCTACCTCTACGGCTTTGGGGCGGTCGCGGACGGTCCGGTGCCGCCCGGGGTCCCGGGGTACGTGCCGGTGCGCCCTCTCCCGGTGAATCCCGACTCGGCGCGGCGGCTGCTCGGTGGCCGCCGAATCGCCTTCGAGCTCCTCGCCGTCGGTAGCGGTGAAGCAGCGCTCGAGCAGATGATCCAGGCGCGGCTCGCCGCCGTTGGCTTCGACGTCACAATCCGCCAGCTCGAGCTGACGGCGTTCCTCGCCCGCGTCAACGCCGGCCGGCATGACTTCGTGGCGGCCGTGCTGGGCAAGCCGGGTGACTTGGGTCTCGGCTATCTCGCCACCCTGGCCGACCTGACAGGGTCCCGCGCACCGGCCGACCCGGAGCGCGCACAGCGCTGGTTCCGCGATTCGCTCCCTGTCGCCTTTCTCTATCACGCGCGGGGCGTGCAGGGAATGAACCGGCGCGTCCACGGCGTGCGGATGGATCTGCGGGGCGAGTTGCCGACCATTGCGCGCTGGCAGACGGCCTCCCCGTGAGGCGGCGCGACCTCCCGACCGCATTCCACGCCGAGGCACCGGTACGGCTCGACTTCGCCGGCGGTTGGACGGACGTCCCGCCGTTCTCCGCCCGTGAGGGCGGCATTGTGGTGAATGCCGCGATCGCCTTGCCAGCGCGCGCCGACGTCGAGCTCGGCGGACCACGAATGCGGCTGGTGGCCGAGGACCTCGGTCAGGAGCTCGAATGCGCGAGCGCCGGCGGGCTGGTGCTCGACGGCCGCCTCGATCTCCTCAAGGCGGCCCTACGCATGTTTCCCGTTCAGGCCGCGTGCACGCTCACCACGCGCTCGGCCGCGCCGCCCGGGTCCGGTCTCGGCAGCTCCGGAGCGTTGGACGTGGCGCTGGTGGCGGTGCTCTCGCGGGCCCGCGGGGAGCGGCTCGCGGAACGTGAGATCGCGGAACAGGCGTGGTACCTGGAGACGGTGGAGGCGAAGATCCCCGGCGGCAAGCAGGACCAGTTCGCGGCGGCGCTCGGCGGGTTTCAGCGGCTCACGTTCCGCGACCCCGACGTCGGCGTCGAGCCGATCACGCTCGACCCCGCGTTCGCCGCCGAGCTCGAGCGGCGGACGTTGCTGTGCTACACCGGCACGTCGCGCGTCTCCGGGGCTACCATCGCGCGCGTGATGGCTGCCTACGAGCGGGGAGACCCGCGCATCACCGGAGCTCTGCGCGCGCTCAAGGACGTGGCCGCCGCGATGGCCGAAGCGCTGCGGGGGGCCGACCTGAGTCGCGTCGCGGCGCTCCTCTCCGACAACTGGAAGCACCAGCAGGCGCTCGATCGCGAGATGTGTACACCGGAGATGGCCCGCCTCGAGAACGTGGTGCGGGCCGCCGGCACGGTCGGCGGCAAGGCCGCCGGCGCGGGCGCGGGCGGCTCGATGTTCTTCGTCACAACGGACGATTCGGGGCAAGCGTCGGCGGCCGCCCGCGAGGCAGGTGCGACCGTCCTGCCGGTGCGCTGGGCGCCGCAAGGTGTGCGCGCGTGGTGACCGCGGAGGAGGTCGTCGCGCGCCGGGAGGAGATCACCCGATCCCCCGATCTTTCCGCGTTGCACGCGCACCTTCGCGAGCGAGCCGCACCGCTGCTGGCGCGCCTGCCGCCCCTTCCGGACGTGAAGGCCCTTCTGTCGAGTGACGGAGGCTCTTGTCCCGACGACGGGGCAATGCTCGCGTTCGATCCGTGGAGTCCCGCGAAGCACCGCTGCCCCCGCTGCGGCAACGTCGTGACCGGCGAGCGTCACGATCGCAACTGGGCGCGCTTCCAACACCTCTGGCTGGCCGAGCGGGCCGCCCACCTGGCGACGCTCGCGGCCGTCGGGGACGACGGGCCGGCCGCCCGTCGCGCCTCGGAGATCCTGCGCGCGTACGCGGCGCGCTACTGGCGGTATCCCAACCGGGATAACGTACTGGGACCGAGCCGGCTGTTTTTCTCGACGTATCTCGAGTCGATCTGGATCGGCCACTACCTCTCGGCGGCGGTCCTGCTGCGTGCCGCCGGCATGCTGGACGACGACACCACGCGGGGCGTCACGCAGGTGGCCGACGAAGCGGCGAACCTGATCGGCGATTTCGACGAGGGGTTCTCGAATCGCCAGACCTGGAACAATGCAGGCTTAGCGGCGATCGCGACCTGGTTCGAGGACGAAGATCTCGCCAGGCGCGCCATCGAAGGCCCGACCGGCCTGCTCGAGCATCTGCTTCGGGGTTTCGGACGGGACGGCATGTGGTACGAAGGGGAGAACTATCACCTCTTCGCCCTGCGCGCCCTGCTCACGGGAGCGGTCTGGGCGCGGCACGCTGGCGTCGACGTCTTCGCGGAGCGGCAGCTTTCAACCCGGCTCCAGGCGGCCTTGCTCGCGCCCCCGCTCACCGCCCTCCCGGATTTCACGTTTCCTGCGCGGAAGGACGCGCGCTTCGGAGTGTCGCTCGCCCAGCCGGCGTACGTCGAGCTGTGGGAGGTAGGGCTCGCGCGGCTCGGGGAGCGGAGAGCGGGGAGCGGTGCCCCCCGGCTCGAGAGCTGGCTGGCGGCGCTCTATCGTAGTGCCGTGATGAAACCCGAGCTGTTCGAATCGTATCTCCCCGACGCACCCTTCGAGCCGCCCCCCGCTCCCCGCTCCCCCTCTCGCACGGCGCTCTCCTGGTGGGCGCTCTTGTTCATGTCCCCTGCGCTGTCGGCCGATGCGCCGGCCTGGTCGCCCGGCAGCGTGTTGCTCGACTCGCACGGCCTCGCCGTCCTGCGCGCGGGCGACCGCTACGTGAGCCTCGAGTGCGGCCGCTACGGTGGCGGGCACGGACACCCCGATCGACTGCACCTCACCATGCACGCCGGCGGCGCGCACTGGCTTGCGGACCCCGGAACGGGCGCCTACACGTCGCGCGATCTGTTCTGGTATCGCTCGACCTTGGCGCACAACGCACCGCGCCTGGATCGAGCATCTCAGCCCGAGGGTGACGCGACGTGCGATGCGTTCGATTCGGCCGGGGAATGGGCATGGGTGCGGGGGCGGTATGGCGAGAGACGTCGGCGGATCTCGCGGACGAATTCGTCACACGGGTGGAACGGTTCGTCCCGGATGGCGCCGGGCCCGTTGCCTTCACGGTCTCGGACGCCGGGCACGCGCTCAACGCCTTCCTGTCATTCGAGGGGGAGCTGTTGCGCGCGGAGGGGCCGGGCAGGCCGGGAGCGGCGCGGCGGACGTTCTACCTCGCGCGCGCGACCGGTCGCGCCGCGCGCTTCGTGTCGGTGCTCGAGCCCGTGATTGCCGTTCCTTCCGTCCGCGGCGTGCGCGTGAAGGGAAGCGTCATCGAGGTCGAGACCGATCAGGGCGTTCATCGCCACGCGGCAACGGCCGTCGGCTGGGAAATCGAGACCGGTAGCGGACGCATCCGCCTGGCGGGCGCGCGCGCGCCCGAGCCGCCCCTCGTGCCCTTGATCGAGCTCGACAAGCCGACGCCCGCGGTGGGCGCCGCGCTGCGGGCCAATCGGCCGCCGTCGCTCGATGGATCGCTCGACGGCTTCGACACGAGCGAGCCGCTCCGGCTCGACCTCGAGGATCAGTACCGCCGCAGCGAGGAGCCGTTTCCGGGCGCGGAGGACCTGAGCGCCGTCGCCTACACCGCCTGGGACGACAACGCACTGTACCTGGCGGTCGAGGTGACGAAACCCGAAGTCTGCTTCCGGGCTCCGGACGCGCCGCCGCTCCATCTCGACAACGAGCCCGACGACATCCATTCCGATGGCATACAGGTATACCTGGGCAACCCGGAGGCCGAGGACGCCGTGGGCTACCTCATTGTGCCGGGGAGCCCGGACGGCGGCTCGGTCCGCAGTCGAGGGGCGGGTGCGTCACCAGGCCTGCCGGAGGCGGTGCAGGGCAGGTGGCGCCGCACGCCCCGCGGCTATCGCGTGACCGTCGCGATCGCGTGGCCCGAGTGGCAGCGCGCGCACGTCGGAGGTCGGCTGCGGTTCGATCTGCTCGTCAACGAAATGGAGGCCGGCCGCGAGCGCCGCAGTGGCCAGTTGGTGTGGAGCGGCGGGAATGGCTGGGTCTACTTGCGCGGGGACCGTCAGGACCCGGAGCGCTTCGGGGTTTTGGAGCTCGTCGGATGATCGCCGTCGTCCTCCACGAGCCCCAGGATCTCGTCAACATCGCACATGTGGTCCGGGCGATGAAGAATTTTGAGTTCAAGGACCTCCGGCTCGTGCAGCCCCGCGAGTACGACGCGTACCGCGTCGAAGGCATCGCGCACCAGACCCAGGACGTGCTGGCACGGGTACAACGGTTCGAACGCCTCGAGGAAGCGCTGGCGGACTGCGTCCACGTGGTCGGCTTCACGGCGCGCGGCCGTACCGCCAAGCGCAACCTCCAGCGCCCTCGGGAGGCGGCTCAGGAGATCCTCGCTCGCGCGGCGGCGGGTCCGGTGGCACTGCTGTTCGGGCGCGAGGACAAAGGGCTCTCGAACGAAGCCCTCGACCGGTGTCACCGCGTCGTGACGATTCCGACGAGCTCGGCGTACCCGTCTCTCAACCTCGGGCACGCCGTCGTGCTGATGCTGTATGAGCTGGCGTTGGCGCGAGGCGACGAGGGCCGGCCGTTCAAGGCGCCGCGGCGGGAGGGCCAGCCGGCGACGGTCGCGGACCTGGAGCGGCTGTTCGGGGACGCCGAGGCGGCGCTCGGCGTGATCGACTTCTTCAAGACGCGCCAGGCCGAGGGCGTGATGCGGACGCTGCGCGAGGTGCTGCATCGCGCGCCGCTCGATGAGCGGGAGGCGAAACTGCTGCGGGCAATCGCAATCGAGGTGGTGAAGTACGGTGAGCGACTGGCGCGTTCCGGGCTTCACGTCGACCGGTAGCAAGCGGCCCGACGCCCTGTTCGGCGCGGCGACGCCGGACGAGGTCGAAGGACTTCCGACACGGCTGACGCGCGCGTCGGGCTGCCGCGTGTGGGATGCGAACGGCCGCGAGTACACGGACTACGTCATGGCGCTCGGCGCCGTGGCGCTCGGGTACGGCCATCCGGAGGTGAACCGCGCCGCCGAGCAAGCGATGGCGGCCGGGGTGGTCGGGCCATTGCCACCGGTGATCGAAGAGGAGCTCGCCGAGGTGCTCGCGATGCGCATCCCCTGGCTCGAGCGCGTGCGCTTCTTGAAGACGGGAGCCGAGGCGGTAGCGGCCGCGGTGCGCCTGGCACGGGTCGCCACCGGGCGGGACCGCGTATTGGGTTGCGGCTATCACGGATGGCTCGACTGGTGCCAGGCAGGCGAGGGAGTGCCCGCCGGGACCCGGGCATTGTACGCCGAGATTCCGTTCAACGATGTGGAGGCCAGCCGGCGGTTGATTCGGGACGCGGGCGACCGCCTGGCCGCAGTGGTCGTCGAGCCCGTGGTCGTCATCGAGCCCACGCATGAGTGGCTCGAAACCGTGAGGGTGGAAACGACGCGTGCCGGGGCGGTGCTCGTCTTCGACGAGATCAAGACCGCGTTCCGGTTGGCGATCGGCGGCGCCGCTGAGCGCTACGGCGTGCGCCCCGACCTCGCTGTGCTCGGCAAGGCGCTCGCGAACGGCTTCCCGCTGGCTGTCGTCGGTGGACGAGCGGACGTAATGGCTGGATCGGCCCGGACGTGGATCTCATCCACGCTGGCCACCGAGGCCGTAGCGCTTGCGGCGGCGCGAGCCACGCTCGAGGTCATGGTCCGCGACGACGTGTGCGGCCACCTCCACCGCATGGGCACGCGGTTGCTGCACGGGCTCCATCGCTTGCACCGCAAGCACGCCGATCTCGTGACCGGCGTGGGCGGGATCGCGGAGATGTGCTTCCTGCACTTCGCGAGCGATCAGGTGTCGGCGGACGTGGCCCGTGGCTGCGCCGGACGAGGACTCTTGTTCAAGCGGACGGCGTACAATTTCGTGTCGCTGGCGCACGACGAGGCCATTGTTGACCGGACTTTGAACGTGCTGGAGGAAGTCCTAGGATCTATCGGATGATATGCCCCCGTCGAGGGTATCGGGAGGGTATCACTCTGTCGCCGGCCTTCGTCGCCGCGAGTGGGGTCATGGGATAAAGCCGTAGCAGTGCCCTCCCCAGGGCGGCTTGCGGGTATGTGCGCTAGAATTCCAACCATGTCGCGACTCCTGGCGTCTGCCTCGTGACCCTCCAGCGCAAACTGCTCCTCGGTTTCTCCCTCATGGTCCTTCCGGCCCTGTTGGTCGGCCTCCATGCGATCCGGACCAACGCTCGGGAGCAGGAGGCGCTGGAGGGCCTCGGGGGGCGCCTGGCGCAGTCGCGTACGTACGCCGAGGTGGAAGACGCGATGTTCAATCAGACCCAGGTGGTCTGGCGCTACCTGAGCGGTGATCCGGCGGCCAAGCAGGAGTTCCCGCTCACGGAGCAGGTGGTCGACTTCTGGCTCGACCGCTGGACGGCGGGGCTCCCCGCCGACGAAGTCACCCTCGCCGACGGCGTCCGCAAGATCGAGCTCGAGATCCGATCCGTGGCCGACTCGGTGTTCAAGCTCTACGATTCCGGCCGGCGCGAGGCCGCCTACCTCACCGCGCGCCAGCAGCTGGTGGAACGCCTGCAACCTGCCCTCGCGTCGGTGAATCGGGACATCTACCGCAAGGCTCGGGAGTTCAGCGTCCAGCGCGCCCTGGTCGAGGTCGAAGGCATCGTGGAGACGGAGCGTCGCGTCCTCTGGTCGATCACGCGACGAGATCGGGGAGCTCGCGCGGTCCTTCGCGCGAATGACGGAGCGGTTGCGTCAATTCCACGCCCAGCTCATCCAGTCCGAGAAGCTGGCCTCGATCGGTCAGATGGCGGCGGCGGTGGCGCACGGACTGCGGAATCCGCTCGCGAGCCTGCGCGCCGCGGCCCAGCTGGCCCGGCACCGCGTGGACGCGCCCGCGGCGCGCGAGCAGCTCAACGCGATCATCGAGCAGGTGGACCGCCTCGATCTCCGGATCACGCACCTCCTCGCGTTCTCGCGCCCCGCTCCGTTTCATCCGCTGCGCGAAAGCGTGCGGGTGATGGTCGAGGCGGCGCTCGGCGGCATCGCCGAGCTCCTGCGGGAGCGCCGCGTCGAGCTCGTCGTGAGCCTCGCGCCCACGCTTCCCGACGTGCGCGTGGACCCAATGCGCCTGGAGCAAACACTGACTGAAATCGTCTCCAACGCGCTCGACGCGATGCCTCCCGAGGGTGGTCGACTCTCCATCGAGGGGCGATGCGAGCCGAGCGATGGCGGCACCGACGGCGTCGCCCTCACGATCACCGACTCGGGCGGTGGCATCGCCCCCGAGGTCCTGGCCAACGTGTGTGAGCCGTTCTTCACGACGCGGGCCGAGGGCACGGGCCTCGGGCTGGCGATCGCCAAGCGCTACGTCGAGGAGACCGGCGGCCGGCTCAGCATCACCAGTGTCGTGGCGCACGGCACCACGGTTCGCATCTGGCTGCCGAGCGCGGGCGATGCGACACCCGCTCTGACACCGGCGCCCGCGGCGGCGCGGCAGCCCGCATGAACGGCTCCACCGTCCTGATCGTCGACGACGAACAGACCCTTGCCCGGTCCGCCAAAGCCTTTCTGCTGGACCACGGCTACGAGGCCGAAGTCACGGGCTCGGGTGAGCAGGCCCTCGAGCTGCTCGAGCGCCTGCAACCGGATGTCGTGTTCGCGGACGTTCGGTTGCCGGGGATGAGCGGGATCGATCTCCTGAAGCGGATCCGCGAGTTCGATCCCGTCCTCCCGGTCATCATGCTGACCGCCTACGGCTCGATCGAAGGCGCGGTGGAGGCGGTGAAGCTCGGTGCCTTCGACTACGTCAAGAAGCCCGTGGATCTGGAGGAGCTGAAGCTCCTGGCCGACCGCGCGCGCGAGAACCGCCAGCTCAAGCAGGAGCTTTCCTACTATCGTCGCCGGGCCACCGAGGACGTCGGATTCGCGACCATGGTGGGACAGTCGCCCGCCGCCCGGGCCGTCCTCGAGCGGGCCCGCCAGCTCGCCGAGCTGGCGGACACGCCCCCGGTGCTGCTCACGGGGGAAACGGGGACCGGCAAAGGTCTCCTCGCGCGCGCGATCCACGCGTCCGGTGTGCGGGCCGCCAAACCGTTCATCGAGGTCAACTGCACGGCCATTCCGGCGACGCTCATGGAGGCCGAGCTGTTCGGCTATGAGCGGGGCGCGTTTACCGATGCCAAGGAGTCGAAGCCGGGACTGTTCGAGGCAGGGGAGGGGGGATTCCTGTTTCTCGACGAGATTGGCGACGTCGATCTGTCGGTGCAGGGGAAGCTGTTGCGCGCGATCGAGGACCGCGCCGTCCGGCGCGTGGGCAGCGTCCGGGAGCGGAAGATCGATGTGCGCATCATCGCGGCCACCAACCGCGACCTCGAGCGAGAGGTCCAGCGCGAGCGGTTCCGCTCGGATCTTTACTTCAGGCTCGCGGTGATCGTGCTCCACGTCCCACCGTTACGCGACCGGGGCGAAGACGTCGTGCTCCTCACCGAGCACTTCCTCCGTCTGCTCAATGCCAAGTACGGGCGCAGCGTGCGCGACATCAGCGCCCCCGCTCGCGAGCTGCTCCTCTCCTACCCCTGGCCCGGCAACGTACGCGAGCTGAGCCACGTGATCGAGCGCGCGGTGCTCTGGAGCCGCGGACCGACCCTCGAGGTCGAGCATCTCTCGCTCACGAGCCCCGATCACGGCTCGTCCGCCGAACCGCACGCCGTCGGGCAACCCTCGCTGCCGCCCCAGGGAGTGGACCTCGCGCATTGGGAAAAGGCGATGATCGAGCGGGCGATGCGCGACGCGGGTGGCAACCAGACGAAGGCGGCGCAACGCCTCGGGATCTCCCGGGATACGTTGCGCTATCGACTCAGAAAGTTCGGGGTTCAGCCGTAAGCCCAGATCGGTGGGTGATTTCACCCTAATTGGGTGATATCACCCAACACGGAGACCCTCAGAGAGTCCGGGCGTACCGGACTAAGTGTCAGTCGCGGATGGCGTTGCACGTTTCGACCACGCTGGAAGCCTGCTGGCACATCCCCTGCGGAGGTGAGGGGGCGAGCGCTAGTAGTGGTCGACCATTGTAGCCCTCGGAGGAACGCTAAAATGACTTGGACGAAACCCGAATTCGCAGTTGTTGAGCTGGGGATGGAAGTCGGCGCGTACGCCGGCAACGCCTGAACCAGGCCGCAACGGTTAAGGGAGGGGCCGGGTGAAGAACCCGGCCCTTTTGTTCAATGGACATAATCATCCTCGGTTCGGCGGCAGGCGGTGGCGTGCCGCAGTGGAACTGTGGCTGCGCGAATTGCGCCGAGGCGCGAACCAGTGGTACTGGGCGCACGCAATCCTCGGTAGCTGTCAGTGCCGATGGCGAGCGGTGGGTTCTCCTCAACGCCTCGCCCGATCTTCGTACCCAGCTCGCCATGCATCCGCACCTCTGGCCCCGCCGCAAGCGAGGCTCGCCCGTGGCCGCGGTCGTTCTCACCGATGGTGAAATCGACCATACGCTCGGGCTTCTGTTGCTGCGGGAGAGCGCTGCGCGGCTGCCCGTGTACGCCCCTGCTGGTGTGACCGCGCTCCTCGGCGCCGAGTGGCCGTTGTATCGGGTCCTGTCGGCGTACTCTGGGGTCGACGCTCGGACGCTCGAGGAAGGTCGCCCGATCGCGCTCGCGGATGGCGCCGGCGTCTCACTCGGCCTGTGTTGCTCCGCGACGGCCGTGGCGCGACGCCCACCGCGCTACGCCCGCTCAGCTCCAGCCGCGACGTTCGACGTCGGCCTGCGCATCACGGACGAGCGCACCGGCGGCACATTCGCTTACGTTCCCACGGCGGGTGGCGTGGACGAGGCCGTGCGCCGGATCGCGGGCGGCGCGGATCTGTTCATGTTCGACGGCACCTTCTGGTCGGACGACGAGCTGCGTCACGCGAGCGCCTCCGCCGATGCGCCTACCGCGCGCGAGATGGGCCACCTTCCGGTAGGCGGGCGAGGGGGGAGCCTGGAGCTCCTCCCCCGTGTCGGCGCGAAGCGCATCGTGTACGTGCACATCAACAATACGAACCCGATCCTGAGCCACGGCTCCGCAGAGCGTGCGCAGGTAGGGGCGGCAGGGATCGAGGTGGGCGAAGACGGCATGGAGTTCGAGCTGTGAGCGCGCCCGCGGCTTCTCGGGCGTCCGTCGGGGGAGGGGAGCCGTGGGCTCGCGATGAGTTCGTGCGCCGGCTGCGGGGCGTGCTGGAGCGACGCTACCATCATCTCCATCCCTTCAACCAGCGCATGCACTCGGGCGAGCTGTCTCGAGAAGAGCTGCAACGCTGGGTGGCGAACCGGTTCTACTATCAGATCTGTATTCCGGTCAAGGATGCGTTGATCCTCTCGAGCTGCCCGGAGCGCGAGGTCCGCCAGCAGTGGATTCAGCGCATCATCGACCACGACGGGCGTCCCGGAGAAGAGGGCGGGATCGAAGCGTGGCTGCGGCTGGGCGAGGCAATGGGTGTTCCACGCGATGACTTGTTGAGCCAGCGGCACCTCCTGCCCGGGGTGCGCTTTGCCGTCGACGCGTACGTGAATTTCTGCCGGTTCAAGCCCTGGCTCGAGGCGGTCGCCTCCTCGCTCACGGAGATGTTCGCTCCACTCATCGTGAAGGAGCGGCTCGCAGCCATGCTGAGTCACTACAAGTGGGTCGATCCGGATGGCCTCCAATACTTCAAGAACCGGCTCACCCAGGCCCCCCGGGACGCGGAGTACGCCCTCGGGCTCGTGACTGAGCGCTTTCAGGGGCGCGCGGAGCAGGAGCGTGCGGTCGCGGCCCTCGAGTTCAAGTGCGACGTCCTGTGGTGCCTGCTCGACGCGGTGGAGCGCGGCCCGCTCCCCGGCACCCCACGGTGAGCGCCGTGGCCGACGCACGCGCGCCGCGACTGCACCCGAAGGCACGGCTCTCGCGGGACGATGTGCGCGGGCGGGATGTCCTGCTGTACCCGGAAGGGCTCGTGACGCTGAACACCACCGGAGTCGAGATACTCAAGTTGTGCGACGGGACCCGCTCGTTGGCGGACATCGTCGCGACATTGGAGCGCCGCTACGCGACGACCGGTCTCGCGCCGGACGTCGGCGCGTTTCTCGAGGGCCTGGCCGCCAAGGGGCTCGTGACGTATGGACCCTAAGCCGCTCTGGCTGTTGGCGGAGCTCACCTACAAGTGCCCGCTGCAGTGTCCCTATTGCTCGAATCCACTGGACTTCGCCGGTGGGCGCTTCAAAGGGGAGCTCTCGACGGCCGAGTGGTGTCGGGTGTTCCGCGAAGCGAAGGCGCTCGGCGTCCTCCAGTTGGGTCTCTCGGGAGGCGAGCCTACGCTACGGCCCGATCTCGAGGATCTGATCCGCACGGCGCACGACGTCGGCTTATACGCGTCGCTCATCACGTCCGCCTACCGTCTCACGAAGGAGCGTCTCGCGGCCCTGAAGGCGGCGGGACTCGATCACGTCCAAATCAGTATTCAGGGCGCGGACGAAGAGCTGTCCGACCGGGTGGCGGGCACCGCCTCCTATCGGGACAAGATCGCGGCGTACCATTACACGCGGGACCTGGGATTTCCCCTCACGGTGAACGTCGTCCTCCACCGCCGGAACCTCCATCAGGTCGAAGCGCTCATTCGGCTGGCCGAGTCGCTCGGCGCCGAGCGCATCGAGCTCGCGAACACGCAGTTTTACGGCTGGGCGCTGCACAACCGGGACGCGCTCATGCCGACCAAGGCCCAGCTCGATGAGGCGTGGCAGGTCGTGCAGCGGGAGCGGGCACGCCTCGGGACCAGGCTCGAGATCGTGTGGGTGCTGCCCGACTACCATGAGCAGTATCCCAAGCCGTGTATGGGCGGCTGGGCGCGGGCATACATGACGGTGACCCCCGCCGGCGAGGTCTGGCCGTGTCACGCCGCGGGGCGGATCACGACGCTCAAATTCGAGAACGTGCGGGACCGGCCGCTCGAGTGGATCTGGGAGCACTCGGAGGCGTTCACGCGCTTCCGCGGTGACGCCTGGATGCCCGAACCGTGTCGGTCGTGCCCGCGCAAGGCGCAGGATTTCGGTGGGTGCCGCTGCCAGGCATTTCTCGTGACCGGCGACGCCGCCGTCACTGACCCGGTTTGCTCGCTGTCGCCGCATCGCCCCTTGATCGACGCGGTGGTAGCGAAGGGAGAGCGCGACTCGGCGGCGGGGCGGACGGACGGCCAGTGGACCTACCGCGCGGCGCCCGCGTCGCGCGCCCTCGCCGCGAAGGGATGACCGCCGCCGCGATCGACGCCCGCGGCCTTGGCAAGGATTTCGGCTCGGTCTGCGCCCTCGATCGGCTCGACCTGGAGGTGCGGGAAGGCGAGTTCTTCGGCTTTCTCGGCCCCAATGGCGCCGGCAAAACCACCACCGTCCACCTCCTCGCCACCCTGCTCGCCCCGTCTCGCGGATCGGCGCGCGTGGCCGGTCACGACATCCGCGTCGATGGCCTCGCGGTCCGGCGCAACATCGGGCTCGTGTTTCAGGAGACCACACTCGATCGTGACCTCACGGTCGAAGAGAACCTCCGCTTTGCGGCCCGCCTCTGGAATCTCCCCGAGCACCAGGCCGCGGCCCGCATCGAAGCCGCGCTCCGACGGTTCGGGCTCTTCGAGCGGCGCCGCGATTCCGTCCGGTCCCTCTCGGGGGGCATGCGTCGCGCGGCGGACATTGCGCGGGGCATCCTTCATGAGCCCCGCATCCTGTTTCTCGACGAGCCGACGGCGGGGCTGGACCCGCGAGCCCGCCGCTCCCTGTGGGAGCTGATCCGGAGCCTGCGCGCGTCCTCCGGCCTCACGGTGTTCCTGACGACGCATTACGTGGAGGAGGCGGAGCCGTGTGATCGCGTCGCGGTGATGGACCGGGGCCGGCTCGCCGCGCTCGACACGCCCGCCGAGCTCAAGCGGGTGGCGGGTGTCGCCTCGCTCGAAGAGGTGTTTCTGGCGCGAACCGGCCACGAGCTGGCCCAGACCGGCGCCAGCTGAGCATGCGAGCGGTGTACGGCATCGTCGTCCGTGAATTCGTGCGGTTCCTGAGGCAGCGGGGCCGGGCCCTGTCGAGCGTCGCACGCCCCTTCGTGTGGCTGATCTTTGCCGGAGCGGGCTTCGCCGCCGTCTTCGCGGGGCGAAGCGAGATCGATTACCGCCTGTACATGGCTCCGGGGCTGCTCGGCATGGTCGTGATGTTCGGCTCGCTCCTCGCGGCGCTGTCCACGGTCATCGATCGCGATGCCGGCGTGCTGCGAATGATGCTGGTCGCGCCAATCAGGCGGGGCACCGTCGCGCTCGGAAAGACGCTGGGCGCCACGCTCGTCGGGACGGCGCAGGCCCTCGTCGTCGCGGCGATCCTCTTGCCGGTCGTGGGTCTCGCGCCGACGCCCGGCGGAGCGCTGCTCGCCCTCGCGGCCATCGTGCTCACGGGCCTGGCGCTCGGAGCGCTGGGGGTGCTGCTGGCGGCGGGGATGCGTTCGATCGAGAACTTCGCCGGGGTGATGAACTTCGTGGTCTTCCCGATGCTGTTCCTCTCGGGCGCGCTATACCCGGTGCGTCACCTCGGACCTGTGCTGCACGTGCTCGCGCATCTGAATCCGCTCGCCTACGGGGTGGACCTCCTGAAGCACGCCCTGCTCGCCCGATGGGCCGACTCGGGCTACGGCGGCGAGTTGCCGATCCCGCTCGATTGCGCCGCCCTCGCGCTGTTCGCCCTCGCCGGTCTCGCGGCGGCGGGGCCGCTGTTGGCGCGCGAGGGTGGCGTCGCGCGCGCGGCGTTCCGGGAGCAGCGCTAGCTCACGACGAGTTGGGTGATGATGGCGGTGATCACGAGCACGATCAGCCCGGCCGCGATGCTCGTCAACAGCGTGTACGCCGCCGTCCGGTCGCGTGGCGCCTTCATGACGGGCGGCAGTCCGAGCGCAAACAGACGCACGCTGTACAGCCCGATCAACATGCCGAGAGGCTCGATTCTCGGGAACACGGCGAACACGCCGGCGAGCCAGTACGGCGTACTGCCGTATGCCGCGACCTTCAACGCCTGCACCCGGTTTCGTTGTCCCCCCACCGACGCTCCGATCACGTCGATCGCGACCGCCAAACCGTACACACCGACGAGATTCAGGACGAACTCGAGCACACCCGCTTGTACCGCCGCCCCGAGCTTGATCGGGACGACACCGAACGTCAGCAGGCTGCCGCGCTCGCCATCGAACAGGAGCGCCCCGAGCGTCGCGGCGATCGGGCCGATCGCCGCCATCGGGAGGAGATAGCGGGTGTAGATCGGCCCCGCGCTGGTGAACTCGCCGGCGATCGTCACCCACTCTTGGGTGGGCTGGAACATCAGTCGCTGCGCACGCGCCAGCCAGCCCGGGAGCTTCCGCGAGACGCGGGGGCGGGGAGCCGTGGGTTTCACCGTCGGGCGGGGTGGGGGCCCTGCCTTGGGCGGAGTGGGACCACGGGGCGGCGTCGGTCCCCGCGGCGGCGGTCCGGGCGGACGAGGGGGTGGCGGAGGCGTACGCATGGTCCGCACAAAATAGGAAATGGCCGTCACGTCGCCAATACAGACGCCGGGACGCCTCTTGCATCTTGCGACTAGGGACGGCTTGCGCCTTGGCGTCTTGGCGTCTTACGACCCAGATTTGGCCATGCTCATTGACGTCCACGCCCATTTCTATCACGACCGCACCCCCCGCGCGGATTGGCGCGAGCGGAACGCCAGCCGGCTCGAGGCGGGACGAAAGATCGGCATTACGATTCACGTGGCGTCGATCCTGGGGAGCTTCGGTCGCACGTCGCCGACCTACTTCCCCTCGCCCCCGGATTTGGAATACGGCAACGACGCGTTGCTGGCCCTCGCGCACGACCACCCGGACGCCGTGCGCGGCTACGTGACGGTCAATCCGAATTACACCGCGCACGCCTGCGCCGAGATCGCGCGCTGCTTGGGCGCGGGCATGGTGGGTATCAAGCTCGCGGCGAGCCGCCGCGCCACCGAGGCATTGCTCGACCCCATCTGTGAGGTGGCGGCGAAGCGGGGGGTCCCCGTACTTCACCACGTGTGGCAGCACCGGCGCCACGATTGGCCCGGTCAGGAGGCGTCGGACGGCGCGGAGCTGTGCGCGCTCGCCGCGCGCCACCCCAAGGTCCGGTTCATCCTGGCCCACATCGGCGGCGGTGGTGACTGGCAGCACTCGCTCGCGGCCATCCGCGGGGGGCCGGGCGGGGTGCCCAACGTGTACATCGATTTGTCGGGGAGTGGCGTCGATGGGGGGATGCTCGAGGCATGCCTCGACGCGGCCGGTCCGGAGCGCCTGCTGTTCGGAACGGACCTCACCATCGACACCGGTTGGGCCAAGCTGCGCTACCTCGAGCGCCTGCTTCCGCCGCGCGAGCTCGAGCTCGTGATGTGGCGGAACGCGGCGAGCATCTTTCCGCGCGGCGCGTTTCCTGCCGACTGATGCGCGTCGACGTCAACGCGTTCGTCGGGGCGTACCCCTACCGGCGGGTGCCCGGCGCGTCGGTCGAGGGGCTGCTGCACGCCATGGAGCGCACGGGGATCGATGTGGCGTGGGTGAGCCACCTCCCCAGCGTGTTCTGGCGCGATCCGATGGCGGGCAACGTCTGGCTGTTCCAGGCGACGGCGTCCAGTCCGCAGCTCAGGCCCGTGCCCGCCGTCCATCCGGGCCTGGCCGGTTGGGAGCGCGTGCTCGGGGAAGCGGCGGATCGCGGCGCCCCCGCGGTGCGCTGCGATCCGCTCTACTACGGGATCGACGCCGCGGGACCGGAGATGCGGGTGCTCGCGGCGGCATGCGGTGCCGCGAGACGCCCGCTGGTCGTGGCCGTGCGTCTCGAGGACGGGCGGCAACGTCACGTCAACGATCGCGTCCCCGAGTTGGCGGCGGCGGCCGTCCGCGCGCTGATTCGTAGCGACGAGGACGTCCGTCTCGTGATTACGCACGCGGACCGCGGCTTCGTCGAGGAGGTGCACTTCGGGTCCACGCCGGAAGAAGCGGCGCGACTCTGGTGGGACGTGAGCTGGATCTGGGGCCCTCCCGAGGATCAGCTCGAGACCCTGCTTGGCACCATCGGCGTCGATCGCTTCGTCTTCGGGACCGGCCAGCCGCTCCGGATTCCCGAGAGCAGCGTCGCAAAACTCGATCTCCTCGAGCTTCCTCCCGACCAGCGTGCCGCCATCGAGTCGGGCAACCTCGCGCAAGGACTCGCCGCGTGACGCTGACCCCCACTCCCCCCCAGCTGGGACATCGTCTCGAATGGGGTCTCATTCCCGCCGTCCCCGTCCCCTTTCGCGGTCACGAGCTGGCCCGGGATGCCCTGCGTGCCTACGCTAGCTGGATGGCGGAGCACCAGGTCGCGGGGGTCGCCGTATCGGCGCACACGGGGCGCGGGCCGCACCTCTCCCCGGAGCAACGGCACCTCGTGCTCTCCACGTGGCGCGCGGCGCTGCCGATGAGCACCATCGTGGCGGGCGCCTCGAGCCTCGAGATGGCGCAGGAGGCGAAGGCCGGCGGCGCCGACGCGCTGCTCGCCTTCCCGCGCGCGGACGATCCCGTAGGATTCCATGACGCCCTCAGTCGTGAGCTGCCGGTGATCGCCTTCTATCTCTATGCCGGGGCGGGTGGCGTGGCGTACGACAATCAGACCCTGCACGCCCTCCTCTCCCTTCCCAACGTGATCGGCATCAAGGTCGCCACGCTCGATTCCGTCTTGACGTTCCAGCGGATCGCCGGCCTGATGCGCGATCACCCCGAGAAGCTGCTGATCACCGGCGAGGACCGCTTCCTCGGCTATTCCTTCACGATGGGCGCCCGCGCGGCGCTGATCGGCTTGGGCGCGGCCCTCACGAACATCCAGCTCGGCTTGATCGAGTCGTTCCGCACGGGCGACTTCGCCAAGTTCGTGAAGCTCGCCGGCTTGTGTGATCGGTTCGCCGGCGCCACCTTCGTTCCGCCGATGGAGGGCTACGTGCGCCGCATGCTGTGGGCGCTCGCGGCCGAGGGCGTGATTCCGGACGACGCGTGCGACGATCCCTGGGGACCGAGCCTGCCCGCGGAGGAGCGGGACTCGGTCCGCCGCGCGGTGCGGGACGCGCGCGGGACCCGTGTCACCCTCCCGTGACGTGCATCCCGCGGCGGTCGTTCCTCGAACGCTGCACGGCGCTGGGCGCGGCGTTCGCGGCGTCTTCCCTGCGGAAGGTCTGGGTGCCGATGAACAAACAACCGCATGTCGTGGTCGTGGGGGCCGGCGCCTTCGGCGGGTGGACCGCGCTCCAGCTGCTGCGTCGTGGCGCCCGCGTCACGCTGCTCGATGCATGGGGGCCCGGCAATTCGCGCTCGAGCTCGGGCGGCGAAACACGCGTCATCCGCGCGACCTACGGTCCCCGCGTCGTGTACACGCGACTCGCCGCCCGCGCACTCTCGCTGTGGCAGGAGCACGAGCGGCGGTGGGCCCGCAAGCTGTACCACGGCATCGGCGTGCTCTGGCTGGTCGAAGGGGACGACCAGTACGAGCGAGCGGCCCTCCCGCTTCTCAAGGAGGTCGGCATCCAGTTCGAGGAGCTCTCCGAGCGGGACACCGCGAAGCGCTACCCGCAGATCAACTGCGCTCGCGTGCGCTGGGCCATCTTCGAGCGCCAGGGCGGATACCTCACCGCGCGTCGCGCCTGCGCGAGTGTGCTCGAGGGATTCCTCGCCGAGGGCGGTGATTATCGCCAGCTGGCAGCGGAGCCCCTCCCGCTACGGAGTGGCGAGCTTCCCGGCGTCATGCTCTCCGATGGGACGAGGCTCGCGGCGGACCGATTCGTCTTCGCCTGCGGTCCATGGTTGGGCAGGCTGTTTCCGGACGTGATCGGTGACCGCGTGCGGGCCACGCGACAGGAAGTGTTCTTCTTCGGGACCCCGCCCGGTGACCGGCGCTTCACCGAGGAAGCCTTGCCCGTGTGGGCGGACCACGGTACGCGCTTCGTGTACGGGATTCCCGGTAACGAGTGGCGCGGCTTCAAGGTCGCGGACGACACGCGCGGTCCCCCGTTCGATCCGACGAGCGGCGAGCGCCTGCCCACGCCCGACGCCCTGCGCTTGGCGCGCG
Source organism: Gemmatimonadota bacterium (assembly GCA_003221045.1). Classification (GTDB taxonomy): domain Bacteria; phylum Gemmatimonadota; class Gemmatimonadetes; order Gemmatimonadales; family GWC2-71-9; genus AG41. The sequence goes on along the minus strand of QHUC01000002.1, from coordinate 6,152 downwards.
AATACCTTGCGTACCGCTTCCCCGCGCTCAAGGACGCCCCGCTCCTCGAGGCGCGCGTGTGTCAGTACGAAAATTCGCCGGACGAGCACTTCATCATCGACCGCCATCCGGCGGCCGGGAACGCGTGGCTCGTCGGCGGAGGCTCGGGGCACGGGTTCAAGCACGGGCCCGCAGTCGGCGAGCTCGTGGCCAACCTCGTGCTGACGGGTGGGGCGCCGGACCCCGACTTCCAGCTCTCGCGCTTTGCCCGGTAGGATAGCCGGCGCGCTCGAGCGGGATTTCGAGCGGTTCCGGCGGGAATGGCCGCACGACTTCGCGGCCCTCGTGCGCTCCACGTATCGAGTCGACCTCACCGGCCGCTACCTCGGAGCGGTGCTCCCCCATCCCGTCGGGAAAGGCTCCGGACAGCTCTCCCTCAACGAGGGGCAGCTCGAGGAGGACGCCCGAGCAGGGCTCGCGTTCGCCGTGCTCAAGACGCTCATCGCCGAGGACGAGACCGGCGCGCAGGCAATGGCGGCGTGGGCGATCCACGAGACCAGGATGGCGGTGGAGCGCCGCGCGGCGAGTGACGGCCGGCCCGGCTGGACCGTCACCTGGAAGGGGCGCGGCTGGGATCGCTCCCTGTCCGATTATCTGACGCTGGTGCGGGCCGGGCGGGACCTGACGCGTGCAGGCCGGCTGCTCGTCGTGCCGTCGGTCAAGTTTCATTTGCCACGACTCGGCGAACCCTTCCGCGAGGCCGAGTATCGCCATACCACCGCGGCGCTCGCTGCGGCGTGGGGCGAGCCGCCGCTGCTGGTGGAGAAGGATTTTTCGCCTACCCTCGCGGGCGACCCGCTCGCGGACGATCGGGCGCCGATCCTGCGCTGGCTCAAGGAGGTGCCGCGCCACATTCGCCGCGCATCACCCGTGCCCGTGCGCATCGCCGTCAAGCTCCTGAACGCGCGGTTCGATGATGACTTCCAGGTGGAAATGATGCACGCGACGCGCGATGCCGAGTCGCTGGTTTGCTTCAACCGCCTGTTCGACCCGGAGCTGGGCGTGGCCTATGGAGGCTGGGACTTGAGCAACCGGAATCTGCGGGTACTGGACCTGCACCGTCCTCCACCATCCTTCACCGCCCTCGACCACCCGCTCGTCGGCACGGGCAACATCTCGTCCGGCCGGATGATTCTCGAATACGCGCGGCGCGGCTGCGAAAGCGTCCAGCTCCACACGTTCTTTCAGCTCCCCCTTTCCGAGTACGCCGCGACACACGGCTCCCGCACGGCGCGCGTGCTGCACACGCTGGTCTTTCATCCGCAGGACGGGTTGATCGCAGGGCTCTTGGAGCTCGAGTCGCGCGGTGAGGTCGAGCGGCGGGACGGCGAGCTTCACTTCCTTGACGTGGCACGCCATGCGCATCGCGCGGGTTGAGCTCTACAGCCTCGAGCTTCCTTTCGCCGAGCCCTTCATCATCTCGGGCGGACGCATCGATGCACGGCGATCGGTGATCGTGGTGCTGCGCGACGATCAGGGGCACGTTGGGTACGGCGAGGCGGCGCCCGACGAGCTGCCGTTCTACTCCGAGGAGACACTCGGAAGCGCGCGCGATCTCATCCCGCGCGTCCTCGTGCCCCGCGTCGCCGGTCGCGAGTTCGACGCCCCGGAGGCGGTGGATGCCGCGCTCCGCGAGCACGTGCGTGGGAATCCGTTCGCGCGGGCGGGCGTCGAGACCGCGGCATGGGATCTGGAGGCACACCGGCGGGGTACGGGGCTCGCGCAGATCGTGGCCGAGCGGCTCGGCGTTGCGCCGGGCGCGAGCTTCCCCTGCGGAGTGGCGGTCGGGATTCCCGAGGACCGCCAGACCGAGACGCTCACGCGACGCGTCTACGAGGCCCTGCAGCACGGCTACCGGCGTGTGAAGATCAAGGTCGCCCCCGGCTGGGACGAGGTGGCCGTGCGGGCCGCCCGCCTCGGCATGGCCGGGAGCGACCTTCCCCTCACCGTGGACGCCAACGGCGCCTACGTGTGGCCGGAGCACGAGCGGGCGCTGCGGGCTTTGGACGACGCGGGCCTGCTCTACATCGAGCAGCCGCTTGCGCCGGAGGAGCTCGTGGGCCACGCCCGCCTCGCGCAAACGCTCCGGACGCCGCTGTGCCTCGATGAGACGCTGCGCGACGCCGGCACGGCGCGCCAGATCGTGGCGCTCGGCGGCCCGATGGTGTGGAACATCAAAGTGCATCGCGTCGGAGGGCTCACCGAGGCGTGCCGGATCTATCGGACCGCCGGGGAGTGCGGCGCCCGCGTGTGGGCTGGCACCATGCCCGAGTCGGGAATCGGATCCCAGGCCGGCATCGCGATCGCCACGCTGCCGGGCTGCGCGTTTCCACCGGACCTGGAACCGAGTACCCGCTGGTTCGGACGCGATGTGGACGTCATCAAGTTGACGATGAGCCGTGACGGTCGCATGCCGGTCCCGGGCGTGTCGATCGCCCGATTGCTGGACGGGGCGCGCTTCCGCGCCGCCGCCCATCCATTCTGACAAGGAGGGTTGAGCGTGCCTCACCTGCCTCGTGCGTCCCTGTTCGTCGTCATCCTCGCGGGCCTCGGGCCCGTCTCGACCCGCGCTCAGCAGTACGACCCGGCCCTCTACTCGGCGTTACGCTGGCGCATGATCGGCCCGTTTCGCGGTGGCCGCACGGTGGCGGCGGTTGGAGGGCCGGGGTCTCCGGACGTCCTGTATATCGGCGTGAACAACGGCGGCGTGTGGCGCAGCGGGGATTACGGTCGTACCTGGAGCCCGATCTTCGACGGCCAGGCCACGGGCTCGATCGGCGCGATCGCCGTGGCGCCGTCCGATCCACAGACGTTGTACGTCGGGACCGGCGAGGGGCTGCAGCGGCCCGATCTGTCCGTCGGGGACGGGGTCTACAGGTCCACCGACGGCGGCGCCACCTGGAGCCATCGGGGCCTGCGGGACAGTCAGCAGATTCCCGCGCTCCTCGTCGACCCGCGCGATCCGCGCCGCGTGTTCGCCGCGGTGCTCGGACACCCGTATGGCCCGAACGAAGAGCGGGGCCTGTTTCGCTCGACGAACGGCGGCGAGACGTGGCAGAAGGTCCTGTACAAGGACGAGAACACCGGCGCGGTGGACGTCGCGGTCGACCCGGCCAATCCCGAAACGGTGTTCGCCGCGCTGTGGGCGGCGCGGCAGGCGCCGTGGGAGATCGGAAGCTCGTGGACCCTGCCGGCGAACAACGGGCTCTACAAGTCGGTCGATGGCGGCACCACGTGGCGACCGGTCACCGCGGGGCTCCCCGGAGCGGCCGATGGACTCGGTCGCATCGGCCTCGCCGTGGCCACCAGCGCTCCCGCGCGCATGTATGCGGTCGTGGGCGCAACGAAGGGTGGGGGGCTGTACCGGTCGGACGACTCCGGCGAGCGCTGGCGCCTCATGAACGCGGACGAGCGTCTGTGGGGGCGGGACGGCGACTTCAATGAGGTGAAGGTCGATCCCCAGAACCCCGACGTCGTGTACGTCGCGAACATCGTCGCCTGGAAGTCCACCGACGGCGGAGCGACGTTCACGGCGCTGCGCGGCGCTCCCGGGGGCGACGACTATCATCGATTCTGGATCGATCCACGCGACCCCAAGATCATCCTGCTCGCCGGCGACCAGGGCGCCGTCGTGACCGTGAACGGGGGTGAGACCTGGAGCTCGTGGTTTAACCAGCCCACGGCGCAGTTCTATCACGTCGTAACCGATGGACGCTACCCCTATTGGGTATACGGGGGGCAGCAGGAGAGTGGGTCGGCGGGGATCGTGACCCGCGGCAACGACGGCCAAATCACGGTCCGGGAATGGCATCCGGTCGGCGTGGAGGAGTACGGGTACATCGCGCCCGACCCGCTCCACCCCAACGTGGTGTACGGTGGTCGCGTCACCCGCTTCGACTGGAACACCGGCGAAGTGCAGGACGTGTCACCCGAGCCGGTGCGGGTGGGCAAGTACCGCTGGGTACGGACCATGCCGCTGCTCTTCTCTCCAGTCGATCCGCGCATCCTGTACTTCGGCGCGAACGTGCTGTTTCGGACGACCACGGGCGGGCGGAGCTGGGAAACCGTCAGTCCGGACCTGACACGCGCGACGTATGACGTGCCCACGACTCTGGGCGCGTTCGCCGCGCTCGACCCCGAGCAGGGCAAGCATCGGGGCGTGATCTACACGATCGCGCCGTCCGCTCGGAAGGCCGGTCTCATTTGGATCGGGACCGACGACGGGCTGATTCACGTGACCCACGACGGCGGGAAGACGTGGAGGAACGTCACACCCGCGAGCCTCACGCCGTGGAGCAAGGTCTCGTTGCTCGAAGCCTCGCACTTCGACACGCGCGTGGCGTACGCCGCCGTAAATCGCTTCCGGCTCGATGACCTCCGACCGCACGTGTATCGCACGAAGGACGGCGGAGTCACGTGGACGGAAGTCGTCGCGGGCATCCCCTCCGACGAGGTGGTGAACGCCGTGCGGGAGGATCCCGCGCGCCGCGGGCTCTTGTACGCCGGCACCGAGCGCGGGGTGTACGTCTCGCCGGACGACGGCGATCGTTGGCAATCGCTGCGGCTCAACCTGCCCGTCACCTCCGTGCGCGACCTGGTGGTGCACGACAGCGATCTCGTGGTGGCCACGCACGGCCGGTCGTTCTGGATCCTGGACGACATCGCCCCGCTCCGCGAGCTGCCCGAGGCGGCCGCCGGCGCGGCCACGGGCGCGTATCTGTATCGCCCGGCGGGAGCCGTGCGGGTGCGCTGGAACGAAAATACGGACACGCCCCTTTCGATCGACGAGCCGGCCGCGCCCAATCCTCCCGACGGCGCCGTGCTCGACTACTATCTCACGCGCCCGGCGGCAGGGCCGATTCTCCTGGAGATTCTCGATCGGGGGGGCGCCGTGGTACGACGGTTCGCGAGCGACGACGCGCCGGAGGCACCGGACTCGGGTCTCAATATCCCTTCGTGGTGGATCCGGCGCCCGCAGCGTCTGGCGACGGACGCCGGGATGCATCGCTTCGTGTGGGACCTGCACGGACCACCACCTCCGGCGCTGCGTCACGACTATCCGATCGCGGCGATTTGGCACGACACGCCACGCGAGCCCCGCGGGCCGTGGGTGCTTCCCGGGCCTTACGTCGTGCGGCTGACGGTGGATGGACGGGTGCACACGCGGCCCCTCACGGTGCGCATGGACCCTCGCATCCCGCTCGCCGCGGGGGCGGGGGCGGGGGCGGGGGCGCTGGCTCGTCAGCTGGCGGTGGCATCGGGCATCGTGGACGCGCTGCGGCGCGACTCCGCGGCGCTGGAGCTTGTCCGCGGGTTGCGACGGGACATCGCAGGCGAGCGGGAGCGGGGCGGCACGAGGGTGCCTGCTGCCGCGCTCGATTCGCTCGACCGGCGGGCCGCGGAGCTCGAGCGCGGGCCGTCGCCGGGCGGGCGTCCGACCGGCGAGCCCGCCGCCGCGGGGCTCACCCGCCTCAACGGGCAGCTGGTGGACCTCTATGGCGTGGTCGAAGGAGCGGATGCGGCGCCCACGCAGCAGGCCGAGCGGCACGCAGCGGAGCTGGCGCGCCGGCTCGGGGTCTTGGAGGACCAGGTGCACGCGCTCGTCGGGCGCTTCCGTTCGCTCAGGGGCGGCTTACAATAGACCAGCATGATTCCCATCGACCACCAGCCGCCCGGCTACTGGGCCACGAATCTCTACGCGACCCCGCGCAAGCGCCCGAAGTCGGATGCGCCCATCAAGGACCTGCCACCGCGCGCCGCGCAGCGCTTCAAGCGTGCTCGCGAGGGCATCCGGGCCCTCCGGCATGTGACGGAGCAAGTGGTGTTCATGGGCACCGCGTGGAAATGGGTCTGGATGTACGAGGTCGGGGGGCGGAAGCTCGGGTACCTCCATCCGATGGAGACCGGCCTCTCCGGTACGTTCATTGTCACGGAAGAGGAAGAGCGGGAGCTCGCGCTCACCGACGGGCTGGCGCGCGCGTCGCGGCAGGCGATTCGCGATGGTCGCATGTCCGGCGGCGTGCGCTGGTGTTGGATGGAGTTCCCGGATTTGGAAACCGTCGACGCGTTCGTCGAAGTCATCCGTCTCAAGCATCAGTTGCTGGCGCGTCCCG
>QHUC01000184.1 GCA_003221045.1 Gemmatimonadota bacterium | reverse complement strand
CGGCTTCACCGCAACCGGGATGATCATCGGCACGCCGCATTACATGTCGCCGGAGCAGGGAAAGGGCGCACCGGTGGATGGGCGGGCGGATCAATACTCGCTCGGTGTGGTCGGCTACCGCATGATCACGGCCGAGCTGCCGTTCACCGGCGACTCGGTGCACACCATCATCTACAAGCACATCTACGAAACGCCGCCCCTGGCGAGCGCCAAGCGTCCGGGCATCCCGGGTTCGCTCACCGTGGCCATCTCGCGCGCCCTGTCCAAGGAGCCCGACCAGCGCTTCGCCACGATGGCGGAGTTCGCGACCGCTGTGTGGCCGGAGCAGCCGGTTGGCGTGCCCGCGAAGGGCCGGAGCGCCGCGCGGCCCCGTCCCCGCGCCGCGGCCGACGCGCCGACGGAGATCACGGGCGCGCCGACGACGCCGTTGCCCGGCGTGAAGATGCCCAAGCCCCGGCCTGCACAAGCGGCTCCCAAGCGCCGCTCTCGTGCGCCCACGGTAGTGGCTCTCGTCGTGGTGGCGGCGGGCGTCGGCGGATACCTGGTCCTGGGGCGTGGCGGGAGCAGGGAGCGGGGAGCGGTACCTCCCGCGGCGGGACCCGCTCCTTCTGTCGACACCGTGCGAATCCAGGATACCGTTCGTGTTCCCGTCCAGGCGACCCCGCAGCTGCCGCGCCGCCCCGCGCCCAAACCGCGCGAGGCCACCCCAGCGGCGGAACCGCAGGGCTTCCTCACCATCGCCGCCGATCCGTTCGGCGAGGTCTACATCGACGGCGTCGACGTGGGCCAGACCCCACTGGTCGAGTACGCAGTGAAGCCCGGCCGCCACGCGGTGCGAATCGAGCACGCCGGCTTCAAGGCGGTGACGGAGACCGTGCAAGTAGACGCGAACAATACCGTCCGCAAGCGCTACACCCTGCTCCCCGAGTGATACCTCCCTATGACCTCCCTCCGACGCCTGGTGGTCGCTCTCCTTGCGGGATTCGTCGCGCCGGCGACGGCCCTGGCCCAGACCGTCCAGAACCCCACCTTGCGACGGGCGCAGCAGGCGTACGACAACCTCGAGTACCGTCAGGTCCTGACGCTCGCCCAGGCCGCGTTGCGCGAGCGGCTCACGGGACCCGAGCGCGCCAGGGCATACGAGCTACTCGGCTTTACCTACGGCGCCATGGATTCGATCCTCAAGGCGGTGGACGCGTTCAAGCAGCTGGTGCTGATCGACCCGGAACGGCAGCTCGATCCGAACCGCGTCTCCCCCAAGGCCTACAGCGCGTTCGACGTCGCCTTGCGTCAGGTTCTCCTCGTCCGGCAGCTCCGCGTCGACAGCACGAGCTTCGTAGGTGGTCAGGGCGCCGTGCCGATCCGGTTCACCGTCACCCAGCCGGCGCGCGTCGTGACGCGCGCGGTCGGGAGCGAGGGCCGTTTCTTGATCGATTCAAGTGCGTGGAACGGGCAGGTGAACCTGACGTGGCCGGCCCGCTTGGCGAACGGCGATCCGGTGCCGGCCGGCAGTTACACCGTGGTCGTAGACGCGCGGCTCGGCCAGAACGCGTTTGCCGCGTCGCAGCCGGTCCGCGTGAGCCACGGCCGGGTGGACACGCTCGCTCACCTCACGAGTCTTCCGGGCTACGAGTACCTGCCTGAGACGGAAGTGCCCCCGCAGAGCTGGCGACCGCTGGGTCTTGCTTTCCTCTATACTGGGGGTGCGGTCGTGGGGACGGTGGGCCTCGAGAGCTCGAGCCTGGGATCGGGCTCCAAACGGGAGCTCGCGGTGGTGGGTGGTGCCGCCCTGGTCACGGGCCTCGTGATGACGCTCCGCAAGCCGGCGCCGCGTCCCGCGGCGGCCAACATCCTGTACAATCGGCTGCTGCGGGACCAGATCGCCCGCCGCAACCAGGAAATCGCGAAAGAGAACGTGGCGCGCCGCCAGCAGGTACAGCTGACGGTCGTGCCGCTGCCGAAACCGGGCGCCGCGGGGGTGCGGTGAGACCGGCCGCGGCGGCCGTCCTATTCGTCCTCGGGCAAGCGGCGCCCGCGCAGCAAATCACGATCGGGCCGCAGGCGGTGCTGGCGAGTTATCGCGAGGTCGTCTCCGGGCTCCGCTACGCGGGGTTCGGGTTTGGCGGCGCGATGTCCGTGCGGTTCCACAAGCTCTCCGTCGATGGGGTAGTCACGCGGGTGAAGCTCGACACCGCGGATGGGAGCGCGGCGACACAGAGCGTCACCGCCACCCAGTTCGACGCATGGGTCGGCTACGACGTGGCCCCGTATGCGAGTCTCGAAGTGGGAGTCATCCGGCGTACGGCGGATCCCGAGCTCGACGCGCAGTCGGTCGGCGCGGTACGGCTTGGCGCGCGCTCGTTCTATGAGATCGGACCCGGGGCCACCATCCTGTTCCGCGCGAACTACCTGGCGGCCCCGAGATTCTCGGGTGGCGGGCGGGCGCCGTTCTCGCTCGACCTGGGGCTCGGGCTCGACGTACGCCTGGCCGGGCGGCTGCATGGGACGGCGGCGTACGCATTTCAGCGGATCAATCGCAAGACCAATCCGGGCGGCGCCGGGGAGATCGACGCGCCGATCCAGGAAACCGTGGGGCGCGTCGGGCTGGCGCTCGCCTTCTAGGCCCGACGATGCTTCGCCGTCCGGCACTCCCGTGCCAGCCTGCCCGGCCCGTACTATCACGCCTCAACAGAGCTAGAGGCGCAGCTTCGACATGTAGCCCTTACAAGACCGGGAGGCACGATGGCCAAGGGGTCGACGAGGGGTGCCGGGAGTCTGCGGGGGTCGTGGTTGGTGAGTGGGGTTGTGACGTGCGCCTGCCTGATGGCCGCCTTAGCGCTCAGCGGCCGTGGTTCGAAGGCCTACACCGCCTACTCGCTGGCGGTACACAAGACCAAGGCTATCCCCGCGTTCGCGCGGAAGTACGGCCTGCCGTGTTCCGCATGCCACACGGCATGGCCCGAGTTGAATGCCTTCGGGCAGGCCTTCCGCGATCGCGGATACCAGCTCGGCAACGATCGCGACTCTCCCATCTGGCAGAATCCTTCTTACATCCCGGTCACATTTCGCATGACGCCGAACCTGCGGCAGCGGCTGCCGGGAGGCTAGCTCCCGAGGAGCTCGCGTGAGCATGGGCGCCATGTTGAACGGCATGGTCATTCTCATCGTGCCGGCGTTTCTGCTCGTCACGGGCATCGCCGTCATGGCGTATCGCAGGCGTAAGAGTCGCGCGGGGGATTGAGGACGGTGAGTTGACAACCTCCGTACGGGCCCGCACACTGGTGTTGCGTGCACGAAGCATGCGGAAGCCTGAACCTTAACGGAGGTCGTGGCGATGCTGGAGCGTCTCGATAGACTGCCCGCGGGACGGTGGGCGCGCTTGCGGGACGACGTGCGGCGGTGCCGGTTACGCCGTGGGGCATGGTATCCCGTGCTCAGCCTCGGGGAGGACGAGGTGGTCGTGGTGGTGCGGCACGAGTCGGCGATTGTGCCGCAGGTGTACCTCGAGATCGTCACCACCCGCCCGAACAGGTGGACCGTGATCGCCGATGAGCGGTACGCGGTGTGCCCCAATTGTGCCCAGCGCGTCGCGGTCGGAACGCTGCCGGAGCAGATGCGGTGTGGGCAGTGCAGCGGTGTCTTTGAGTTCGAGCCGCAGCCCGACATCAGTACGATCCGTTAGGACGCCGGCTCCTGGGGCGGATCGGCGGCGCTGGGGCTAAGCGCGTCGCCTCAGGAGGAGCCCGACGCCGAACCCCACGAGCATCACGCCGGTCGCCCGGTCGATCGTCCACGCCACTCGCGGGCGGTCGAGCCAGGTCCCGAGCGGTCGGCTGGCGAGCGTCAGCAGCGCGAACCAGAGGATGCCCTCCGTAGCGTGAATCCCCGCCAGCAGCATGGTGAATCCCGTGACACTCACTCCCGCGGGCACGAACTGGGTCGTCATCCCCCACGTCAGGCACCCCAAACAGATCCCGGCCCCCGCCAGCATGGCGCGACGCGAGCCTTCCACGGCCGCGGTGCGCAACACCAGGGCCGTGTCGAGCCCCGGGGTGATTGTCAGCAACCCCGCGGCGAGGGTGAAGGCGACGAGCGCGTCGATCATCGTGGAACCGGGATGGCGCCGGAGGCGCTATCGGGAGAAGTTAACGGACGCATTCTTCGACCGGAGGACCCATGACCGATCTCGCCTTTGACACCAGCAACGATCTTCCCAAGGATGTCCGCGCGCAGGTGGTCGGCCTCTTGAACGACCGCCTGGCCGACGCGATAGACTTGGAGACGCAGACCAAGCAGGCGCATTGGAACGTGAAGGGCCCGCAGTTCATCGCCTTGCACAAGCTGTTCGACGAAGTGCACGACGCCGTGGAGGAGTACGTGGACCTGCTCGCCGAGCGGGTGGTGCAACTCGGCGGTATCGCGGAGGGCACGGTGCGGATGGTTGCGGAGCGCACCGAGCTGACCGACTACCCCCGGCAAATCGTCGACGGCGCGGAACATGTGAACGCGCTCGCCGGGGCGCTGGCCGAGTTCGGGACACGCATCCGCCGCGCGATCGACGAGACGGACGACCTCGGGGACGCGGACAGCCAGGACATCTGCATCGAGATCTCGCGGGGCATCGACAAGTGGTTGTGGTTCGTCGAGGCGCACGTGGAGACGCCGGTCAAGGCGCACTAACTCACCAGCGAGGACAAGACGGTGCAACCGGATTCGCGGGACGATTACGAGGAGCTGGAGGGCGCGCTGGATCCGCATCGAACGGAGGAAGTCGGCGCCGCCGCCGCGGAGGCGGTGGCCCGCTTGCGGGATCGCGGGGTGACGGTGAGCGCCAGTGAAGGTGTGGACGAGGTGGCGGCGTTGCTCGATGCGGTTGAACGGTTCGAGGCGGTCGTCAAGGCGCACGGCGGCGATCTCATGGTCGACGACCTCAAGAGCTCGCGTCCCGACGATCAGCACTTCGTGCTGCCGCGCCGCCTCCCCGGCGAAAGGATTCGAGCCTATGTCGCCCGGATCGACGAGGCGGCGGCGGGACTGCGGCGGCATCCGCGGCGGCGCGATTGAGCGACGATTCGCGAACGTCTACGAGAAATGCGCCAGCCGCGATTCGACCGCGGGACCTTCGGCTCGTTCCCCCAGGCGCGGCCGCACACGTTTCCCGCGGCCTTGCGGGCAGCGCTCCGTTTGACAGCGTATTCTTGATTCCTGTAGCTTCGTCAGCCGTTCCTGATTCCAGGAGGTGCCATGGACCCCGAGCGAGCCGCCCTGCGGCCTAGCTACCAGTGCGTCGTCAGCCTGCTGCTAGCGGCGACCCTGGCAGCTCCTCACGTGGCGCTAAGTCAATCGAGGCGATTCGAACTCGCCGATCTCGCGAAGCTCACACGGCTCAACGATCCGCAGATCTCGCCGGACGGCAGGTCCATTGTGGTGGTGGTGTCCCGGCCTAACTACGACGACGACCGCCACGAGAGCGAGCTCGTCCTCGTCGACGTCGTGGCCGGAACGCAACGCGTCCTCACCCACGAGCGGAGACGAGTCTCCCAACCTCGGTGGTCTCCCTCTGACCGCCAACTCGCCTTCCTCGATCTCGCCGGCACGGGCAAGGACGCACAGGTTCAGGTGTTCGTGATGCGGGCCAATGGCGGCGACGCGCAACAGATCACAAATGCTCCTTCGGGTGTGCGGCAGTTCGCGTGGCGCCCCGACGGTCGGGAGATCGCCTTCCAGACGGTGGACGAGCCGGAGAGAAAGAGCGGGCCCGAACGCTACAATGACGCCTTCGAAGTGGGTGACAATGATTACCTCGCTGCCGAGGCAGCGAGGCCGACGCACATCTGGCTCGCTTCGGTTGAAGGTGGAGAGGCGCGCCGCCTTACGTCCGGGCTGTGGAGCACCGCCACGAGCCTGGTCACGTCGCCCCTCTCCTGGTCCTCGGACGGAAAGGCCATCGCGTTCACTCGAATCGCGAGCCCCAATTCCGGCGACTCGGACCAAGGTACGGTCCAGATCGTCGACGTCGCCACCGGTCAGGTCCACGCACTCACCCGCCGCACCGCCGGCGAAGGAGCGCTCGGCTTCTCCCCGGACGGCTCCCGCCTGGCGTTCACCTATCCTCGTGACGGCGATCCGGCGAACGGCGCGGAGATCTACGCGGCGTCAGCGTCGGGGGGCGACGGGACCCGCGTCACCCACGCGCTCGATCGCAACGTCAGCGGGCGCTGGATGCCAGACGGCAGATCGCTCCTCGTCAGCGGGAATGATGGCACGCGCGTGGCGCTCTGGCTGCAGCCGCTCGACGGTCCGGCGCGGAGGGTGGAACTAGGCGACATCATCTCGTATTCCGATTTCACCGTCGGATCCGACGGCGCGTTGGCCCTCATTGGTGTCACGGCCGGTCGGCCGCCGGAGCTTTATTACTTCGCGTCGCCGACCTCCCCGCCCAAGCGCCTCACTGACTTCCATCGAGAGGTGGCTGCACTCGACCTGGGGAGGACAGACGCCATCGAGTGGACGGGACCGGGTGGCTTCCACGAAGATGGCGTGCTGACGTTCCCCCCGAACGTCGAGCCCCAACTACCGCGGGAGCGACAACCTGGGAAACGCTTATCAGCATGCGATCGTGAACGACGCCGGCGACGGCCCGGGTCGCGACGTAATGGCGGGGCTTGCCGTCGTGAAGAAGCGCGGCTTCGTGGATACCACGCGGATCGCTGTATCCGGCTGGTCATGGGGCGGCTTCGTGACCATATGGCTTACAGGGCACTTCCACGGATTCCGCGCGGCGGTGGCCGGGGCGGCGGCCACTGACCTGCTCGACATGTACGCCCTCTCGGACCTCAACGTGATACGTCGGCACAGCATCGTCGGCTCGCCGTGGGTGGGAGGTCGCGAGCAGCGCTACCGGGAACAGTCACCGATCACGTACGCGTCCCGGATCCGTACTCCGACCCTGATTCTCCACGATACGAAAGACGCGCGTGTGACGGTGACCCAGTCGTACAAGCTCTATCACGCGCTTCGTGATAACGGCGTAGCGGTGAAATTCGTTGCCTATCCCGTGCCCGGACACTTCCCCGGGGATCCGGTTCGCGCGCGTGACGTGTATTCACGATGGCTGGACTGGTTGGATCACTACCTCGGCTCGGCGGTGAGCGCCAAGTAAGCGAATTTCGCGGGACACCGCCGAACTTGAGCGGGCCGTGGAGCTGCCGCGGTGCGTTTCTTTGGCCCTGTTGCTACCACTTGGTTGAGTCCTTCGGCTCCGTCGTACCACCACGGATACCACGCTGTAACTCGATGCGCCAGGCGGGATTCGAACCCACGACCTTCGGCTCCGGAGGCAACACCGGCCAGCGACCACCAACGCTGGCCGGTGTCGTCTTAGGCACTTACGGGAGTCGCGCGTCGGCCAGCGCCAGCCAGCGACGGCGGCGTTGTTACCACCGTTGTTACCGCGCGTCGCTTCTCGGTCGCTGACTTAAGGCGCGACGCCCCTCTACGTGCCTTTGGGCGTTCCGCCCAACTTGCGGGCCACCCTCCGGGATGCATATTGAAACGCAACTCAGATGCTATGAACCTCGAGGCGCGATGTCGTGCGGCTCGCCTATACCTCGGGGGGAGCGAATCGCGAGACCGGCTGAGTGGGGAAACCCGCTCGGCCGGTTTGTCTTCTTGTCTCGTTCCCGCAGTCGCGTTGCAGAGCCCAAGAGGTGGGCCACTCATGAAGGCGAGACTGTCGCTCCTCTCGTTGTTCGCGCTGACGTCGGCCCGCATCGGCACGGTCGTCGCTCAGGCGTTGCCGACGACCCAGCCGGCGTACATCACTATCGTGCGTGAAGAAGTGAAGCTCGGGCGCAGCGCCGAGCACACCCGGATCGAGGCCGGCTGGCCCGCGGCGTTCGCAAAGGCCAAATCAGCTAGTCACTACCTGGCGTTTGTCT
>QHUC01000066.1 GCA_003221045.1 Gemmatimonadota bacterium | reverse complement strand
ATCGGCGGCTCGGCACGAGAGGGAGCGCAGCCGGGGTGCGGGCGCGCGGGGGGGGGCGGCGCTTGACGCGCGGCGCTACGCCCGACTGAGTGCTCGTGGTGGCGGGCGGGGACGGGAACGCTCCGCCCGGACAGGTGGCGAGGCCCGACACGACGCACAACTCGTAGAACGTGGTCGTTCCGGCGAAGTCGAGCACGACCGCATAGTAGTCGCCCGGCGCGAGGAGCGTGCTCTGATTCACGTCCGATCCCGCGGTGGTATCCACGAGCGCCACCTGGAGCGCCGCGTCGCCGGAGTTCGGAACCTTGATCACGTAGAAGTCGAGGTCCTTGAGCGAGTCCGGGTGCACGCCCGGAAGCGCGTGCAGCTGAAACTGCACCAGGGTCGCGACCAGCCCGCCGACGTTGAAACGGATCCAGTCGACGTCGTGTGGATTCTCGATCGCGAGCGTATCGCGGAACGGAAGGCCCGCCGTGCCGCGGAGGTCGGCGGCGTTGCACGAGTTGTCGTCTTCGTGCGCATCGGCCGGCAATTCGCTCAGGTACGCCCCCCACACCTGGAGCCCGTAGCGTCCCGGCACCGAGTAAAAGGCGATGCCATCCAGGCCGCCCGCGGGCAGGCTCGTGAACGCCACGATCGTCGAATCACTGCTGGCCTCGGGTGGTGAGAATGCGAGTCCATGGCAGGCATGCGAGCCCGGTCCGAAGGTCCAGGAATTCTTCCCGATGACGTACGAGGTCCCGTTGAAGCCGAGCGAATCGGTGAGGAACGTGGAAAAGGTGCCGGCGATTTGCGGCGCCGTGAGGATGAACGTCAACTTGCGCGCCTGCCCCTGCGTGAAATGGTACCAATCGGCGCCGACTTTCTGGTCGCGCGGCAGCAGTTCGAACGCCAGCGCGGGATTGTAAAACAGGAGGAGCGGCGCCACGGCGAACGGGGGCGGAGCGTCCAGGTCGATCGGCTGCGGCGATATGTCGTCCGGCTCGTACAGGTCGCGCTCAACGACTCGCGTCGTGTCGCCGTGCACGAAGCCGAGCACGCCGTTCCCCCCCGAGATGCCGAGGAAGAAGAGCGAGTCGGTATGGGCGGGGGGCGGTACCCAGAATCGCCGGCGCGCGGTGCCGTCGGCATAGGCGGTGTCGGCGAACGGGTCGAGGATCAGATCGGCCTTGGCGAGCTGCGCGAGGAAAATCGAATCGACGCCGACCCCGTAGACGCTCAGCAGCTCCCCGTATCGTACGACTTTCGGTCGGACGCTGTCGATCTCGAGGGGAGCCGACACCCGGATAGTATCGGCGGCCGCGAGAGCGCCCTTATCGAAGTTCGCGGCTGCCGCGCGGATGACGACTGCGCCCGACGTGATCGCCACGATGTGCCCGCGGTCGTCTACGGTCGCGACGGCGGGATTGCTGCTCGTCCACACGAATACGCCGTTCGGTATCGGCTGTGAGTCCGACGGCCCGGCCATGCGCCAGGCCGTCGCCGTGGCCGTCGTGTCGGTGCCGCGGATCAGAATCCCCAGACGCGTGAGGCTGACGTGCACCGACGAATCCCGCTCGGTCGGGTACACGCAGGTGGTGACTGTTACAGAACAGAACGCCAGCGCCAAGGCGGCCAGGCCGCGACTGCGTCGCATGCGCTCGTAGTCCAGGGGAGTTGGCAGCCAATGTAATAACGCCGGAGCGGCGGCGCCCTGATGGGCTCATTTACAGCCGGCCGCGCCGCTTGAGCTCGAGGTACTTGGCCACGACAGCCTGGGCCGCGCGGTCCGGCGGCACGTCGAGCACCAGCACGCCCGCCCGGCGCATGTGCCCCAGCGCCTGCTCGCGGGCCCCCAGCAACGCTTCGGCCGCCGCCTTGCGGAACGCGTCGTGCGCCGCGGCGGGACGGAGCGCGGCGGCGTGCTCGAGCTCCGGGTTCTTCAGGGTGACCGCGAGCGGCAGATGGCGCGGACGCAGGCCGGCGACGTTGGCGACCAGCGCGTCCGACGCGAACCGGTCGATCACGTCGGTGAAGAGGACGGTGAGCGCGCGTTTGCGGTTCCGCGCCGCGAGGTACCGGAACGCGCCGGGGTAGTCCGGCTCCACGAGTCTCGGCTCGACCACCGCGAGCACGTCGACCACGCGCTTCAGGGCCAGCCGGCCCCGCTGGGGCGCGACGAAATGCTGCACCCCGTCGGCGAACGCCATCACGCCCACGTTGTCGTCGTGCTGCACCGCCGCATACGCGAGCTCGAGCGCCGCCTGGACCACATAGTCGAGCCGCGACACGCCGGCGATGTCTGCGGTGAGCAGGCGCCCCGTATCGAGGACCAGCAGGACCTGTTGGCGCCGCTCCGCCTCGTACTGCCGCGTGATCACCTTACGCCGCCGCGCCGTGGCTTTCCAATCGATGTGGCGGAGGTCGTCCCCGGGGACCCACTCCCGCAACGATTCGAACAGCCGCCCTTCGCCGATCTGGCGCAGGGGCGTGATGCCCGGCTCGCGGCGGCGCCGCGCCTGCGCGACGGATGCGCGCAGCCGTACGGACACGAGGGGCGGGTACACGGCGGCATCCCACGACACCGGGAGCCTGCCCCGTCGCCGCCCCAGTCCCAGTGGGCCGAATGCGTCGACGACGAACTCGCCCGCCTGCTCGCGACCCCGCCGCACCGGCATCACCGCCAAAGGCGGGGGGTGCGTCGCGAGACACTGCGACCGCCCCCGCTTCGAATCGCGGCGCGAGTACGGCATCCACCCAGACCGCCGCCACGAGCGCCAAGTCGGCGACGAGCATGATGTCCAGCGCCCCGGCCCAGGACAGCCACAGTCCCGCGATGCCGAGCCCAGCGATCACGGCGGCGAGCGCGAGGCCGCGAGGGGCCCAAAGCACTCCGGCGTACGCCCCCACCACGAACCACAGCGCCCAGAAAGCCAGGGCGATGAGACAGTAGAGCAGGACCTCGAGGCCGATCACGCCGTCGGCACCTCGATGCGGTCGAGGACGGACTTGAGGGCGACATCGGGCGTGACACCCTCGAGCTCGAGCTCCGGTGCCACGTTCACCCGATGCCGCAGCACCGCCGCCGCAAGCCCCTTTACATCGTCGGGGATCACGTAGTCGCGGCCCTCCACGAGGGCGGCCGCGCGTGCCGCCTTGAGGAGGGCCACACCGGCCCGTGGACTCGCGCCAAGCGTGAGCGACGCGGCTTCGCGGGTGGCCCGCACCACCGCGGTGATGTAGGCCGTGATCTGTGGCTCGGCTCGAACGGCCTCCACGGCGGCGCGCAGCCTCGCCAGCCCCGCCGCGTCGGTCACCGCGTCCACGCCGTAGGTCTCGGGCCGGTCCGCCTCGAACCCCGCGACCGTGCGCGCCAGAATCCCCTGCTCGTGCGTCGCGTCGGGATACCCCACCAGGACCTTCATCATGAAGCGGTCGAGCTCCGCCTCCGGAAGCGGATAGGTCCCCTCGAATTCGACGGGATTCTGGGTGGCGAACACCGTGAACGTGGTGGACAGGGGATAGCCCACGCCGTCCACAGTCACGGTACGCTCCTGCATGGCCTCGAGCAGCGCGGCCTGGGTCTTCGCCGGCGCACGATTGATCTCGTCCGCGAGCACCAGGTCCGCAAAGATGGGACCCGGGCGGAACGTGAAGTCGTGCGACCCCGTGAGCATGCTCACGCCCGTGATGTCGGCCGGCATCAGGTCGGGCGTGAACTGGATACGCTGAAACTTGACGTCGAGCGCGAGCGCCAGCGTCCGGACGAGCGATCCGGCGCGCGTCGTCGGCGGGCGAAGCTCCTTCCACACGTCCTCCACGGCTTGGGCGGCGCCGAGCGCCCGCTCGGGTCCGCCGGGTTGATTCAGAATGCGCTGCAGGCGCCGGACCGCGTTACGCCCGGCGGCGGTGGGCAGGGCGAGCTCCAACGCGGCGAGCCATGACCGCTGCTCGCCGGCGGCCAACACCCCCGCGCGACCGAGCCGGCGCCGGAGGCTCGAAACCATGAGCGCCACCGAGGTGTCCACCCCCGCCGCTCCCTCGAGCCCGGCCGCGAGCGCTTCCAAATGCTCGATGGGAGACCGCCGGCGGCGTTCGATGACGGCGCGGGCGGGTCCGAACCGGACTCCGGCGACCGCGAGCCCGATCAGGAGCACCGCGACGAGCTGCAGGAGTGCCCAGCCACCCGGGGCTCGCAGCAGCCAGCCCACCATCTCGCGGGAAAGCGAGGACGCGCGGCCGAAGCCCTGGTGGTACTCATCCCAGGCGAGCCGCCCCCGCCCCCCCCGCCCCCCCCGCGCCCCCAGACGTGGCGGCACGAGGAGCGGCGTCACGAACTCCGGGACCGACGTGTCGCGCCAGGTGCGGTTGCGGAAATAACCCGCGTCGGCGACGAGCGTCACGCTGCCGCCCCCGCGGTAGCGGAGCCGCAACACCACAGGCCGGCCGTCCACCAGGCGTAGCAAGGTGTCCTGCACCAGGGGGAGGAGTGTGTCGCACTGGCTCTCCTCGCTGTCGCCGCCGCGCAGGCGCCGGAACGCGTTCCCCGCACCCCGCCCGGTCGGCGGCGGTCGCAAGTAGTTCGCGACGGCCGGGAGTGCCACGCTCCGATCCGTCGCCAGCACCGGAAAGCTGTCGGGCTGCATCAGGTCGAAGCGGTAGGCGACATCCCAGCCGACGCACCGAGTGATGCCACCGCCGGTATTCGCGGCGACCACCGCGCCACCCTCTTTCACGAACCGCACCACCTGTGACAGCTCGGCACTCACCAGATCCTGCGGCGGGTCGAGCACGGCCAGCACCGCGGGACGGCGCTCTGCGTCGGTCGCCAGATCGAAGAGCGGCGTCCGCCGCCGCTCGACCGGGACCCCCAGGCGGACGAGCACATCGTACAGCGCGCGGCTCCCGTCAGGTCCGCTCACCAGCGTGGACGCGCGGTAGTCGAAGGTCGGCTGCGGCCCCGCGGCACGCCGACCGGCCCAGATCGCCAGGGCCAGCGCCACGACGAGGAGCAGCACCAGCGTGAGCTCAACCCGACGCGACATGCTCGTGCAGGAGGTCGACCCGGGTCGCGAATGCGCGGTAGGTCTGCTCGTCGCAGGGAGCGGCGCCGAACACGTGGTCGTAGAGTCGGGCCACGAGCTCCCCCAGCGCGGTGCGCCCCGCCTCGTCGAGCCGCGCTTCGCCTACATACTCCGCGGGCGTCTTGGATGGATGGAACTTGAGCGCCTCGTCGCGATCGAGCTCGAGCAGCACCGCCACGAAGCGGTGCGCCAGTGCCTCGGCGTAGCGGCCCGCGCGGGCGAGCTGCTCACTATGCTCGCGGTGGGCGCGTGCGTCCTCGAACGTCAGGCCCGGCGCACTGGCCACGCGCCCCGCGGTCTGCGTGGTCGGGCGCGTGATCCTCCACACGACGTAGCCCATGTGCGCGAGGACTGCCAGGAGCGCCACGACCAGCAACACCAACAGCACTCTGAACGCCGCCGGATGGCTCGCCTCGGCCCTCCCGAGCCAGTCGAGGAAGCGGCGTATTTGCTCACCGACCCACTCGAGCGGACTGCGCCCGGTGGCCCAGCGGTAGGCGGGCCGGGCGAACACTTCGGCGACCGCCCGGCGCAACGAGTCGGCCGGGATCGCCTGGACCGCGAGCATCAGGACATGGGTCAGACGATCCCCAACCGTTGGCCGAGCACCTGCAGGTCGAACGCCTCACGGCGCACGCGAAGATCGTAGTACATCAGCGTGATGACCGCCGCGATCGCGGGCGCCAGGATCACGGGCACGATCGTCGCCAGGGCCGCCAGGGCGATCGAGACTCCCGGCATCGTCAGCCTCGCGAGCGCCGCCGGCGCCTGAAGCACCCATGTGGGGAGCACGTTGAACAGCAGGAAGGCCACGACGCCCAGCCCGAACACCTTCCCACGAAAGCCGCGCGTCAGCTCCCACGATCGCCGGAAGGAGTCGAAGGAGCTCCCCAGCTCCTCGAGGACCACGACCGGCGTGGTCACGCCGTATCCGCACAACACATACGCGACGAGCCACACGCCTGCCACCCCAGCCGCGATGAGGAGGAGCACACCGACCGCACCCACGCTCTTCGCCATGGCCGCCAACGCCGCGATCACGACCCCGACCGCGATCGTGCAGAGGAAGAGGATGACTCCCTTGCCGAGCCCGACCGCGACCAGTGCCCACAGCTTGGACAGGCCGAGGGCCAGCGCGTCCTGCAGCTGGGGCACACGGCCCAGGTACGCGTCCGAGATGATGCGCACGGTGCCGGCGGTGAGCACGAGGCTCGCCAAGTAGTAGAGGATGGCGAGCGGGAAGAGGAGCAAGAGGGCGCCGGGGTTCGGCGTCGGCGCGATGAACGCGCTCTGCCAGCGCGCGCCGAAGTAGACGAACAGCAGCACGGGCACCGCGAGCACGACCACGGCGAGCTTGAGAAACAGCCCGAAGTGCCGCCGGTACATCACCAAGGATCCGTCGAGGATCTCGCCGAAATTCATGGGTCGAATGTCCGCCATGGACGCACTCGCTCCTGGGACGGGGTCGCGATAAGATGTTGAGATGCCCGCCCCCGCGCGAGAGCCGAGCCAGTCCGGCGCGTCGCTGCGCCAGCAGTTCGGGATCGAGACACCCGAGCACGTCGCGCTGCACGTCGATCTCGCCGGGCTCGGCTCGCGGGCCGCGGCGGGAATCGTGGATACGGGGGTCGCGGGACTCGGGCTCCTGTTGCTGTTTTGGGTCCTCGCGCTCTTCGGCCTGACGGGCCCGAGCGGAGCCCTCGTGGGCTGGGTGATGGCGGTGGTCATTCTCGTCTTCGCGTTCGCGTTCCTCGCGTACTTCGTCCTGCTCGAAGCCTTGAACGGCGGCAGGACCCTCGGCAAGCAGCTGCTCGGGATCCGCGTCGTGATGGAGACCGGCCATCCCGTGACGCCCACGGCGGCCGTTGTCCGCGGCTTGTTCCGTCTGCTGGACTGCTACTTTCCCCTCCTGCCGTTCCTGCCCGGGCTGGGCATGATCTTCCTCCATCGTCGCAACCAGCGGCTCGGCGACCTCGTCGCTGGCACGATCGTGGTGCGCGACAGTCCGATGGACTGGAGCATGGCGCCTGCCCCTCCCGCACGGGCGGGAGCCGAGCCGGTCGAAACGGGGCCTCCGGAGCTTACCGACGAAGAGTTTCGATTGCTGGACCAGTTCCTCGCGCGCGCCGCCGATCTCGACGCAACGGTCCAGACCCGGCTCGCCACGGACCTGGCCCGACGCTTCCAGGGTCGCGTTCCCCGCCGCACGCCCGATGCGGACGCCTACCTGGCCGACCTGTTCGCCGAGGAGCAGCGCAAGCGCCGCAGCCGGTTCGCCACCCGAGCGCGCACCGACGCCGCCGGGCGCACGTCCGTCACCGCCGAGCGGTTCGTGGAGCGCAAACGCGAGGCGTGGGAGCAGTTTCACCGCCTCGCAACCCTCGTGGAACGGTCCGGGGTGAGCCACCTCCCCGAGGCGGAAATCCCGGCCTTCGCGGCCCGCTACCGCGAGGTCGCCGCCGACCTGGCCCGGGCCCGCACCTACGGCGTCGACCCCCGGGTGATCGAGTACCTCGAGCGCGTGGTGAGCGCGGGGCATAACGCGCTTTACCGTGCGCGAGGCCGGCGCCGCACCCCGGTGATCCGTTATCTCGTGCGCGATTTCCCGAGCGCCGTCGTGCAGTCGTGGGCGTACGTGGCGGCGGCGTTCCTCCTGTTCGCCGTCCCCGCGGCGCTCGGGTACGCCCTGATCCGCATCCACCCTGAGCTCCAGGACGAGCTGACGTCGCCGGAGATGGTCAGCCGGGCGCGCGAGGCGGCGGCCCGGCAGGCGCAGGGGATCGGCTACGCTCAATCGTCGGGGGAGGACCTGCCGCTCATCGCGTCCGCCATCATCAGCAACAACATCAAGATCGGATTCTGGGCCTTTGTGGGTGGGTTGGCGGGTGGGGTGCTGACGGCGTTCGTCCTGGTCACCAACGGCCTGAGCCTCGGTGCCGGGTTCGGGCTCTTCGTGAACTACCATGCCGGCGGCTATCTCGCCACGTTCGTCGCGGGCCACGGGGTCCTCGAGCTCACGGCGATCTTCATCGCCGGTGGCGCCGGCCTTCGCCTGGCCGGAGCGCTCTTCGTGCCCGGCGACCGGACCCGCCGGGACGCCCTGGTGGTCGAGGGCCGGATCGCCGCGCGGATGATCGGCGCGGTGGTCACGCTGCTCGCCATCGCGGGGTCGATCGAAGGGCTGCTCTCGGCGAGCGACGCGCCCGCCGCCTACAAGTATGCGACGAGCGTGCTGTCGGTCGTCTTTCTCGTGATCTACTTCGCCAGCGGTTGGGCGTACCGCGTGCGCGCGGTGCCGTCGATCGATCGCGCTCAGGCTCCCTGACGCGACGCCACCGTGATCTGGAGCGTGGCCACCCACCCTGACTTCCTTCAGTAGGGGAATCGACGCCGCACGGGAGGCCAGCGCCACCACCGGGGCCCCATGCGCAGTGTATGGCGCGGATGACTCCACCACCGCGCGGGCGGGCAGAACCGCGGCCGGTGGCGCCGGCTCACCGATTCATCTGTCCAGGGCTTCCAGTATGCCGCGCATTTTGCGCGAGAGCGCTTCGATCTGCTTCAGGCCCGCCACGGTCTCCGCGTCGTACTTCTCGGCGCCCAAGAGCAGCAGCTGTGTTTCGGCGAGGATGGCGGCGAGCGGGTTAGAGAGGTCGTGCCGCAACTTCCTGATCGGGTCCGCCGCGTCCGGCATCTACAGGAGCGAGCGGTAGAGATCGCGCAGATGATGGTCGCGCAGGTCGCGCACCGATTGCCACAGGTCCGGCTCCGAGGTGGCGCAAAAGATCTCGGCGGTGGAGCGTTCCCCTTCGGTGTCCGCGGCGCCGAACAGCACCCGACCGCGCCAAATCCCGTCCTCGGAGCGGCGCACCTGGAGGCGAATGGGGATGAGTTGGCCGTCGAATCGGATGGGGGGGAGGTCATGCACGACCGCTTCGGTCGCGTCCTGCGGGTAGCGTGCCGGTTGTCCGGGCATGCGGCGCCCTAGGGCTGGTTTGTGCAAAGATATAAGGATGGCGGCGAGCGGGTTAGAGAGGTCGTGCCGCAGCTTCCTGATCGGGTCCGCCGCGTCCGGCATCGCGGGAGCGGGCGCTGCGCGTCGAGCACCGGCGGGTGACCGAGGCGGCCACGCGACAAGACGAGCACGAGCAGCCCCCAGTAGAGCCACCCGCGCCAGTACCAGCCCAAGATGATGATGAGCGTCCAGAAGCCGAGCGCGATACGCTGCTGCCAACGGGGGAGCGCGGCGTAGAGGATGTGACCACCGTCGAGCTGCGAAATGGGGAGGAGGTTCAGCATGGTGACGAACATCCCGAGCCACCCCGCGAACGCGACCGGATGGACGAGCAACGCCGGTGCCGTGCCATGGGTCGACCAGCGAAGCAGCAGGGTCACGAGCGAGTCACCGAGGACGGCTGTCTCGCCGTCGAGGCCGAGCAACAGGCCGGTCGAGGGACCATGGCCCGGCAGCGGATGGCTGAGGACGAGCCCGACGGCGAGAACCGGGAGCGCCACGAGGAACCCGGCGATGGGGCCTGCCACTCCGACGTCGAACAGCTGGCGCCGATCGGAGAGCATCGTGCGGAGGCGGATGAACGCGCCCATGGTTCCGATGAACGAGGGAACGAGCGGCACGGGGATGAAGTACGGCGGTGAGACGTCGAGGCTGTAGCGGCGCGCCGTGAGATAGTGCCCCAACTCGTGGCAGGAGAGAATCGCGAGCAACGGTAGCGAGAAAACAAGGCCCGCGGTCCACGCGTGCACGAGGTGCCGCGGAAGCGGGTACGTGCCCGTGAACAGGTCCAAGGGGTTGTCGTAGGCAATGGCCCCCGCGAGCACGGCCCCCGCGAAGGTGGTGGTCACGAGCGTCGCCAGGAACAACGCCACGTGCACGCCCCAGCGCTCCTTGCGACGGGTCAGTGCCCGCGTGAGCACGAGGTGCCGCCCGTCGGGCTCGTCCGACCAGTAGGAGCTCCCGGGCCACTGGGTGAGTGCGGCTTGGAGCGCCGGGGAGGGGCCGGCGTGCGCCGGATGTACAAGCGCGTCAATGACTTCCCGATCTGGGAGTGACGTGGTCCGCCAGGCCAGCAAGAACGCGCTCAGGTTCACGGTGTGCCCTTGACGGAGCGTTTCGTAAACCCTACTATAGTTCTCTCGCATTCCTTCGACTTCCCAGATTCCATTTTCAACGCGCTCACTCCCCCACCCCGGGGTTTCCCCCGCCGTAGAGCTACGAGGCAACGACACACGTGGATATCGCTGAACTGAAGAGGAAATCCGTCGCGGAACTGCACGCGATGGCCGAAACCCTGAACATCACCAACTACTCAGGGCTCCGCAAGCAGGATCTCATCTTTCGTATCGAGCAATCGCTCCTCGATTCGGACACCGTGCTGCGAGGGGAGGGCGTCCTCGAAATCCTCCCCGAAGGATATGGCTTTCTCCGCAGCCCCGACTGGAACTACCTGTACGGCCCCGACGACATCTACGTGTCGCCCAGCCAGATCAAGCGCTTCGACCTGCGCACCGGCGATACGATCATGGGTCAGGTGCGGCCGCCCAAGGAAGGGGAGCGCTACCTCGCCCTGCTGAAGGTCGAGGTCGTGAACGGGGACGAGCCCGAGAAAGCGAAACACCGCGTCGCCTTCGACAACCTCCGCCCGCGCTACCCGGAGCGCCGCATCCGGCTCGAGCGCAAGGACGGTGACCTGTCGATGCGGGTGATGGACATCTTAAGTCCGATCGGCATGGGCCAGCGCGGCCTGATCGTGTCGCCGCCGAAGGCCGGCAAGACCATCCTCCTCCAGAAGCTCGCCAACTCCGTCATCGAGAACCACCCCGAGGTCTATCTCATCGTGCTGCTGATCGACGAGCGGCCCGAAGAGGTGACGGACATGGAGGAGAATGTGAAGGGCCAGAATGTCGAAGTCATCTCCTCGACGTTCGACGAGCCGGCGGATCGCCACGTCCAGGTGGCGGACATGGTGATCGAAAAGGCGAAGCGTCTGGTCGAGCACGGCAAGGACGTCGTGATTCTGCTCGACTCGATTACGCGCCTGGGCCGGGCTCACAACGTGGTCGTGCCGCACTCGGGCAAGATCCTGTCGGGCGGTGTGGACGCCAACGCGCTGCAAAAGCCCAAGCGGTTCTTCGGCGCGGCCCGGAACATCGAGGGGGGCGGCTCGCTCACCATCCTCGCGACGGCGCTGATCGACACCGGCTCCCGGATGGACGAGGTGATCTTCGAAGAGTTCAAGGGAACCGGCAACATGGAAGTGATCCTCGACCGTCGCATCGCCGAGCGGCGGACCTTCCCCGCCATCGACGTGCAGCGCTCGGGCACCCGCAAGGAGGAGATCCTCCTCAACAAGGAGGAGCTCAACAAGGTCTACCTGCTGCGCAACTTCCTCGCCGACATGCCGCCCGTCGAGGCGATCGAGTTCCTGCTCGAGCGGCTCAAGCGCACCAAGGCGAACGCCGAGTTCTTCCAAACGATGGCCCAGGGGTGACGTCCTGGGCAGGGTGATGGGAGTGGACTGGGGTGAGCGCCGCATCGGCCTCGCCCTGTCCGACGAGAGCCGGACACTCGCCCAGCCGCTGGTCGCACTCACGCGCCGCGCCGGCAAACGCTTCCCGATGCGCCAGCTCCTCACTCTCCTCGACCGCCATACCGTGACTGCCGTCGTGGTGGGACTCCCGCTCGACCCCGAGGGCCGGGAAGGCGAAGCGGCGGCCGCCGCGCGCGCGTTGGCCGCGGACATCGGGCCTATCTCGACGCGAAGCGGGGGGGAGCGACGTGAAGGCCAGTGCGGAATGCGGAATGCGGAATGCGGAATCGAAGGGCGTGCATCCATTCCGCATTCCACACTCCGCACTCCGCATTCTGCTCGTCTGCGCGTCGGCTGCGTGCGGCTCTTCCGACGGCCCTCGGGTGACCGTCACCGTCCCACCCGGCGCCACCCTCGAAGCGGCCGTCGACTCGCTGGCCGCGAACCGCGTGATCGGTCACCCCAGCCTCTTTCGGCTGTACGCCAGGCTGTCCGGCCTCGGCGGTGCGCTCAAGAGCGGCGTCTACCTGCTGCGACAAGACGAGTCGTGGTCCGACGTCGTCGGGGCGCTCGAGCGCGGTCGCGGGGTGGAGCAACGCTTCACCGTGCGCGAGGGACTGCGGCTCGTCGAGGTGGCGGACTTGGCGCACGAGCAGCTCCGGATCCCCCGCGATTCGTTCGTCGCCGCGGCGCGGGACCCCACGCTGCTCGGCGGGCTGGGCGTGCCCGATGGGACCACCAGTGCGGAGGGCTACCTGTTTCCCACCACGTACCTGCTCCCCCAGCACATCGGCGCGCGGGAACTCGTGCGGGTGATGACCCATCAGTTCATCGAGCAGTGGAGTCCCGAGTGGCAGGCGCGGCTCGACTCCCTACGAATGACCCGGCACCAGCTGGTCACGCTGGCGTCGATCGTGGAGTCCGAGGTGCGCTATGACCCCGACCGGCCTTTCATCGCGGCCGTGTATAAGAATCGTCTCGAGCGGGGGATGCGGTTGGAAGCGGATCCGACCGTCAGCTACGCCTACGGCCGCCGCTTATCGAGGGTGTGGGAAAAGAATCTCGGCGTGCGTTCGGCCTACAACACCTACCTGCACCCGGGCCTCCCGCCAGGGCCGATCAGCCAGCCGGGACGCGCGAGTCTCGCGG
>QHUC01000065.1 GCA_003221045.1 Gemmatimonadota bacterium | reverse complement strand
GGTTAACGCCCTTCAGGACACGCTGCAGGGACTCGTGGACTTGGGCGCCGTACGGTTCTCCACAGGCAGCTGATCCGTGGAAGTCCAGATCTTCCGTGCCGCGCTCCGGTTTTTCGCGGAGCGCCGCATCAAGACTCATTTCGACGTGGCGGGCCTGGGTCGCCGCGGCCCGGGAGTCCGCGTAAGTTCCTGTGAACGCATCCCACCGGAGACCCCTGTGACCACTAAATACGAAAGCGCCAAGCTGCTCCTCAAACTGTACGACCTGCGCCGCGAGCCGGTGATGCGGAAGGCCCGCGCCTGGTTCCGCGAAGATTTTCACCCGAAGAGCGCGGAGGAGATCCTCGCCGTCTATCGCGGCAAGACGAGCGCGGCGTATCGCATGGTGACGACGTACTGGAACATGGCCGCAGCGCTCGTCCTGCACGAGGCCATCGACGAAAAGATGTTCGCCGACGTGAACGGTGAACACCTGATGGTGTACGCGAGGCTGCAGCCGTTCCTCACAGAATTTCGTGGCCTGCTCAACAACCCGATGTACCTGGACAAGCTGGAGCAGGTGATCCTGCGGATGCCGGACGCCCAGGCGCGGCTCGCGAGGTTTCGTCGTCCGGCCCCACCCGCGAAGACCACGTCCAAGGGACCCCGGAGAGTGGCATGACGGCTGTAGCAATCCCTCGCCCGGACGCGGGCGAGTACGCGTCGAGCTACGGCGGCTACGTCGGCAGGGTCCCGGATGGCGACCTCTTGCGGACCTTCGAGAGCCAGCGGCGCGAGACCGAGCAGCTCCTCGCGGGGTTGTCCGAGCAGAAGGCGCTGCACCGCTACGCCCCCGGCAAATGGACCATAAAAGAGGTCATCGGCCACATGGCGGACGCCGAGCGGGTGTTCTGCTACCGCGCCTTGAGTTTCGCGCGCGGCGCCGTTCAATCGCTCCCGGGGTTCGACGAGCAGGCGTGGGCTCCGGCCGGGAGGTTCGACGCCCGGCCCCTTGCCGATCTTGCGGCCGAGCTCGATGCCGTGCGCCGCGCCACGATCGCCCTCTTCTCCGGGCTTCCAGAGGAGGCGCTCGGGCGTCGCGGCGTGGCCAACAACAACCCCGTCTCCGTGCGGGCGCTCGCCTGGATCATCGCCGGCCACGAGCGGCACCACCTCGCGATCCTGCGCGAGCGCTACCTCGTATGACTCTGGGCGTCCTCCTGCTGCTCGCCGCGGCCGCACAGGGGGACACCGGCAGCTTCCTCATCAGGGATTTCCGCTTCGCGACCGGTGAGACCCTGTCCGGGCTGCGGATCCATTACCACACGCTCGGCCACCCGCGCCGCGACGCCGCCCGCGTTGTCCGCAATGCCGTCCTGATTCTGCACGGGACCGGCGGGTCCGGGAGTCAGTTCCTCTCCCCCTTGTTCGCCGGCGAGCTGTACGGCGCCGCACAGCCGCTTGATACGACGACCCACTTTCTCATCCTGCCGGACAACATCGGGCACGGCCGCTCCTCCAAGCCCAGCGACGGGCTGCGGGCGCGGTTCCCCCACTATGGGTACGAGGACATGGTCGCCGCGCAGTACCGGCTCGTCACCGAAGGACTGGGGGTGAACCACCTGCTGCTCGTCATGGGCACGTCGATGGGGTGCATGCACAGCTGGCTGTGGGGCGAGCGTCACCCCGACTTCATGGACGGGCTCGTGCCGCTCGCCTGCATCCCAACGCAGATCGCGGGACGGAACCGGATGTGGCGGCGCATGATCATCGATGACATCAAGAGCGACCCCGATTGGAAAAACGGCGACTACGTGACTCAGCCCCGGGGGCTGCGTGCGGCGCTCCAGCTGTTGTTCATCGCGGGGAGCGCCCCGCTCGTGCAGCAGCGCGCGGCCCCGATGCGCGACTCGGCCGATGCGTTCATCGCTCGCTGGCTGGACACGCGCTCCGCCCAGACCGACGCGAACGACCTCCTGTACCAGGTGGACGCCTCGCGCGATTACGACCCCAGTGGCGAGCTCGCGCGCATCGCGGTGCCAGTGTTGGCCATAAACTCGGCGGACGACTTCATCAATCCACCGGAATTGGGCCTCATGGAAAAGCTGATCCCTCGGGTGAAGAGCGCGCGCTACGTCCTGATTCCCACCAGCGAGCGCACGCGGGGGCATGGGACCCATACCGCGGCGGCCGCCTGGAAGGAGTACTTCGCGCCATTCGTGGCAGGACTCGAGCGGCGGGCAAGCCGATGACCGTCGCCGTGGGGCAGACGGCACGACGCAGCCTGACTCTCACGCCAGACCACGTGGCCGGGTGTTGCAGGTTCGCGCCTAGCGGTACCCCGCCGCCTGGAGCGCCACAAACGATCGGTCCAGTCGGCTGACGGCTCCACACCCCAGGAGCCTGAGCGTCCGCTCCATGTCGGTTCGCAAGATCTCGAGCGCGCGCGCGACGCCTGCTTCGCCGGCGGCCGCCAGGCCGTAGGCATAGGCACGCCCGATAAGCACGGCGCGGGCTCCGAGGCAAAGGGCCTTGACGATGTCGCTGCCGCGCCGGATCCCGCCGTCCATCAGCACTTCGGCCTGGCCGTTCACGGCCGTCACCACCTCGGGTAGCACGCTGATGGAAGCCGGAACGCCATCCAACTGGCGCCCGCCGTGATTTGACACGATCACGGCGACCGCGCCTTCATCGACGGCGTGGCGTGCGTCGTCGGCTGTCAACACACCCTTGATGACGATGGGCCCGCGCCACATCTCGCGCAGCCACCGCAGGTCCTCCCACCGGACCGCAGCGCGCGCCAGCGCAGTAGGGACGTCCATGAGAGGCATGGGTCCCTCACCGGGGATGACGACATTGTGAAGCCTGGGGACGCCTCCATCGACCAGGAATGCGGTCAGCCAGCTCGGATGCGCGAACAGCTGGGGAAGGAACGGGATCTTGGCGGGCAGGCTGCCGCCTAGGAGCTCGGTCATCCCGTTGCGGAGATCGCGCTCGCGCATGCCGGCCACGGCCGTGTCGATGGTGACGACGAGGGCGGCAAACCCGGCGTCCCGTGCCCGCTCGAGCGCCGCCTCGGCGACGGGACGACCACCCACGAGGTACAGCTGATACCACACCGGCCCGGAGGAGGCGGCCTTCACCTCCTCGAGCGTGTAGCCGGAGATGGTGGAGAGGATGTAGGCGGTACCGGCGGCACCGGCGGCGCGGGCGGCACCACACTCTCCATCGGGATGCATCAGGCGGCTGTACGTGACCTCGTCCTCGGCTCCGCCGTCCAGATAGTCGAACACCACTCTCGGCAAACGACGCCGGGCCAGGCGACGCAAGTCCTCGACGTTGACGGCACGGGGAGATGCAACCGCGCGACGGCCGGACATGGCGCGTCGCCGTTTACCTGTACCCTGCGGCCTGCAAGCTGAAGAGCTCCGCATACAACCCACCGCGAGCCACGAGCTCCTCGTGCGTCCCCTGGTCGACCAGCTCCCCGCTCCTCAAGACCAGGATCCGGTCGGCCATCCGCACGGTCGAGAACCGGTGTGAGATCAACACCGCCATCCGCCCCTGTGTGAGCTCCGCAAACCGCAGGAACACCTCGTACTCGGCGCGCGCGTCGAGCGACGCGGTCGGCTCGTCGAGGATGAGCACCTGGGCGTCCCGCATGTACGCGCGCCCCAGCGCCACCTTCTGCCACTCTCCGCCCGAGAGCTCCACCCCGCCGTCGAAGCGGCGGCCGAGCATCTGGTCGTAGCCGCGCTCCAGCCGTTTGGCCACCGAGTCGGCCAGGCTGCGGCGTGCCGCCTCACGCACTCGTGCCTCGTCGTCCAGCGCCTCCACCTGGCTGACCCCGATGTTCTCCTTCAGGATGAAATCGTAGCGCACGAAGTCCTGGAAAATCACGCCGATGTGCTTGCGCAGGCTGATCAGGTCGTAGTCGCGCAGGTCGACACCGTCGAGCAGGATGCGACCTTCGTCCGGGTCGTATAAACGGGCGAGGAGCTTCACGAGCGTGGTCTTCCCCGCGCCGTTCTCTCCCACGAGCGCGATGCGCTCGCCGGGCTCGAACGTGAACGTCAGGTGGCGCACGGCCCAGCGATCCGAGCCGGGGTAGCGGAACCCCACGTCCTGAAACTCGAAGCCGCGCCGGATCGGCACCGGCACCGGTCGCGCGCCCGGCTTGGACGTCACGCGTGGCTGCACGTCGAAGAACGTGAACAGGTCGGAGAGATACAGGCTCTGCTCGAACACCTGCGAGAGCGACAACAGAATCCGCTGGATGAGGTCGCGACTCTGGCGGAACGACCCCGCGAGAAACGTCAGAGCGCCGATCGTGAACCGGCCCAGCACGGTCAGATAGATCGTCACGGCGTACGCCCCGTAATAGCCAAGCGTGCCGAGGGTGACGAACGCGGTGGAGACCACATTCCGCTTGATGGCCAGGCGCTTGTTGGCATCGTAGAACTCGTCGGACAGCTTGGCGTATCGACCCACCAGGAAGCTCGAGAGATCGAAGAGCTTTACCTCCTTCGCCATTTCATCGGAGGCACCCGCGTAGCGCAGGTAATCGAGCAGGCGCCGCTCGGGCGTCCAGGAAAAGAGGAGCGAGTAGCCGAGCGCGGCGTAGTGGGTCTCGCCCAGGAAGGACGGGACCACCGCGACCACGAGCAGTAACAGTAGCCACGGGAGCTGCACGAGGAGCACGGCCGCAAGCGACACGAGCGTCACCAGGTCCTGTGCCGTGGAGAGCAACAGCGCCACGAGTCCGATTCGTCCTACCGTCTGCCGGCGCGCACGCTCCAGATGGTCGTAGGTCTCCGAGTCCTCGTACTGCGCAAGGTCGAGCGTCGCCGCGTGCTCCATCAGCCGCACGCTGATTCGGTTGGAGAACAAATCGCCGAGCAGGCTCTCGAGGAGGGACGAGAGGCGGGCGAGCCCCTCGCCTCCGATCGCGATGCCGAGCTCCAGCGCCACGAGCCCGCCCAAGTGCCACCACTCGACCACGCCACCCGTCTCCCGTACCCGCATCGCGGCGATGACCCCATCGATGATCAGCTTACCGATCCAGAGGACGGTCAGCGGGATGAGTGAGCGCACCGCCCGCAGCGCGAGGATCGCGACGGTGTATCCGCGGTGCGTCTGGTAGACGAGCTTGAGCAGCGGTGGGACGTGCTTGAGGGCTTGAAGCCGCTCCGACCAGGTGGGTGGCTTGCCGTCTGGCCCCGAGAGTAAGCTCCTGGCACTGGGGAGGATACCGTGCGAAACGAAACGACGTGGAGCGCTCACGACCTTAACTTCCCGATGGGGCAGGTCGTCAATATAACCGCATGAAATACCGCGTCCTGACGTGTCTGCTGGCCACCGTCCTGGTCTGGCCCATTGTAGGGGCGCAGCGTGCTGCGCCCCTACACGTCGTCCCGGTGGCGCTCTCGCCCCGCGATTCCGCCGTACACGCGCTGAACCGGCTGGCGTACGGGCCACGGCCGGGTGAGGCCGACCGTGTGGCTGCCGAGGGCGTAATGCACTGGATCGACCGCCAGCTCGTGCCCCGGAAGATGGACGACGGGGCCCTCGCCCGGCGCGAGCACGACTTTCGAATTCTCGAGTACGACCGCGGCGACCTCGCGGGCATGTACGCGGAGGTACAACGAGAGCGTCGCGAGCGCAAGCAAACGGCGAACCAGGCGTCCGACACCACCGTCACTCCGCGGGAACAGACGGCCCGCCGCCTTGCGGGACAGTTCCAGGAGCTCGCCGTGGTGCGAGCCGCGCTGTCCGAGCGCCAGCTCTACGAAGTCATGGTCGACTTCTGGACCAATCACTTCAACGTCTACTTTGCGAAGGGCGCGGACCGGTTCCTCACGCCCGATTACATCGAGCACACCATCCGTCCGAAGGCGATGGGAAAGTTCGAGGACCTCCTGATCGCGACCGCCGAGAGCCCGGCCATGCTCTTCTACCTGGACAACTGGGAAAGCGTGGCGCCGGGTTCGGTGCCGCCTGCCGCGATGCGGGTGCGAGCGCGGCCGCTGTTGGGCCGCCGGCCGGCGGTGTTCAGTCTCCCACCCCGTGACCCCGCCGAGCAGGACTCCATGCGGCAGCGGGCGCTGCAGCGCATGCCCCAGGGAATCAACGAGAACTACGCCCGAGAACTGCTCGAGCTCCACACGCTGGGGGTCGACGGCGGCTACACATCAGGTTCGACGGAGGCCATGGCCAGGACGAGGGAGTCCGCCTCCTGAAACTGCTCGCGAACCTGCCGGCTACCATGCATCACGTCAGCTGGAAGCTCTGTCAACGATTCGTGAACGACGATCCGCCGGATGGCTGCGTGGACGACGCGGTGGCGGCATGGAAGCGGTCGAAGGGCGATATCCGCGAGGTGCTGCGCGCGATCGTGTCGGGCCCCGACTTCTGGGCCGCGCGGAACGTGCGGGCCAAGGTCAAGACGCCGCTCGAGTTCGTCGTCAGCGCGCTGCGAGCGGTGGGCGCCGATCCCGACACGACGGCGCGGCTGGCCCAGGTTGTGGCGCGGTTGGGCGAACCGCTCTATCTCCACGTGGCGCCGGATGGCTATCCTGAGATGGAGGCGGCGTGGGTGAACAGCGGTGCGCTGCTCGACCGCATGAACGCCGGCGTGGCGCTCGCTGCCGGCAAGCTGCCAGGGGTCAACCCGACTACGGACTCGGCTGTAGGCGCCCTGGCGACTCCCGACGAGCTGATCGCCGTCGTCGACCGTGAAATCTTGGGTGGGACGATGTCGGGGAATACGAAGCAGGTGATCAAACGGCAGCTGGCGGATATCGGTGATCCCCAGCAGGCGCGCGCGCTGGCGATCGGACTGGCGCTTGGAGGGCCGGAGTTTCAAAGGCAGTAACTGGGCGGCAATGGGCGGCAGGGGCGGCATGGGGCAACGATTGGAGGACCGAGACGTGTCGATCTCAAGAAGAGTCTTCGTGAAGTCCGGCGGTCTCGCCTTGTTCAGTGTTGGCCTGGATCCGCTGTTCCTGGCGCGGGCGGTGTTCACCTCGTACAAGCCCTTGCCGCCCCATGCCGGCCGCCCTGTCTTGGTTTGCCTCTTCCAACGCGGCGCCGTCGACGGGCTCAACATGATCGTCCCGCATGGCGATTCCCTGTATTACAGCGAGCGGCCTCGCATCGCGGTCCCCGCGACGGACGTCATGGACCTGGATGGCTATTTCGGCCTCCACCCTCGCCTGGCGGCGCTCAAGCCGCTGTGGGACTCGAAGACCCTCGCCATCGTCCACGCGATCGGCTCCCCGAATGCCACGCGCAGCCACTTCGATGCCCAGGACTACATGGAATCCGGCACGCCGGGAGTGAAGGCGCCACAACCAGCGGCCCGCGATCGACTCACGCGCGCCTTCGAGGAGTTGTACGCGGGCTCGTCCACGGGGTTGCTCTCGTCGTCGTCCCAGGAGGCGTTCGAGGCGGTGCAGACCCTGCAGCGAGTCGACCCGACGCAGTATCAGCCCGCGGCGGGTGCGGACTACCCGCGCGGCAGATTGGGCAAGGCCATGCTCGAGATCGCACAGCTGATCAAGGCCGACGTCGGACTCCAGGTGGCGTTCGCGGACGTCACCGGGTGGGACACGCACGTCAACCAGGGCGGGGGCGACGGGCAGCTTGCGACACGGCTCGCGGAGCTCGGACAGGCGCTCGCTGCCTTCAGCCGTGATCTGGGCGAGCGGATGCGCGATGTTGTGGTGTTGACCATGTCGGAGTTCGGGCGCACGGTGCGGGAAAACGGCAACGCCGGGACGGATCATGGGCACGCAACGGCGATGCTGGTGCTCGGCGGGCCCGTGCGCGGCGGCCGGATGCTCGGGCGCTGGCCGGGACTCGATCCGGCACAGCGGTTCGAGGGCCGCGACCTCGCGGTGACGACCGACTTCCGAGATCTGTTCGCCGAGCTCCTCGCGCGCCACATGGGCGCCACAGGACTCGACGCGATCTTTCCGGGCTTTATGCCGGACCCTGCCCGGTTCCCGGGAGCGATCAGCGCCTAGCGTTGTGCGTCATCCTCTCCTCCTTGCGACGGCGCTCATAGCGGCGCCGGGGCTCAGCCCAGCGCAAGCCGAGCGCTCGGCTGTCTACGACCCCGACAGCACGCATCCGTGGAATCGCCTTTTCCAATTGTTCTACGTGCGCCACACCCCCGATGGGTCGGCGTACGGGGGAGACGTGCTCGATCCATACCTAGCGTTCGGGACGCATTACCTCGTGAGCGGCTCCTCGTCGCGAACGGCGGAGCGGATGTTGACCGAATTTCTCGCCACGAACGCCGAGCGGCTGGTAATGGACCCGGTGAAGCGCGCCATGCTCCAGCGTGATCTGCTGGCCGTGTACGTCTGGCTGACGCAACCTGGCATGGGCGCCGAGCAGACGCCTCGCCGCGCGATGCTCGCACAACTCGTCGTCCGGATTATTCGCAAACTGGCGTTGAGCGACTCTGTGATCGCCGCGCTGCCGAGTGCCTTCGCCCTCGGCGATTCAGCCCTCCCGGCCGGGCTTGCCGACAGCACGAGCGGTTGGGTGTGCCTGGGACGGGCGGATGGGACTCCCGTCGCGCCAACCCACCTCCAGGCGCTCGGTGGCCGGTCGACCTTCGTCGTGTTCCT
Source organism: Gemmatimonadota bacterium (assembly GCA_003221045.1). Classification (GTDB taxonomy): domain Bacteria; phylum Gemmatimonadota; class Gemmatimonadetes; order Gemmatimonadales; family GWC2-71-9; genus AG41. The sequence goes on along the minus strand of QHUC01000065.1, from coordinate 6,152 downwards.
CAACGTGCCAGGCGGGCACGCGGCGACGCTCGGGTACCTGGCGCAGCTCCGGACGATCCCCACCGGATGGCGGATCGATCCCCAACGCATCGGCAACCCGCCGATCGACTCACAGATCCTTCGGACGATGAGCGTCCCGTTCCCCGAGCCACCGCAGATCCCGGCCGGTACGCGAGTGGCGCTCCTGCGGTTCGCCAACCTTGTGGACAGGCATGGCCGCCGGGATCCAAGCACCCTCGTCGAGAGCGTGCAGGTCCGCCAATACGACACCATTCCCGGCGGCCCAGCCGGCGTGGCGTATGTTGGGCGGACGCCTTATCAGCGGGTATTCGAATCGCAGCTGAGCCGCCGCGCGCTGTTTGCGCACAACGGGGTCGGGCTGCGCATGCTCGACTCCACGACGCGCACCCATTCGCCGTTTCTGGGACATGGCGACGACATTTTCGAGAATCCACCTCCCTTCATCAGCGCTGCCACGCGACGCGAGCTGCTGGCGGGCACCGTCGTGCTCCGCACCTGCGGCTCGTGCCACGAGGCGGTAGGCCTCCCTTCGTTCATCAGTTATTCACGCGAGCGCTTCGGATCGGGCGAGGGGAGTCCGCCCAAACTGGTCGAGTCTACCGTCGCACGGGAGGTGACACGTCAGATCGATTGGCTCACGGCGCACGGCAATATCATGTCCGTCCCCCAACACTGATCCTAGGGCGCGTGGACCCGCTCCAGCGTCGCGAGCAGCGGCTCCAAGTCCCAACTTTCGTCGTAACGCACGCCGTCGATGAAGAACGTAGGCGTGCCGTTCACCCCGCTGCGCACACCGCTGCGGAAGTCCTCCCGCACGCGGGGCGCGTATAGGCCCGCAGCAAGCTCCTTCTCGAAGCGTTGTGCGTCGAGTTCAAGGTCGGTCGCGTATTCGACCAGATACTCGTCGTCGAGCGCGAACTGGCGCTCGAACAGCCGGTCGTGCATTGCCCAGAATTTCCCCTGCGCTCCCGCTGCCTCCGCCGCTTCCGCGGCGTGTTGCGCATGCGGGTGGCTTTCGCGGAGCGGAAAATGACGAAATGCGAACCGCAGGCGCGGGCCCATGGCCTTCTGGACCGCCTTGACGATTGGGTACGCTCGGCCGCAATGCGGGCACTCGAAGTCGCCGTACTCGACCAGCGTGACGCCCGCATCGGCGGGGCCCTGGACGTGGTCCCGAGCGCCGATCGGGGGGGTCAGGACGGCTGCTCCGGTGCGACGGCTCAGACCGGCCTCGCTTCCGGCACCAGCGCGTCCAAAGCGCGCAAGATCCCATCCGCACCCGGGTTGACATCGATGGGCGACACGTCGCTCCAGCGGATGATGCCCTCGCTATCGATCACAAACAGTGCCCGCTCCGTAAACCCATCGCCGGCGCGGTACACTCCGTACCGGCGGGCCACATCTCCTTTGGGCTCGAAATCGGCGAGCAGTGGAAAGCGTAGCCTACGGTCCTTGGCGAACGCCGCGTGGCACCACACGCCATCCACGGAGATGCCGAGGAGCTGCGCCCCGTAGCGCTCGAACTCCGGCAGCACTTCGTTGTACAGGGCCATCTGATCGCCGCAGACCGGACTCCAGTCCGCGGGATAAAAGGCCAGGATCACGGGCCGGCCTCGATAGTCTGTAAGTGACACGGTCTGGGGCGGGGCGCTCCCGAGCGCGAAGTCGGGGGCCCTGGTCCCTGGCGCAAGCGGTTTCATGGAATCTCCTGTCAGTTGGTCTCTGTAGCGGACTCTTCCGGCACGATCGCCAGCTCCAGCCGGTCGGCCTTGCGCAGCACGACGATCGTGGTGCGCGCGTCGATGCTCTCGGTGACGAGCAGCCGGTGGAGATCATCGACCCCCGTCACGGCCTTCCCGTCGAAGTCTACGATGATGTCACCGGATACGACGCCCGCGCGCTCGGCGGGGCTGCCCGGCTCGACGCCGGTCACGAGCACGCCGCTCTTGGCGCCGATCCCATGCGCCCGCTGAGCGAGACGGAGCAGCGGGATGGTCTGGCCCGCTACGCCGATCCGGCCACGCCGGATCCTGCCGTGCCGGATCAGCTGGCCGGCCACGAATTTCGCGGTCGTGATCCCCACGGCGAAACATATCCCCTGGGCGGGCAGGATGACCGCGGTGTTGACGCCGACCACGCGGCCCCGCGAATCCACGAGGGGCCCGCCGGAGTTGCCCGGGTTGAGCGCCGCGTCCGTCTGGATCACGTCGTCGATCAGCCGCCCGCCAACGGATCGGAACGAACGCCCCACCGCGCTCACGACGCCGGCGGTTACGGTGCTCTGGAACCCCAGGGGATTCCCGATCGCCACGACGAGCTGGCCCACGCGGAGCGCACTCGAGTCGCCCAGCTCCGCGACGTTGAGGGCGACCGGCGGTACCCGGATCACGGCGAGATCCGTCCCAGGATCGTCTCCCACGAGGTCGGCCTGCACCCGGCGGCCATCCGCGAACGCGACGTCGATCCGCGTCGCGCCATGGACCACGTGGCTGTTCGTCAGGACAAATCCGTCGGGCGTAAAGACGAAACCCGACCCGCTGCCGGGCACCTCTCGTGCCGGCCGGGCTCCCCGCCGGTCCGCGCGATGTCGCACCTCTACGCTCACCACCGCCGGCCCGACCTTTTCGGCCGCTCCGGTGACCGCGCGAGAGTAGGCGTCCAGGAGCTCGTCGTCGTGTACGGGCGAATGGGGAGGTTTTGTCTCGGTCGCTGCAACGATGTCTTCGGAGATCAAGTCGAATGACGCCTGCATGGCTCTGCCCCCTTATGCTTCGAAAACACCGCCTGGTTCCCGCGCCATACCCCATGAGAATCATATATTTGAGTCCTTATGGAACTCCCGGGCTCGCTCGCGGTGATCACCGGCGCCACCGAGGGCATCGGCCGGGCCACCGCGTTCGCCCTGGGGCGTGCCGGGGCGCGTGTCGCGATGTGCGCCCGGACGGCGGCCAATGTGGACGCCACGGTGCGGGCGCTTCGCGCCGAGGGGATCGATGCGATCGGCATGCCGTGTGATGTGTCGGACCCTGAGTGCGTGACGGCGTTCGCTGACTTCGTGGGCCGCGAGCGCGGCACGCCGCGAATCGTTGTCAACAACGCCGGCATCGGCCGCTTCAAGCCGCTCTCCGACCTCTCGCTCGAGGACTGGGACAGAACGATGAGCGTGAATGTGCGCTCTCTGTATCTGGTGACGCGGGCGTTTCTGGAAGGAATGCTGGGTGAAGGGACGGGTACCATCGTCAACATCGCGTCGCTTGCGGGCAAGAACGGGGTCGAGGGCGGCACGGCCTATTGCGCCTCCAAGCACGCGGTACTCGGCTTCTCGAAGAGTCTGATGCTCGAGGTCCGGAAGCGCGGGCTCCGGGTCGTCGCGATTTGTCCCGGCTCCGTGGCGACGACGTTCGCTGAGAAGGGCGAGCGGGTCCGTCACAATCGGGATCGCATACTCACCGCCGACGATGTCGCTCACGCCGTGCTTGCCACCGTCACTGCTGACGATAGAGCGATGATCAGCGAAGTCGATATTCGACCAACGAATCCATAAGAATCGGAGAGAAAAGACGTAAAGGGAGGGCGTGGAGAAAAGACGTGGAGAAGAGACGTAAGCCAAGTCACCGATCGGGCGGCGGATGGTTGTACAATCGTACGAGCATTTTCAACACCAGCGTCGTTCGGCTCTCAAGGGACATCATGATCTCTCGTCGACCGGACCCTGAATCGCGAGCGATTCGGAGCAGCGATACGACCTCCTGTGCCGAACCGCGCGCGTAGAGCAGGAAGCGTCGAAACTCTCTGGTGCTGCCTCGGCCACAGGCCTCGGCTATGTTCGCTGCTACCGATACGGCGGCCCGAATGAGCTGGTCGCCCAACGTAAACCGCTCGGACGGAGTAAGTCTCCGAACCTGTCTGATGACCTCCGCGGCGACCGATGAGGCAATCTCGTGCACGCGTAATGACGCCGCGCTTGCTCGTAAGACCATGAGAGACGAAAGATCAGTCGTGATGACACGGTGGCATCCTTTTCACGCCTTTCCTCCACGTTTTCCCTCCACGTCTTTTCTCTACGCCTTTTGTTTACGTCGTTCGCCGCCATGCTAGACCCAATTCGGAAACTTCTAACCGAAGCGGGGCGCGCCAAACAGACGCGCGCCTTCTGGCAGGCCGCCACCGACATCCTGAGCGAGTGGGCGGGCGGCGCGCGAGTCGAGCTCACGTATAAGGGCCTGACCGAGTCTGGCAGCGTCGAGGCGGGCCCCCCCGGCAAACAGGGTGAGCCGTATCTCACGGACTACCACGACGCCGAGGGCCGCCACGTCAGTGCCCGGTTCCAGGGCCTGCCTTCCGGATTCCCCGGTGATGCGTTGCGCTCGGGCATCGAGATCGCGACGCATCTCGCGGTGATGGTCGCGCGTCGCAGCGGTCTCGAGCGCGAGCGACGGCTCGGGACTTTTCTGGTCGAGCTTTCGCGCTGGCTCCTCGCAGCGCCCGAGCGCGAGCTGCTGCTGCGCTACACGCTGCAGAGCGTGACGAGCCTCGTGGAGGCGCAAGGCGCGTACGTGGCGCTACGCGGCTCCGATCCGGACTCACTGCGGGTCGCGGCGACGGTGGGTCAATGCGCGGAGTTCGACGGCGCCCGGATCATGATTAACGCCAGCGTCAACGGACGTGTGGTCCGTACGGGCGAGCCGTTTCTCACCGACGACATCCTTTCAGAAGAGGGCGCGCAGCAATCGCTCTCGCCCTCGGGCACGGCCCGGGCGGCGATGATCGCGCCGCTCCGCACGTCGAGCGGAGTCGTGGGCACGGTGGGCGTGGTGCGCTACCAACGCTCCGGTGCCGACCAGTCGCTGCCGTTCGCCCTGATGGAGCTGCAGTACCTCACCGCGGTAGCCGCCTACATCGCGGGCGGGCTCGAGCTGTCGGAAGCCGTCAGCGGGGCGCGGGCGGCGGCCGAGCGGGCCCACGCGATGGTGGACGGGAGCCCTCTCCCGATGGCACTCGTCGACCGTGAAGGTCGCGTCCAGCAGCTGAACCAGGCGGGTTGTCGACTGCTGGGCATCCCGTCAGAGGGGCAGGCCCTCGGCACTCACCTCGAGGCCCTGGGCCTCTCCCCCAGCGAGATCTCGCTGCATTTGGTACTGGCACGTCCCCGCCCGGGCGAGCCGTGGCATGGCCGTGTGCTCGTGACTCAACCGTCCGGCGACCGTCGCATCTGCGACTGCACCGTGACCGGGCTCTCCGGCGTCGGGCCGGACAGCTTGCTCGTGGCGCTCTACGATCGGACGGACGAGCTCCGGGCGCAGCGCGAGCTGATCGCGCGGGAAAAGCTCGCCACCGTCGGTGAGATCGCGAGCGGCGTGGCCCACGAAGTGAACAATCCGCTCGCCGCGATCCGGATGGAAGCGGAGCTCCTCGGCCGTGCGAGTAAGGATCCGGAGACGAGCACGACCGCGGCGACGATCACGCGCGAGGTGGACCGCGCGGCGCGCATCGTCCGGAGCCTGTTGCGGCTCGCCCGCCGCGCCGACACGACCCCGACGCGCGTGCAGATGAACGACCTGGTCCACGATGTCGCCGAGATCCGGCGGCGCGTGCTGCGCGCGGAAAGTGTCGAGTTCCGCACGACGCTCGATCAGTCCGCCCCCGCCGTGCTCGGCCTGGGTCAGGAGCTGCAGCAGGTCGTCATCAATCTGGTGACCAACGCGGAGTACGTCGTGCGCGGGCGGCATCCCGCCATCATTCAGCTCCGCACGCAAGCGCGCGAGGGATGGGTCCGATTCACGGTGGACGATTCCGGACCGGGCGTGCCCCGGGACATCCGAGGTCGCATCTTCGACCCGTTCTTCACCACCAAGAGCCCCGACGAGGGGACCGGGCTCGGCCTCGCCATCTGCCAGCGCGTCGTAACCGAGGTCGGCGGCAAGATCTGGATCGAAGACTCGCAGCTCGGGGGCGCGCGCTTCGTGGTCGAGCTACCCGCGGCGCCGGAGCATGTCGAGGTGACGTCGATCGGGTGAGCGGGAGTCAGTGCTCCAGGATGCGCGTGCGGTACAGGCCCAGCGTGAGGAGACCGTAGGCGCCGAGGCCGGCGAGCAGCGCGGTGAGCCGCCAGTCGAAGCCAAACCGCATGG
>QHUC01000281.1 GCA_003221045.1 Gemmatimonadota bacterium | reverse complement strand
TCACCCCTCCCGGGGGGGGCGCGGCGCCCGCCTCCCAAGCAGCGCCCGATCCGACCAAGTCCAACTAGGCTCAGACGCCGAGCTGCTTTGCGTACTCCGCGTGCAATCGCTGCCAGCCGCCGAACTTCATCGCGTCGGGACCGACGATGCGGCCGATGGGCGTTCCGCGGAGAAGGTGATCCAGAACGTCGAAGCAGATGTGCCACCCGGCGGCACCCATCGAGATGAAGCGGCGATCGATGTTGGTCCACAGGGTCAGGCGCGTGCCGCCGCCAAAGGCCTCGAGTTTCCACCGCATGTCGAAGCCACCCCATTTGTACTCGAGCACCGTGGGAGCGTCGGCTCGCGTCACCGTTGTTTCGGTAACGTGCGGCGTGGGGGCTCCTACCGTGGTGAGCTTCACCGTCGTTCCAACGGTACCCAGGCTCCTATCGGCGTCGAACGGTGCCCACTCGCGCAGCTGCGCCGGGTCGGTGAGCGCCTGCCAGACTTTTTCCGGCGAGTGGCGCAATTCTCTGACGAGAACGAGCGTCCACTTCTCGCCGTCCTTTCGTACCTGCACCCCGCCAGCCGGACCTGGAGTGTATTGCCCGCGATCGGTCATTTTCTTCTCCCCGAGGCTAGGCGTCAGGCCGGCCGGATGAGCGCGTACCGCCCGTAGGCTACGAAGACCGCCAAGAGCCCCATCCCGGCGCTCCAGACCAGCGGGTTGGTAGCGACCAGTTTGAGCGAATACCGCGCGTACAGCCCGGCGAGGGCCAGGGTTTCCAGGGCGAGCGCGGCCGCGGCGAGCGGGGTCAGGATCGGCATCCACTTCGCGGCGGCCGGGACGATCAGCAGGACGGCACCCACCATCTCCAGCACGCCGAGCGCGCGCCATCCGCCGCGCGACAGCGCGCGCATGTTGCTCGCGAGCTGGTCGAACTTGAACACCTTGTATGCCCCGCCCGAGAGGTAGAGGAAGGCGAGCGCGACCTGGATCCTCCTGGAGGGGTTCTGGCTTCAAGCGGTAGAGCCGGCGCTGGGCGTCCACGGTGGATTCCACGAATCCGGCCTCGCGCAGCACGCGCAGGTGCTTCGACACGGTCGGCTGCGGCATCCGCAGGCGGCGCTCGATCTCTCCCACCGACTGTTGGGAGGAGACCAGGAGGCGCAGGATCGCGCGGCGGTTCGGCTCCGCGATGATTGCGAACGCAGATTCCATCTCTTAACATACCCCATGGAGCATATGCGTGTCAAGGCATATACGACGAGGGGGTTCCGGAGTTTTCTTGGGGGCCTTCGTTTTGGACCCTAACGTCGGAACACCGGGTCCCGTGGTCCGGCGGGCCACACGGCGCCAACGGCGACATAGAGCGCGATGGCGTCGACGAGCTGATCGCGCTCGGCCTGCGTCAACGACAGCTCGGCGCTGAACAGGCTGCGCTGCGCATCGAGCACGTCCAAGTAGCTCGACACGCCGTTTTGATAGCGCTGGTTCGCAAGGTCGAGGGCGCGGCGCAGCGCGACCGCCTGGCGCTGCAGGGCTGTGGTCTCGTCCTGGGCCGTGCGCAGGGCCACGAGCGCGTTCTCCACGTCGCGCATCGCCGCCAGCACCGTCTGTTCGTAGCGGTTACGCGCCTGGTCCACGCGCGCCCGCGCGACGGCGACCTCTTCATTGCCCGGCCTGCCCTCTGTGAAGAGCGGCAGCGAGACCCCGACGAACGCCTGCCAGACGTTCGTTCCCGACCCAAACAAATGCGAGGACTGAGCGCTCTGGGTCCCGTACTCGCCGGTCAGGGTGATCGACGGCAGCCAGCCCCCTTCCGCCACGCCGATCCGTGCCGTCGCGGCCCGGAGCACCGCGGTCGCGCTGCGGACATCGGGGCGACCCATGAGCAAGCCGGCTGGCACCCCGGCGGTGATCGGGATCCGGGCCACGAGCTGGGTGAGCGAGCGCCCCCGCGCGATCCCCCCCGGGGTGCGACCGACCAGCAGGCTCAATTCGTTCTCCTGCTGCGCGACAGCGCGCTCAAACTGGGCCACGCTTGCGGCTGGACTTGCCACCTCGGCTTCGAACTGGCGCACGTCGAGCTCTGAGATCAGGCCGTGATCCAGCCGTCGCCGGGCGAGCGCAAGCGTCTGTCGCCGCGACTCGAGCGTGCGGCGCGCGATGTCCAAATCGAGGTCCGATGCGCGCAAGTCGACGTACGCGGTCGCCGCCGCGCCGATCAGCGACAACTCGACGGCGCGGCGATTCTCCTCCTGAGCCAGGAGGTCGGCGCGTGCCGCCTGCGTGGCGCGCCGCAGCCGGCCCCAGAAGTCGAGCTCCCAGCGCCCGTCGGCGGTGGCCTTGTAGACATTGAAGGTCTGGACCCCGAACGGACCGAAGACCAG
>QHUC01000064.1 GCA_003221045.1 Gemmatimonadota bacterium | reverse complement strand
CTTCGGGCCGGCCCTTCCTCCCCCCGCGAGCAGGAACGTCTTTGTCTGGGCCGCATGCAGCCAGACGAGCCTGCTCATCGGCTGCTTCTCCTCGCCGCTGTTCATCGTCGGCGCGCAAGGGACGAGCATGTCGGCACCCCACGTTTCGGGGACCGCCGCGCTGCTCGTCTCGATCCTCGGCCGCAATCCGAGCCAGATCAAGGCGCGCATCCAGCAAACGGCGGACAACGTCGCCGGGAACGGCACGACGCCGTTCTACGGCAAGGGCCGCCTGAATGTGGCCCGCGCCGTTGGGGCCATCCCCTGACGAAGTAGGCGAGATAGGCTTAAATGAAAGGGCGGCGGCCCCATGAGGACCGCCGCTCTGGCTTTTGTGGCCCCTAACGCGGCGCCGGCCACGGCCGTATGCCTATGGGCAGAGATCCCCCAAGAGGAGACGACCGAGATGGACGAGCAGGTCCAACCGCATCCCGCCATGCGCGTCCCCGAGCGCTGGCTCGCCGTGCTTCGGATCGCGGTCGGGGTGTGGTTCGCGAAGGCGATCTTCACCAAGCTGAGCCTCACACTGGCTTGGGGCTTCCTGCCCGTGCCCACGGCCTCCGAGCGCTGGATCCACGTCATGCCCACGCTCGTCGGCAAGTATGCCGACGGGAATCCCGTCGGATTCTTCCGGGAGTTTCTGCAGAGCACCGTCATTACCCACGCCCACCTGTTCGCGCAGCTCACCGCGTTCGGCGAAGTGGTGGTGGGACTGGGACTGGTCTTCGGCTGCCTCACGACGCTCGCCTCGGCGATCGGACTGGTGCTCGTCGTGAACTACGGGCTCGCGGTGCAGTGGCAAGGCTCGGCGCAGCAGGGGTTCCACTACATGCTGATCACCGCTCTGGTGGTGATCCTGGGCGCGCGCGCGGGACGGATGTGGGGCGTGGACGGCTGGGTGCGGGCCTACCGGCCGGGGTCGTGGCTCGCGCGGTTGTCGTTGGGTTAAGGAATATAGAGCAAGTCGTTCGGGCGCTCCCCGACCGTCACCGCCATGATCACCCGGCGCACTTCCGTGTCGATCACCGACACCGTATTGGACCGCCCGTCGGCCGTGTACAGCCGCGTGCCGTCGGGCGAGAGCGCGATCCCCCACGGCCGCCGCCCCACCCGAATCGAATCGATCACCGCCTGCCGCGCCACGTCCACGACGCTCACGCTCCCGGCGGCGCCTTCCGTGATGTAGGCGAGACGCCCGTCGGGTGAGAACGCGATCCGGACCGGCTTGGTCTTGCCGTCCCGAATCGGGAACTGCCCGAGGACGCTGTCCGTGGCCACGTCGATGATGGTGAGGTTGCCGCCCGCCTCGGCAGAGACCCACGCGCGGGCGCCATCCGGAGTGAAGGCCACGGTCCTGGGGTTTTCGCCGACGTGCAGGGTGTGGAGGACCTGCCCGGTCTTGGTGTCCACGACCGATACCGTGTTGTTCGTTTCCGCGGTGACGTATAGCTTCGCCCCATCTCGGCTCAGCCCGACGCCCTCGGGCTCGACGCCCACGGGGGTCGAAAACAGGATCTGGCCGCTCGCGAGGTCGATGGCGGAGGCGTGCGCGATCTCTTCGTTCGACACGTACGCGACCTTGCCGTCAGGACTGAGGACCACCAGCTCGGGGTCGCGGTTCGCGGGGATCGTCTTTGTCATCTTAGCCGTCGCGACGTCCACGACGCCCAGCGCGTCGTCCTGGCCGAGCGCTACGTACACGGTGCGCCGGTCCGGACTCAGAGCCATTCCCCGCGGCCGCTTGCCCACCGGGATGGTCGCTATCACGCCGTTCGTGCGCAGCGACACGACGGAAATCGTGTTGGGAATCTCGTTGCTCACATAGAGCAACGGGTCCTTGGCGCCTGCCGACACGACCGGGCCCGTGAGGATGAGCGGAACGGCGATCGCGGCGACGAGCCGCCTCGGAGTCGTACGCGTCATGGAATAGGTCCTTCGTCAGTCGTGAAAGACGGCTTGGTCGAGTCCGCGAATGCGATCGCGTCCGCGGACGTCCTTGAGTACGGCACCGGCCAGATCGGCGCCCGTGACGTCGGCGTCGGTCAGATCGGCGCCGGTGAGGTTGGCCCGGATGAGCAGCATCTTGCGCAGGTTCGCGCCCGTGAAGTCAGCCCCGCTGAAATCGACGCCCGTCGCGTCGACCCGCATGATACCCATCGATTGGTTCCCGGGGTCCACGCCCAGGTTTGCCTTCACGAGCTTGGCGCGCGCGGCGTTGGCGTTGGTGACGGGGCCGATGAGCCGCGCGCCGCTCAGGTCCGCGTCAGAGAGATTCGCGTCGTAGAGGATCACCGCGAACAGGTTGGCGTCGCGCAGCACGGCCCGTCGCAGGTCGACGCGGTATCCGACGGCCAGGTCCAGCGTCGCGCCGGTGAAGTCGGCGTCGGTGGCGACCGCATCGGTCAGGGTGGCGGAGAAGAGTCGGGCCTTGGCGAAATTGGTCCGGACCAGGCGACACTTCGTGAGATTCGCGCGCTTGAAATCAATGCCTGAAAGATCGAGCCCCGAAAGATCCTGTCCCGTGAAGTCCGCGGGGTGCTCGGGGCTGGCGCGGGCCAGGATCGCGACCACCTGGTCGCGCGTGATGCGGTCCTGCGCGCACGCCGGTCCAGGGGTGAGGTTCGCCGCGACCACGGCGACGAGCACCCCTGGCCAGCTCCCGGCGTTACCGATCACTTACTCTTGTTCTGCAGGTCGGACAGCCGATGGGGGCGTCCGGGCTTGAGCCAGCCGTCGCTCCGCGCCTTCACGTACTGGTAGATCTCCTGGATCGCGGACGAGTCGAGCAGCACGTTCCAGGCGGGCATGCCCTTCGCGGGACGGCCGTTCCACGCGGTGTAGACGAAGCTGTCGCGCGGGAAGTTGGCGCCCGTGGGGCTCACGGCCCAGCGCAAATCCGGCGCGGTCGCCAGGACGGGGTGCATCGCGTCCTCGCCGTGGCAGCGGAAACAGTAGACGTGCCACCACTTCCATCCCTGGTACACGGAGTCGGGCACGAGCAGGCTGTCGTGCACGGTGTCGCGCGCCCGTGCCACCGCCGCCGCGCCGAGCGGTGCACTGCGTGGCGCGAGGGCCAGCACCGCGCCCGCCAGGATCCACGCACCGACCAGGCCGCCCCGCACGCCATGCTTGGTGATCACGTCCCGTCTCTCCCATTCACGTGTGAAAGTGCCAACGGCGTGCGCCGCTAGGGGTGCATCTGGATCATCGGCACGTTGAAGTCTTCGAGCACCCGCGTGATGTCCGCGCGCCGCCGGACGATCACCGAGTCGAGCCTCGCCTTGAGGTCCTTGTCGCGGTGCCGCACCGCCATGGCCATGTCGAACGCGAACGGCATTCCCGACACCGGGTCTGAGTCGGGCAGCGCGACCATCGCCAGCTGCGCCGGTGCGCGCTTAACCCAGTAGCCCGCGAGCGGTCCCCACACGATCGCGACATCGATCGAATCCTTGGCCACCGCGTTGATGATGTCTTCGGGGTGGTCCGCGTTCGGATCCGGGTTCAAGAAGTTGCCGAACCCCACCAGGCCCACGATGCCCCGCGCGCCGAGGGCGTGCGCCGGCGGCGTGTTGGTGTAGTCGTAACCGATGATGTTCACGCCGATCCGGAGGTGCTTCAGGATCGCGTCGTCGAGCGAGCGGACATCGTGCCCGTGGCCGGGGCGGAACACGAGGAAATACGTGGAGCGATAGTAGGGCTTCGTGGTGGCGACCGGGTCGAATCCGACCGGCGCCTGAATCATGACGTCGCAGAAGCCCGCGAGAATCGAGTTGCGCAGGACTCCACGGCGGCTGGGCCACCAGTAATTGATGACGGTGGCGTTGAGATCCTGCGCCACCAGGTGCGCGATCTTGTTTTCGAACCCTTCCTCCTGACTATTGGAGAAGGGCATGTCGTACGGGTCGGCGCACACACGCAGCTCCGAAAGCGGGCCGCGCGGTGCGGCGGCCGTGAGCGCGACCGCGGCGGCGGCGACGAGCAGGGCCCCCGCCCCCGAGAGCTTCACTGCCGAGCGATGCATAGTACTCCCTGCGGAATTTGACAGAGGATGGGCAACGTGCCCACGATACTACACCCGGTGCCGGAGCGCGTTCGCTCCGGCACCGGGGACTCTGCGCTTCTGCCTACAGCGATTGGTGTTACCGTTCGCCTGCTTACAACCCGAACACGAGCATTGTGCCGCCCGCATTGCTGATGTTGGTGTAATCTCCGAACGCGCCGATCGCCCCTAAGGCGGCGGTCGGATCCTCGGGGCCGATGCCGAGCGCGATGCCCGCGCCGGCCCAGCCGCCCACTCCGGAGAGCACGGCGACGTACTGCTTGCCATCGGGTCCGAGATACGTCATCGGGTTCCCGATGATGCCCGACGGGCACTTGAACTTCCAGAGCAGCGTGCCGGTGGTCGCGTCCACGGCCTTGAGCCAGCCTTCCATCGTGCCATAGAACACGATGCCGCTCGCGGTCGTCAGCGCGCCGCCGTAGGCGGCGAGGTTCTCTTTGACCTCCCACTTGATCTTGCCGGTCGTCGGATCCCACGCGATGAAGCGGCCACGGTTACCGCCCGGGCCCGGGAACATCCGCACGATCGCGCCGACGTAGGGCTGGCCCGCCGAGTACTTCACTTCCACGCCCTCGTAGTCCATGCAGATGTTGTTGACGGGGACGTAGAAGAGCTTGGTCTGCGGTGAGTAAGCGGAAGGCTGCTGATCCTTGAAGCCGATCGCGGCGGGGCAGATACCCTCGGTGTTCTTCTTCGAGGTGGTCCCGAACTGCGGATTGCGGACCGGGACGCCTGTCGTGAGATCGATCTTCGACGCCCAGTTGACCGGCCCAAAGGGCTCGGCCACGAGCACCTTGCCGTTCGTCCGATCGAGCGTGTAGCCGAAGCCGTTGCGGTCGAAGTGCACCAGCGCCTTCACCGGCTTCCCGCCGATCGTCAGGTCGACGAGGACGTTCTCGTTGACGCCGTCATAGTCCCACTCGTCGTGCGGCGTCATCTGGTACGCCCACTTCACTTCGCCGTTGTCCGGATTGCGGGCGAAGATCGTCATCGACCACTTGTTGTCGCCGGGCCGCTGATCGGGGTTCCACGTCCCCGGGTTGCCCGAGCTGTAGTAGAACAGATTGAGCTGCGGGTCGTAGGAGTACCAGCCCCAGGTCGTGCCGCCGCCGTGCTGCCACTCGTCGCCCTGCCACGTGCTGACGCCGAGGTCCTTGCCGCGCATCGACGGATAATTGGGGTTGGCGTCGCCGACGATCTTCACGTCGGCGTCGGGCCCGGTCGAATACCCGCGCCACAGCTCCTTGCCCGTGTTCACGTCGAACGCCGTCACGCGGCCACGCACGCCGAACTCACCGCCCGAGATCCCCGCGATCACGATGTCCTTGATCACGATGGGGGCGTTCGTCATGGTCGAGCTCGGATGGTAGGCAAGGCCGCGGTTCACCAGATCGCAGCACGCGATCGGCTTCGCCTCGGCCGGCTGGGACGGGACGAACTTCCAGATCATCGGTGCGCCCTCTTTCGTCAGGTCGAGGGCAAACACGATGTTCGGGAACGCGCTGTGAACGTACATCACATTGTTGATCACGAGCGGGTTCCCCTCATGGCCGTTGAGCACGCCCGTGGAGAACGTCCACGCGGCCTTGAGGTTCTTCACATTCGCCTTGTTGATCTGGGTGAGGGGGCTGTGACGCTGCAGGTCGTACGTCCGACCGGTCATCGTCCACTCCCCCGCGCCCTGGGCGACGGCGGACGCCGCGACGAGTACCATCAGACTCGTCGTGAGTCCACCGGACCACAGTTTGAAGCGGTTCATAGCTGACCTCATGTTGAGGATGAGGGGTGAAAAAACGGCCTACGCAAATCGGTGCCTGTCAGAATCCCGGGATCCCGTATACGTCGGGGGGGCCCGCGCTCCCAACAGGCCACTGCCATGTCCAACGACCTCCGTCTGCGAGACTGTTGCTTGGGATAGGGGTTATATCCCCGGTACCCCTGACTGTCAATGCGGCCGGGAAGACCCCGTTCGCGAGCGTGGCACGATGCGTTCCGCCTCGTGCCAGACCCGCGCTCCCGTGGTGCTGAAACCGCTTTCATAGACCGCGCCGCCCGGCCGCAGGGCCCCACGCACGCGCTCCGCCAGGGCCCGCGCGGCGCTCGCATCCCCCACGATGCCGTACGCGGCGGGTCCCCAGGAGCTTTGGCCGACACCTGCCGCCCCCCACTCCCGCAACCGCGCGATCAGCTCCCCCGTCTCCCCCGGCGCGAACCCCCCCCCCTGCGCCGGAGCGAACCAGCCTCCGGTGATCCGCTGCACCGCTCCGAGCGCCGCCCCGAAACCCTCGAGATCCGCTTCGGCGAGCGCGGGCAGGAGCTGCATGAGCACCAGATGCGCCACCTGCTCCACCTCGCGCGCGTTCGGGGAAGGCAGCCGGGCGAACGCCGCCGCCTCCTCATCGCCCGCGAGCCCCGGACTCCCCTTCGGCACGGCCAGGACGCACCGCCAGGACGCTGGAATGGGCAGCCGCGCGAGCAGCGGAGCGACGTGCTCGGCCAGGTCCCGGCGACCGCCCTCCAGCACAAACCCGCCGTGCGCGAACGTCCACGTCCCCACGCCGGAGCGACGCCCTCGTTCCACCGCCCGCGCCAGCTCTGCTACGTGTGTGGGCAGACCCGACAACTCGGCCGAGGCCCGAGCGACGGCCAGCGCGAGCTGCGTGCCCGACCCGAGGCCCGCGTGCGCGGGGATGGCCCGATGCACGCAGAAGTGGACCCGCAGGTCGAGGCCGTGGTGGGCGGCGAAGCGGCGCGCGAACTCGAGGGCTCGGGGCGCATCCGGGCCTTCGGCCCTGAGCTCGCTCGAGGGCTGTGCCTCGAGGAGGAGAGATGGCGCCGGCATGGCCGCGCCGATCCCGCCGAACCGGCGCCCGAGATCCCCGCGCAAATCGAGCACGCCAAAATGCAGGCGCGCTGGCGCCTCGACGAACACGCGCGATCCGCCGCTCATTCGCCCACGGTGTGGGTAGGGGAGGGGGAGAGGACGGGAGAGGGGGGCGTGCGGCGCAGGTAGTCCGTGAGAAGCGCCATGGCTTCGCGCTCCCGGGGGCCTGCGGTCTTGTCCACGATCACCTGGAGGCGCGCGAATTCGTCCCGGATGTGCTGGGCCGGCAGGAGGTGCGTGCGCGTCGCGAGGATCGCCGCCTCGAGCACCGCGTGCTGGGCGCGATTATACCCGATGAATTCACGGCGCACACCGCAGTGCACTACGTGCGTCTCGATGCGGGCCCGCGGGGGCGTGGCGTCGAGCGACCGCACTTCGAGCTCACGCCACGAGCAAGCCGCATCGATGACGACTCCGTTTACCACCTGCGCCGGACCGGCCGGAAACTGGACGTTCCCGATGGCCCCTTGGGCGAAGAGCATCACGTCATCCGTCAGGTTGACGACCGCTACGCGGGTCGCCTGGATGTTCTGAAACGTCGTGGTCTCGAGAAAAGGCTTGATGACGATGTCGTGCTCGCCCCATTCCACTCCCATGGGCGCGAAGTTCACGGCGCCACGGCCGTCCATCGTGGTGAGAATGGACTCGATGATCATCTGACCGCCTGGCGCGCCGCGGTGGTGCCGCGCGCGGCGCCCGCCATCGGTTCGGCTCCGTCGGCCCGCCCTGGGAGCGTTTCGAGGCGTGAGGTGCTGCCGTGAAGGAAGCGATCGAGCAGCACGTAGCCGTACTCCGTGAGCACCGATTCAGGATGGAATTGCAGGCCGAGCACCGGGTGGCGGACGTGCTCGATGGCCATGATCTCACCGTCCGACGCGCTCGCCGTGACGCGCAAATCGGCTGGCAGGCCCGCCCGCGAGACGACGAGTGAGTGATACCGGCCCGCCGTGAACGGGTTCGGCAGGCCGGCGAAAACGCCGCGACCATCATGGTGGATACGCGACGGTTTCCCGTGCATCGGACGCGCCGCGCGCACGATCCCGGCCCCGTACGCCGCACCGATGCACTGGTGTCCCAGACAGACGCCGAGGATCGGCGTGTTCGCTCCAAAGCGCCGCACCACGTCCGTCGAGATGCCCGCCTCCGCCGGGGTGCACGGCCCGGGTGAGATAATGATATGCGAGGGTCGCAGCGCCTCTATTTCGTCGTATGACGTAGCGTCGTGACGCCGTACGACGGTCTCTTCCCCTAGCTCCCGCACATACCGTGCGAGGGTATAGACGAACGAGTCGTAGTTGTCGATCAGCAGGATCATGGTGTCAGCGCGGCGACGAGGCCGCGCGCCTTGTCGAGCGTCTCGTCGTATTCCTGCTCGGGGTCCGAATCCGCCACGATCCCGCCGCCCACCTGCGCATAGACATTGCCGCCGCGCACGAGGCAGGTGCGGATCACGACGTGATCGAGCCGCCGGGGAACGCCGCGCGGACGAGCTCCAGCGGTCCCTGCTCGGGCGGGAGCTCCCCCACCACGGTGGAGACGAGGTGGTGGACCGTCGCGTAATGCTCGATCGTGAAGAGCTCGGGCACCCGGACCGTGCCGGGTCGGCAGACGCGCGACAGGTCGTTCCGCAGCAGATCCACGATCATCACGTTTTCGGCCTTGTCCTTGTCGCTCTCGGCCAGGGCACGCGCGAGCGCCGCATCGTGCTCGGGGCCAAGGCCGCGAGGCCGGGTGCCCTTGATGGGACGCGTCTCGACGCCGCCGTCGGGCTCGACCCGAAGAAACCGCTCCGGGGACGAGCTGGCCACGACCAGGTCGCCGCACTCGAGATAGGCCGAGAACGGCGCCGGGTTGCGGCGGCGAAGACGGTCGTACAGCTCGAGCGGCGTGCCCACGAGCGGGGCCTCGAGGCGCTGGGACAGGTTCGCCTGGAAGATGTCGCCCGCGAAGACGTAGTCGATCACGCGCCCGACGGCGTCGAGATAGCCGTCGCGCGTGAAGTTCGACCGTACGCCGGGAAGGTCGGGGACGGGGTAGGACGGTGCAGCCGGACGCCGGAGGGCTCCCGCAGCGACTGCGTCTTTTTGTCGCGGAGGGAGCCCCCCGGCGTCCGGCCTCACGGCCAGCCTTTCCTTCACGAACGCCAGTCGGCGTGCCGCCCGCTGTTCCCGAGCAACCCCCTCCTCGCGAATACCCGTTGAGATCGCCCACGCCCGTCTCTCCGCATGGTCCCACGCGATCACCCAGTCGTAGAGGGCGAGGTGCACATCGGCCACTTGCAGATCGTCATAGCGCGGGCGGGGGACGCTTTCGAGCATCATTCCCCAGTCGTAGCCGACGTAGCCGGCGGCCCCGCCCTGGAATGGCGGCAGTCCTGCGACGGGCTCGGTGGCATGCCGCGCCAGAAGCGCGCCGACGTGCGCCAATGGGTCCGCGGCGACGCGGGTCCACCGGCCGTCTACGAGCTGCTGCGTGAGCTGGCCTTTGGAGCGCACGACCGTGACCGGATCGGCCGAAAGGAACGAGTAGCGGCCGAGGTGCTCGTGGTCGGTGGCGCTGTCGAGCAGGGTCAGGAACGGGAGGGCCTGAAACCGAGCGCACGCGGCGAGCGGATCGGGGGCGGGGACGAGCTCGTGGACCAGCGGCACGGCGTCGCTCACCGCCGGCCCCCGTCCTTGGCACGTCCCGCGCGGGCGCGACTCTTCGCGGACACGTGCGTCAGCTTCACGTGTTCCGGGCCGCGATCGTCCGGAGGGGTCAGATAGCCCCACTGCAGCGCACCTTCCTGGCGGTAGGTCTTCCCCAGGGAGATGGCGAGCTTCGCCTTCCCGAGCTCGCGGCCGAGGTAAAAGGCGTGAGTCGCCTCGTTCACCTCGAGCTGGGCGAAGATCTCGTGGATGTCCGTCCCGCGCACGAACTTCTCGCTGTTGAATACGGTGATGGTGTCGCGGTCCGTGAAGATGCGGAAGTTCGGATCCGTAACCCGCCGTTGCAGCTCCAGCAGCTCCTCCTGGGTAAATGCCAGCACGGCCGGGTCTTTCACGGTCACAAGCCGATCGTCGATGCCCTTAGGGAGCGTTTTCTGGGTGACCGCGTGGTACATCAGGCGCCGGGCGACGTCGATCTCCCGGACCGCGCCCCTGGCCCAGGGAATCACTTCGGTGGTGAGCACGGCGCGCACTCCGAGCTCCTGACAAATGGCGATGAGCACCGCGTTCACCCCGGTCGTGTCCGCGGCGGTGAGCTCGGTGATGTTGCCGACGCCCATGAAAAGCGGCGCGCCGGGATAACGCCGGCGGGTCTCCACATACCGCTCCAGCGAGCGCATGAAGCCGAAGCCGATCGGCTCGATGACGGGATCGATCAAGTACGGGACGCCCCACCGCTCCAGCGCGGCGATGCTCGGCTCCAGCGTCTCGAGCCCGCGACCGAAGTCGGGAATGACCACCACCCGCGCCCGCGTGCCCGCGAGCTCCCGGGCGCCGTCCAGGTTGGAGTCGTTGACGCTCAGGACCAGCTCGGCCCCGGCCTGCACGGCCGTCCGGATTTCTCCCGGGTCGAAGGAATCGACGCTGACGCGCATGCCGGCGGTCGCGAGCTCGCGCACCACTTCCCCAAGGGCCGGGAACGCTCGCCCGGGAGTACACCCGATGTCGATCACATCCGCGCCCTCGGCCCGATAGCGGTCCGCTTCCTGGCGGATCGCGTCGCGCGCGAGCCGGGGCGCATTGTTCACCTCGGCGATGATCTCGATGTCGTAGGCCCCGTAATCGCGCGCCGCCGCCGCTCGACCGAAATACTCGGGAATCTGCCGCAGGTCCTTCGGTCCTTTCTCGACGGCCACGCCGACGCGCTGTGCGATGATGGCGGGATCGCCCTCGCACAGGCCCGGAATGAGCACGAGATCCGTGTCGGGGGGGACCTCGAGAAACCGCGCGATCCACGGCGTGGTCATGAGGGCGGCCACCGTGATCTTCATGACCGCCACCTCCCACGCGAACGCCGGACCCATCTCGGCGATGGTCCGGCGGAGCGCGGGCTCGGCGAGCTTGCCCGTGACGAACAGCACGCGGCGCGGGGTGGGCGCCGCGCCTGCTCCGGTCACCGCGGGTCGCCGGCGCGCACGAACTTGTTTGGCGTCCCTTCGAGGGCGCCGCCTTTCGGTCGCCACAGGACCGTCTCTTCGAGCTTGCGCGCCAGCTCGAAGTCCTTGTCGGTGATCCCGCCGGCCGCGTGGTTCTGCAGCTTCACGATCACTCTTCCCCACGTCACCGAGAGGTCGGGGTGGTGATACGCCGCCTCGGCCACGTAGCCGATCGCATTCACCAGCATCAGCGTGGTGGGCCAACCGTCCGTCTTATAGTTACGGCGGATCCACCCGTCTTCGTACCACCAGCCCGGAAAGTCCTTCAGCTTCGCCTCGATCTGTGCCTCAGTGTACGTCGGTTCTTTCGCTGCCATACCGAATCTCCTGTCGAGGAGCTAGACCACGCTCCCGCCGTTGATCATGAGCATCTGGCCGGTCACATAACCCGCCGCGTCGGACGCGAGATAGACCGCGGCATGGGCGATCTCTTCCGGTGTGCCCCAGCGGCCGAGCGGGATCTTGGCGGCGATGCGCTGCTTCACCGCCGGATCCAGCTCGTTGCCGTACGCGGTCTCGATCCACCCGGGTCCGATCACGTTCACCCGGATCTGCGGGGCCGCGGCGCGGGCGAGCGCGCGGCTGAACGAGTAGACACCGCCCTTCGCGGCCGCCGTTCCGCGAAGGTCCACCCCGAGCAGCCGATCGAGCTTCTCGACCCGGGAGAGAGGCGCCGCCTCGCCGGTGAGGATGTCCGCACCGGCGTTATTCACCCACACGTCGACCCGGCCGAACGAGCGCCGCAGCGTGTCGCCCAGGGCCTCCACGTCCGCCGCCTGGGCGACGTCCGTGCAGATGGCTTCTACGCGCCGCCCCGCCGTGCGGACGCCCTCCGCGGTCTCGTTGGCGCCGCCGCGGTTGGCGCGGTATGTAACGGCGACATCCGCACCGGCTGCCGCAAACGCGAGCGCGATTGCCCGTCCGATGCCGCTCGACGCGCCGGTGACGAGCGCCACCTTCCCGCTGAGCGAGAGCACGCCGGCGGGCGGTGCCTCGAGAACTTCATCTGTCGGTCGTTTTGACATCACGCCTCCGACCGCCTAACCTACCGGCGGTTTCGGGACAGCCACAAGGGAGCGGCCGGAAATGCACCTTCTCGTGAGCGTTGCGGGACCCACGGAGGCGCGGGCCGCGCTCCGCGGCGGCGCCGATGTGATCGACGCGAAAGACCCCCGGCGCGGCGCGTTGGGCCCAGTGCCACGACGGCGACTCGCCGCGATCGCGGCGACCGTGGGGGCTGCTTGCCCGCTCAGCGCTGCGCTGGGCGACGCGGCGGGCGAGCGGGCCATCGCTCGGGCGGCG
>QHUC01000063.1 GCA_003221045.1 Gemmatimonadota bacterium | reverse complement strand
CGCCACGGTAACGATCTCCGCTCCGGATGCCTCGATGGCGCGAACCATCGTCTCGTTGTCCCGGTACTTCCCGGTCCCGACCATGAGGCGTGACTGAAAGGTCCGCCCAGCGACGATGAATGGCGTGTCCCGGAGCGTCTCTACGGCCGTGGTCATCGCTTCAGCCCCCTCCGACGAAGTGCACCAACTCGATCGAATCCCCTTCCGCTACGGCCACACCCGAGAGGCCGGGGCGTCGCACGATCGCGCGGTTATGCTCCACCACCACGGCGCGGGGATCGAGCTCGAGCGACGTCAGGAGCTCGAGCAGCGTGGCGCCCGCGGCTACCGTACGCGGCTCACCGTTGATTGTGATGTGGATGGTACCGCTCATCCGGTCAACTCCTCGAGCATCTGCCGCGCTGCCGCCGCAGGATCGGCTGCGTCCCACAGCGCACGTATCGCGGCGATGCCGTGTGCCCCTGCATCCCTCAGCTCCGGGACTCGCTCGGCGGTCACTCCTCCGATGGCGATCGTCGGGATGCCGAGCCGGGCGATCGCGCCGAGCCGCGCGGGGCCGAGTGGCTCCCGGCCCGCATGGGTCGGTGTGGGAAACACCGGCCCTACTACAAGATAGTCGGCGCCCGAGGCGCGCGCGGCCTCCGCCTCGGCCAAATCGTGCACCGACTTACCGATCCACCATCCCACGTTCAGGCGGCGTGCCTCCTCGACGTCCAGGCTCGAGTGGCCCAGCTGGACACCGTCCGCGCCGACCGCGAGCGCCACGTCGAGACGATCGTTGACGATTAGGCGGGTAGGTCGATAGGCGGATAGGCGGTTAGCCAAGTCGAAATGCTCCAGACCGGAGAGCGCATGGCCGCGTGCGTGCAGTGCGAGCTCGTGACCTGCGGCACCGGCGAGCTCTCGGGCGACCGCGTCCAGGTCCGGTCGCCGGGCGATCCGTTCGTCTGTTATCGCGTGGAGCCGCGGGAGCACCGACCTCACGCGAATCGTTGGCCCACCTGCGCGCCGCGCCCTCGAACCCAGTCGGCGGCGGCCATGCGCGACTTGCCCGAGGGCTGGATGTCGTCGATGGCGATCACGCCTCGGCCCGTCGCGACTTGTAATCCGTCATCCGTCGTCCGTATCTCGCCGGGCGCGCCGCCGCCTTCGACGAACCTGGCGCCGAACAACTTCACCTCGCGGCCCTCGAGCTCCGTCCACGCCCCGGGGGTGGGGTCGAAGGCGCGGATGACGCGGACGATCCGCTCAGCGGGGTCGCTCCAGCGGATGCGCCGCGTCTCGCGCGTCACCTTGGGCGCGTACGTCGCCCGCGCGTGGTCCTGCGGTCGGGGCGTGAGCTGGTTGGTCTCGAGCAGCGCGAGCGCCTCGACCAGCGCCTGGGCGCCCATCTCGGAGAGGTGCTCCGACAGCTCCCCGCCGGTGATGGCCGCGTCGATGTCGTGGGGGATCTGCAGCAGGATCGGGCCCGAGTCCAAGCCCGCTTCCATCTGCATGATCGTGACGCCGGTCTGCGGCAGCCCGTTCAGGATCGCCCACTCGATCGGCGCGGCGCCACGCAGGTCGGGGAGGAGCGACGGA
Source organism: Gemmatimonadota bacterium (assembly GCA_003221045.1). Lineage (GTDB taxonomy): Bacteria > Gemmatimonadota > Gemmatimonadetes > Gemmatimonadales > GWC2-71-9 > AG41. The sequence continues at coordinate 9,399 of QHUC01000063.1, read as the reverse complement.
TGCACATTGATTATCCCATGCCGGGGGAGGGTGAGCAGCTCCGGCATGAGGATGTGGCCGTAGGCGACCACCACCCCGACGTCCGGGGCGAGCGCACGCAGGCGCGCCAGAAACTCAGGCCCGGTCGGCCGGTCGGGTTGCAGGAGCGGCACGTCCTCGGCTTCGGCCGCCGCTTTCACGGGTGGGGGGACGGTCTCGGAGCGCGAGCGACCCTGCGGCTTGTCGGGCCGCGTGACCACGGCGACCACGTCGAACCCCTCTCCCAACAGAGCTTCGAGCGACGGGACCGCGAACTCCGGAGTTCCGAAGAAGACCACGCGCACGTTACAGCTCGCCTGCCGGCTCCGGCGTGACCTCCTTGAGGTAGCCCGACTGGCCCTTGCGCGATTTCTTCCACTTGGCGAGCAGCAGGCCCCGTTTCACGGCGCTCAGGTGGTCGAGGAACAGGACGCCATCCAGGTGGTCGATCTCGTGCTGGACGGCCCGCGCCTTGTAGCCCGCCACGTCGAGGCGGTAGGGGCGGCCATCGCGGTCGAGCGCCTCGAGCGTGACTTGGAGCGGCCGCTCCACTTCGCCATAGATCTCGGGGATAGAGAGGCAACCCTCCTCGGCGACCTCGACCACGTCGCCCGCATGCACGATGCGCGGGTTGATCAGCACCAGGGGAGGCGGATCGTCTTCGCCCACGTCGACCACGGCCACGCGGCGGGCGACGCCGACCTGATTCGCCGCAAGCCCCACGCCTTTCGCCGCGCGCATCGTTTCGAACAGGTCGTCCACCAGCCGGCGCACGTCGTCGTCTACGGCGGCGACCGGCGCCGCGCGCTGCCGGAGCACCGGCGAGCCGAGCAGGTGGAGTTGGCGAACGGTCACTGCGGCTTGGGTTCGACGGACCGGTTCACGATGTTGGCGATGTTGGAGCGCTGCACCACGAGGCGCGACTCGGCGCTCCGGATCGTGACCTCGTCGTCTTTGAGGTGCACGACGTCCCCGATGATCCCCCCGGAGGTGACCACACGGTCGCCGCGTTGCAGCGAGGCGAGCAGCTGGCGGTGCCGCTCCTGCTGGCGACGCTGAGGACGGATCAGCATGAAGTAGAAGATCGCGATCAGGGCCGCGATCTGAAACAAGAAGACCGTGATACCGCCCCCGGCGCCCTGGCCGGAGGGGGCGAACAGCAAGGCGAACGTGCCGAGCGAGGTCATGCGGATCCCGGATGGAGGTAGCGGCGGCGCCAGTCCGTGGCCCACGGGCCGAAGGCGTTCCGCCGGATCGCGGCGCGCATTTCTGCGGCGAGCCGGGTCACGAAGCGAACGTTGTGCAAGGAGAGGAGTCGCAGGCCGAGCAGCTCCTCCGCCACGAAAAGATGGCGCAGGTAGCCGCGCGAGAAGGTCACGCACGCCTCGCAATCGCACGTCTCGTCGAGCGGGCGCGGATCGTCGCGGTGCTCGGCGTTGCGGATGTTGAGGGGGCCATCGGGCGTGAAGGCGGAGCCGTTGCGTCCGTTGCGCGTCGGCGCCACACAGTCGAACAGGTCCACGCCTCGCTCAACGGCGGCCACCAGGTCTTCGGGGAACCCCACACCCATAAGATAACGGGGCGAGCCGGGAGGCAGCCGCGGCTGCAACGCCTCCAGCATGCCGTACATCACCGGCTTGGGCTCGCCCACGGAGAGGCCGCCGACGGCGAGCCCGGTCCAGGACCCGAGTTCCAGCATACGCCGCAAGCCTTCGAGGCGGAGCTCTAGATGCGCACCGCCCTGCAAGATGGGCCAGAGAGTCTGATGATGGGGCGGCGGATTTGACGACGACGGATGATAGGGCGTCGGAGGCGGGGATGTGTCCTCCCCACCGTTCCGTCGCCTTCCCCTCCGTCGCTCTTCGGTCCGTCGTAGTTCTTCATGCCGCTTCACGCATCGCTCCAGCCACCGCAACGTCCTTTCCATGGCGTCCCTCGCGGTCGGCTCGTCCGCACCACCGGGCACCACATGGTCGAATGCCATCGCGATGTCGGACCCGAGGGTCCACTGGATCTCGGTGGCGCGCTCGGGCGTGAGGGTGCGTCGGCTGCCATCGACGTGACTCTGGAACTCGACACCGTCGTCGCTCACCCGACGGAAGCCCTCGAGTGAGAACACCTGGAAGCCCCCCGAGTCCGTCAGCAGCGGTCGATCCCAGGCCATGAAGCGATGCAAGCCGCCGAGCTTCGCGATCACCTGCTCGCCGGGGCGCACGTGGAGGTGGTAGGTGTTCGCGAGCACGAGGCTCGCTCCGGCAGCTTTGAGATCGTTGGGCGATAGTGCCCGCACCGTCCCTTGCGTCCCGACGGGCATGAAGACGGGCGTCTCGACCACGCCGTGAGGAAGACTGAGCGTGCTGGCGCGCGCGAGGCCGCTGTGCGCTTCGATCTTAAACTCGAACATCCAAGTCCCGTTCATCCCCGGGCTTGCGCCCGGGGTTAGTAAATCCGTGGCGTAACACTGACCCCGGGCGCCAGCCCGGGCATTCCGGGAAGCGCGGACTACAAGAGTGCCATCGCATCACCGTAGGAATAGAACCGATATTTCTCCTGAACCGCCCCTCGGTACGCCCGCATCACGTTCTCGTAACCCCCGAACGCGCACACCAACATGAGCAGCGTGGACCGTGGCAGGTGAAAGTTGGTGAGGAGCCGATCCACCGCGCGGAAAACGTACGGCGGATGGATGAAGAGTGCCGTATCGCCCGTCCCGGGCCGAACGGTCCCGTCGGGCTGCCCGACTGTCTCGAGCGTTCGTACCACGGTGGTGCCCACGGCCCAGACTCTCCCTCCCGCGCCACGTCTCGTGTTGATCAGGGTCGCCGCCCGGTCGCTCACCGCGTAGACCTCGGCGTGCATCGTGTGGCGCGTGAGATCGTCGACTTCCACCGGCTTGAATGTGCCGGGTCCGATGTGGAGGTTCAGCTCGGCGATGGCGACGCCTCGCTCGCCTAGCCGGCGGAGCATCTCCGGCGTGAAGTGCAAGCCCGCCGTGGGGGCGGCGACGCTGCCGTCGTGCTGGGCGTACACCGTCTGATAGCGGTCGCGATCCTCGGCTTGCGGCGCACGGCGGATGTAGGGTGGGAGGGGCACTTCACCGTACTTGTCGAGGGTCGCCGCGGCGTCGAGGCGATCGACGAACTTCACGCGGCGCAATCCGCCTCCGAGCTGCTCGAGGATTAAGACGGCGCTGTCGCTCGCAAACCGGACGGTCCGCCCGGGCTTGAGCTTCCCACCGGGGTGCCCCATCGCGAGCCAGGTGCCGCCCGGAAGCTCCCGGACCAGCAGGAGCTCCGCCTTCTGTCCCGACCCGCGAGTTCCGTGCAGCCTGGCCGGAATCACCCGTGACGTGTTCAGGACGAGCACATCCTCGGGTGCTACCAGGTCGGCGATCGCTCCGAACTCGAGGTGCCGGATGCTCCCGGTCGCGCGGTCCAGGACCAGCAGGCGGCTCGCGGCGCGGTCGGGGAGGGGGTGTTGGGCGATGAGCGAGGGGGGGAGGGCGTAATCGAAATCGGCGGCGCGCATGAGAGGGTGCGGAGTGCGGAGTGTAGAGTGCGGAATCGAAACACGAGCTACCGAGCGGAGCGCGTGCATCGACTCCGCACTCCGCATTCCACACTCCCCACTAGGTGTCAAACATCGTCGGCTGGTCGGCCGTCTTCGGCGGCGTGAAGCCAAAGTGCTTGTACGCCCCCGTCGTGGCACATCGGCCGCGTGGCGTCCGAGCGAGGAAGCCCTGCTGCATGAGGAACGGCTCGTACACCTCTTCGTCGAGCCGCTTGAGCGCCTCGGCGGCCACCTGGGCCGTGATCTTCCCGCCCGCCCGCACCTGGGCGTAGTCGCGCACGCGCTTGAGCAGCCGGTTCGCGACGCGGGGCGTGCCGCGGCTGCGGCGGGCGATCTCAGCGATCCCGGCGACGTCGGTCGGGACATCGAGGATCCCCGCCGAGCGCCCGATGATCTGCGCGAGGTCGTCCGGCGGATAATAGGAGAGTCGCTCCACCAGGCCGAAGCGGGCGCGCATCGGGGGTGTGAGCAGCCCGAAGCGCGTCGTCGCGCCGATGAGGGTGAAGCGCTCGAGGGCCATCGGGATCGTCTGCGCGTGCGCGCCGTCGGCGATGCGCACGTCCACGCGGTAGTCCTCCATGGCCGGGTAGAGAAACTCCTCCAAGGCCGGCCGCAGTCGGTGCACTTCGTCGATGAACAGGATATCCCCGGCCTGGAGCGACGTGAGCATGCCGACCAGGTCGCCCGGGCGCTCGAGCACGGGGCCCGAGGTCGTGCGGATATTGACGCCGAGCTCTCTCGCCATGAGGAGCGCGAGGGTGGTCTTGCCGAGCCCCGGGGGGCCGAAGAAGAGGGCATGGTCGAGGGGCTCGTGGCGCTGCTTCGCGGCGTCGATCGCGATCTGCAGGGATTCCTTCACCTTGGCCTGGCCGACGAACTCGTCGAGCCGGGAGGGCCGGAGGGCGGCATCGGTCAGGCGCTCGTCCGGGAGCGCTTCGGGCGTGGTGACCTGCGCGCGCGCCCCCCCGGCCCCCCCGGCCCCCGCCTCGCTCACGCGGCCCGTGTCCCTAATGGGCGGGCCCGCCACCGCACGGGTCTGGCATCGCGCTCGAGCGCGTGCGGGGTGTGGCAGGTGACGCACTCGTCCACCGCACGCGTCGCCGCGTCGGGGACGAGCCTACGATTGGTCGAGCCACAGCGCGTGCAGATCCACTCGGCGGTCGTCGCCATCGTCATCCGTGGGTGAGGAGTTGCAGCGCCCGGCGCACGAGCGCTTCCGTGTCGCCTCCGGTCTTGCCTCCGCCATCGGCGGCGAGCGCCTGACGGAGCGCGCGGTCCGATTCGACGGTGGAATAGCCCAGCCGCTCGAGCGCGTGCAGCGCGGCTTCCGAGGCGCCGCCGCCGGCGGCTATGGCGGCGCCCACGGCCTCCTCAAACTCGCCGAGCTTGTCGGCCAGTTCAAGCGCCAGCCGCTCGGCGGTCTTTTTGCCGATGCCCGGCACCGACGCGAGGAGGGCGATGTTGCGCTCCTTCACCGCCCGGACGCCCCGCTCCACCCCCAGCGCCGACAGGAGCGCGATGGCGATCTTGGGGCCGATGCCCGTCACCCCGATGAGCCGCTGGAAGAAGCGCCGTCCGATCTCGTCCTCGAATCCGTACAATGCCCAGCCGTCCTCCCGCACGACCAGCTCGGTAGCCAGGCTCACGGCCGCCCCCACCGCCGGGAGGCGCTCCATCACCCCCAGGGGGACGACGACCTCGTAGCCTACCCCGCCCGACGTGTCGATCATCACGCGATCGGCGTTCTTGGCGGCGAGCCGTCCCGAGATCCGGGCGATCACGAACGGAGAATATGCGTTAGCGCCACGGCCACACCGTCGGCCGCGTCGGACGGCCGCGGCGCTTCCTTCAGGCGGAGCAGGCGCGCGACCACGCTGCCGACTTGCGCCTTGGGGGCGCCGCCGGCGCCGACCACGGTCTTCTTGATCGTCGCGGGCGGGTATTGCGCGATGGTGATCCCGGCCTGCTCGGCGGCAAGCAGAATGACGCCCCGAGCGTGGCCCAGAACCAGTGTCGTATGGACGTTCTTATGGTAGAACGCGTTCTCGAGGGCCAGCGCGCCCGGCCGGTGGCGCCTGATCAAGTCGGTGATGTGGGCGTACAGCTCGTGGAGGCGACGCGGGAGCGGGCTCCGTGCGGAGAAGCGGATCACACCGCATTCGACCAGCCGCCCCATCCTGGAGGCGCCGTTCCCCCCCCCCGTTTCGATCACTCCGTAACCGGTGACCGACGTCCCGGGGTCGACGCCCAGCACCTTCACGCTAGGCCGTCGCCGCCGCCAGTGCCTCGGCGTCGATGTCAAAGTTCGCGGAGACCTTCGCGACGTCGTCCATCTCTTCCAGCGCTTCGATGAGCTGGAGCAATCGCTTCGCGTCTTTGCCGTCCACCTTCGCGGTACTCTTGGGGATCATCGCGATCTCGGCGGTCTGGATCGGGATCTGCCTGGCCTTGAGCCGCGCCGTGATCTGATGCAGCTGCTGCACCGGAGCGGTAATGAGGAAGGCGTCGCCGTCCCGCACCATGTCCTCCGCTCCCGCGTCCAGCGCTGCCTCCATGACCGCATCCTCGGCCGCGCGACCGGCGTCGACCGTGACCTGCGCCTTGCGGTCGAACATCCACGCGACCGAGTTCGCCGCTCCGAGGTTCCCTCCGTGGCGTTGGAACACATTGCGAACCTCGGCGACGGTACGGTTGGCGTTGTCGGTCGTCGCCTCGATGAAGATGGCCGCTCCCCCCGGACCGTAGCCTTCGTAGGTGACCTCTTCGTACGTCACGCCCTCGAGCTCCCCGGTCCCCTTCTTCACCGCCCGCTCGATATTGTCGAGCGGCATGTTCTCCGCCTTGGCCGCGTCGATCGCGGTGCGGAGGCGGGCGTTGCCTCCGGGATCGCCGCCCCCCTGCTTGGCGGCGATGGTGATCTCACGGATGAGCTTGGTGAACAGGGCGCCGCGACGCGCGTCGGTGACGGCCTTCTTCCGCTTGATCTGCTTCCACTTACTGTGGCCGGCCATGATGGCAACTTACCTCGTTCAGCGATCCGGGTCGAGCATGTCCTCGAATCGCATCCAGCGCCGGTAAAAATACAGGTCAACGAATCCTGTCGGCCCGTTCCGGTTCTTCAATACGATCAGCTCGGTGGCGCCCTCGACGCCGTGGCCCGGATTGTACATCTCCTCCCGGTAGATGCCGAGCACCACGTCGGCGTGCTGCTTGATGGCGCCGAGGTGTCCGAAATCGTCCAGCGCCGGCCGGGCGTTGGGACGCTTGGCGTCGAACCGCGGCAGCTGCGACACGACGACGAGCGCCACCCGGCGCTCGATCGCCAGGGCCTTGAGCCGCTGGAGCACGAGCGCGAGATCCTCGTCCTGGGTCGAGCGAGGCACGCCGCGCGGCGATGGCACCAGCTGCAGGTAATCCACGATGACCAGTCCGAGCCGCGCGAGGGGATCGAGCCGGGTCGCGGTGGTCTCGAAGTCTGGAGCCGCCAGGGGCAGGGAGGTCAGGGGCAAGCCACGTAGCCGCACCGCCGCCCCGCCGATGCCGGCGCGGGTTTGGTCGTTGAGCTTCGCGCCGCGGAGGTCGTCCACGGCGACGCGTCCTTCGATCGCGAGGGCGCGCTCCATCAGCCGCTCCTCGTCCATTTCGCCTGAGAGGAGCGCCACCCCCGTCCCCTGCTGCGCCGTCCGGAGCGCCAATCCGAGGGCGAGCGCCGACTTGCCGGACCCGACGTCACCGCCCAGTACCACCAGGTCGCGGCGCCGCAGGCCACCACCCAAGATGCGGTCGATCGAGGGGAACCCGGTCGGCACGGTGTCCCCCGGCACGTCGCCGGGACGCTGTTGGTCGACGCGCTCGACCAGCGACTCGGGCGACGGACGCTTCGGAAAGCGGCGGGTGGTCATAGATGGCCTCTCCTGTGCGCCTGCGCGTCTATGCGTCTGTGCGTCTGTGCGTCTAGTTGTAATTAACAAGGAGGTTGTTCACCCCAACGTCATGCGGCTCGGAGTGCGCGAGTCAACTCGCGGCTCGGCACCGGCCCGTAAACGGGCCTCGAACCGCCGCTTGAGCGGCAGACGCCGAGTCGCGGCTTCAGCCGCGGACCACTCGCTGCGCCCACGACCAGAACAACGTCTTCGTCAATTACATCTAGTATTGTGTCCCATTAATACCTGATACATATTGGCGGGTCCTCTGACCTGGGAGCCCGCCATGCCGCGCGGTCGCGTGCCGCAGTTGGTGCTCGTGCTGTCGGACCTCGAGCGCACCGAGCTGGGGCGCATCACCCGATCACCGTCGCTGCCCGCCGGCCTCGTCCGCCGCGCCGAGATCATCCTGCGCTCGGCCGCGGGGGCGACGCACCGTGCCATCGCCGCCGCCGTCGGGGTGAGCCTCCCGTTGGTCGCCTACTGGCGGCGGCGCTTTCACGAGCACCGCTTGACGGGGCTGTACGATGCGCCCCGGATGGGTCGCCCCCGGACGCATGACGACGATCAGGTCGCGCAGCTCCTGCGGACCGTGCTGCGCACGCGCCCGCCCGATGCCACCCAGTGGACGGTGCGGCGCGTCGCGGCGCAGACGCGCATCAGCAAGAGTACGGTCCAGCGCTACTTCGCGCTCTTCGGCGTCCAACCGCACCGCGCCAAGAGCTTCAAACTCTCGACGGATCCGTTCTTCGTCGAGAAGGTCCGCGACATTGTCGGCCTCTACCTCAACCCCCCCGACAAGGCGCTGGTGCTCTGCGTGGACGAGAAGAGCCAGATCCAAGCCCTCGAACGCACCCAGCCCCTCCTGCCGCTGGGCCTGGGGTACGTCGAGGGCGTCACCCACGACTACACGCGCCACGGGACGACGACGCTGTTTGCGGCCCTCGAGCCCGGGAGCGGCGAGATCCTGGCGCAATGCCGACGCCGGCATCGCCACCAGGAATTCCTGACCTTCCTCCGGCACATCGACACGAACGTGCCCGCCCGGCTCGACGTCCATCTGGTGCTCGACAACTACGGGACACACAAGCACCCGACCGTCCGGGCATGGCTCGCCCGGCACCCGCGCTACCACGTCCACTTCACCCCCACCTACGCCTCGTGGCTGAACCAGGTCGAGCGGTGGTTTGGGCTGATCACCCAGCGCGCCATCCGGCGGGGCTCCTTCCGCACCGTCCGCGAACTCGTGCAGCGCATCGACACCTTCGTTAGGCGCTACAACCGCACGGCGACCCCGTTCAGCTGGACCGCGACCGCCGACTCGATCCTCGCCAAAGTCTCCCGAATTGCCCAAGCGATTAATGGGACGCGACACTAGTGGCCCGCGACCAGGCGCTCGAACCGTGGATTCCCCCGCAATGGCGTATAGAGGGGATCGACGCGCAGCAGCGGAAGCGAGACCGGGGACGGGATCGAGAGCAGGTATTCGAGCTGGTCGAGGGCGGCATCGTACTCCCCGGTCCGTACATAGATCTCAACCAGGTCGAGCACCGCACGGGGTCCGGCTAACGCATCTCTAGGCACTGGGACAAGCTGGGCCCCCTCTTGCCCCAGTCGAATCGCGTCGGCCTTGCGACCCAGGCCGGCGTAGGCCAGGGCCAGTTGAGTTTCCACCGGCTGCTGCCCCGATGCCTTGTTCGGTGGTCGGGCGGCCATCTTCGCTGCTAGGACAACACGGGCAGAGTCATAGTAGGCATGCGCCGCCGGGATGTCGTTCTTCACGGCATAGAATTCTGCTTTGGTCAGGTAATAACCCGCGCTGTCGCCCCCCACCGCCTGCAGCGTGAGGCGGGTGAGCGCGTCGTGATAGTCAGCGGCGAGCACCCTG
>QHUC01000062.1 GCA_003221045.1 Gemmatimonadota bacterium | reverse complement strand
CACGAACCGGATGCCCGCCAACAGGGGGGACTGGTCCACGTACCCGAACGCGTGCCGCACGCCGACCTCGCCGGGGTCGATGACCACGACGAGGGAGCCGGCGCCGACCACGGTCCCCAGGACGGCGACCGCGAGTCCGGCGACGCGCAGGAGGTTGACGATGGGCCCGGGACGTTGCGAGCGGAGGGTGGCGGCGCCGAGCAGAAGGAAGAACGCGATGCCGAGGAGGACAGCACCGGCGACGAGCTTGCCCATGGAGACTCCAGAAAGGGACGCGGGAGAAGATGCGCCCCGTGCCGAGCTACGAAAAGAGGTTCGGTCCCCCCCCGCCCGTTCCGGTCTTCCCGTATCCGGGCCCCTTGGGCTCGGCCCGCGCGCGTACGTAGCCGAGCTCTTCATTGCGCGAGATACGCTTTTCGGCCACCAACCCTTCGAGCACCAACTCGCACGCCGCGACCATCGTGCCCGGGTCCTTCTTCCCGGCCAGGCCCACCTGGTCCACGAGGTCGAGCAGGCCCGGCACTACGCTGAAGCCCTTGAGGCACGTCTCCGAGCGCTCGTCCATCGAGAGCTTGAGGGCTCCACCTTCGTCGAACCAGTGGACGATGTCGTCCACGTTGGCGCCGCCCACGCGGGCTTCGAAGGTCTGGCCCGCCGCACGCCGGATCAGGTCGCGCGCGATCGATTCCGGACCCTGCAGCTCCCCCTCGTATTCGAGCTCGAGCTTGCCGGTGATGGCGGGCAGCGCGGCGTAGATGTCAGAGATCCTCGGCACGACCACCTTTTCCTTCGTCGCGATGGTGCGTCGCTCCGCGTTGGACACCACGTTCTCGAGCACGCTGATTGGGAGGCGCTGCGACACGCCAGAGCGGCGGTCCACGCGCTTGTCCTCGCGCGCTTCGAAGGCCACGCGCTCGATCAGCTCCGCGACGAAATCGGGCAGCTTGAGCTGCCGCCCCGTGCGCTCGAGCCATGCCTCCTGGCGCGTGATCGCGGCGCCCAGGTCGACCGTGTGCGGGTAATGCGTGACGATCTCCGAGCCGATACGGTCCTTCAGCGGCGTGATGATCTTGCCCCGCGCCGTGTAGTCCTCGGGATTGGCCGTGAAGACGAGGCCGACGTCGAGGTTCAGCCGGACGGGGTAGCCTTTGATCTGGACGTCCCCTTCCTGCATGATGTTGAACAATCCGACCTGAATCTTGCCGGCCAGGTCGGGCAGCTCGTTGATCGCGAAGATCCCGCGGTTGGCGCGCGGCAACAGTCCGAAGTGCATGGTCAGCTCGTCGGACAGGAGGTGCCCGCCGCGCGCGGCCTTGATCGGGTCCACATCCCCGATGATGTCCGCGATGGTGACGTCCGGTGTGGCGAGCTTCTCCACGTAGCGGGAGTCGCGTGGCAGCCACGCGACGGGTGTCCGGTCGCCCCGCTCGGCTACCAGTTCGCGCCCGAACTTCGAGATCGGCGCGAACGGATTGTCGTTCACCTCGCTCCCCTCCAGAATCGGAATCTCTTCATCGAGCAGGGTGACGAGCTGCCGGAGGATACGGCTCTTGGCCTGCCCGCGCAGCCCGAGCAGGATGAAATTGTGCCGGGAGAGGACGGCGTTCACGAGCTGCGGGATGACCGTGTCTTCGTATCCCACGATGCCCGGGAACAGCGGCGAGCCGTTCTCGAGGAGACAGATCAGATTCTCCCGCAGCTCGTCTTTCACGGTCCGGTGAATGCGGGCGGAGCTCGCCCACTCCGTCTGTTTCAGGTCGCCCAACGTGGTCGGCTTGGTCATAGGGCGATAGTTAACCGGCCCCCTCCGCCGATGTAAAGAGTCGCAGTGCCGCGGTGCCCCACGCGGCCAAGTCGATCGTCACGCGGCCGTCCGAGGCGATGGGGACCGGGTCGCCGTTCATCTCCACGAAGTTCGCCCGGCGGGCTTGGCGGAAGCCGTACGTGCCGGGCCACACGCTCACTCGGCGGGCGATACCGCTCACGTCGACGAGCTTCACGATCGCGCCCAGGCCGTCGTCCGCGGCCTTCGCACCGACCACCGCAACACCGGCGTCGGGGACAAAGAGGGCGGAGTCCTTGGAGAGGAGCGGACGCTCGGCCGCGCTCGTGTAGGCCGGGCTGACGTACAACGGATCGCACCCGGCCCAGCCGCGCCGCACCGGCTCGGCCGCGTCGCTCCCCGGGGCGAGTGCCGATACCCGGAATCGGAACGACAGCTCGCCGCCTTGGCGGGCAACGAAGTTCGTGTACCAGTAGTTGTGCAACACGTAAGCCAACAGGGTCCCGTCGGGCGCGATGGTGCGCCGCCACTGACCCCGGAAGATGTCGTTCAGGGTCAGGAGCGGAGTGTCGGGCCCGCTCCAGAGGATGCCGTCGGTGGCGTCGTGCAGCCACACCCAGTGCACGTGACTGTACCAGTCCCGGCAGCTGCCGGGCTGCTGATCACGCTCGACGGTCATCCTGCCGAGCGGCACTTCGATTTCCACGGTTGGGTTCGAGAGGGCGAAGGGGAACGCCGCGTACAGCGCCTCCTTTTCGAGCGTGGCCGGCTTGACGATCCGGTTCTCGATGTCGAGCCACGGGAGCTCGTCGTACAGTGTCACGATAGACGTGAAGCGTCCCACGCCGGAGAGGGTGCGCTCGATGACGAGGCGGGCGCCGACACCGGGAAGCAGCTCGCGGTTCACCGCTGCGAGCTCCGCTTGGCTCAGGGTCAGGTCGGGCGGTGTCCGGAGCACGTCGCGTTCGGGGCCGGTCCAGAGCGCGCTGTGCGCGCCGCCTCGCACGTAGACGAGAGGCGGGTTGAGTGGCCGCTCGCGCTCGGTGAGGGCGAGGTAGCCCAGCGCCGGGACGTCCCGGGCCACCACCAACGCGGACCCATCGGGCAGATCCACCGCGGGCCAGTCACGGCCGCCAAACGCGAGCCGTCGACCCGCGCCGTCGGGCACTCGTACCACATCGCTCCGGGCCCAGCTCGAGGCGTTGAACACGATGCGACCGGGCCCGGGACCGGTGCTGAGGCCAATTCGGAGCAGGCCGCCCGTGACTTGGGCGTCGGCCACCGCGGCGGCACGCTTCAGCAGGCGTCGCTTCTCCTCCCACTGCGCCAGCGTCTCCGGCGCGTCCGGCTCCGACACACTCGCGGACGATCCCCACGTGTGCTCACCGAATAGGAGCAGCTGGCGCCACATCCGCCGCCGGTCGGCCGCTCGTCGCTCGATTCGGGCGGCCGCGCCGCTCCGGGGGGGCTCCGTCTTCTGGTCCCACAACGCGAGCAATTCGGCTGCCCGGGCGGCGAGCTGCGCCGCGCGAAAGCGCGCGAGCTCCGCCGCCGCTGATAGAGCCCCGTCCTCCCGGTAGCAACCGGTGTCCCCGCGCCGGACGGGCACCTTGGTTCCCCACCGCTGCTCCACGTCTCGGAAGAAGTCCTCCGGGCGGGCGGCGATGAGCCGCGGAAAGGCATAGCGTCGGTTGAACTCCTCGACGTTCGCGACGACGCCCTCGTCCGCGAGCCCGTTGTCACCCGCGGCACCGACCAGCAGGGCGACGTCGTAAGGGTAGGCGGGCGAAATGAAAACGGGATGCGTGAGCAACCAGTCGGACAGGCGCCGGCCCATCTCCGCCGGGCCGACGTCGAACCCGAACCGGGGCGCGTCGTCGTATCCGTCGGACCGCCAGTGGAGCACCCGGCTGCCGTCCGGTCCTTGCCACCAGTACAACTGCGGGTACGTCGTCCAGTCGCCCGTGAGCTGCGCGCGGGCCGCGGCCACCGGAGAAAGGAGCGGGGCGGCGCGCTCCGGATTCACGCCGCTCGCGAGGTAGCGCACGCCGCTCGCCGCGAGGAGTGTCGGAAACGTGGCCACCTGCCCGGGCAGGTCGGCGATCTGCGCCGCCAGGTAGCCCAGGCCCTGCTCGCGCGCGAACAATCCCGCCGGCCAGGCGGCGCGCGCGAACGTTTCATGATCGAGCAGGCCCGTGAGGAGGTGCGCGAACAGCGCCGAGAGGCCGACCTTCCCGTCGCGCAGGGCTTGCGCGAGCGCGCGGCCCGCGGCGGGCGTCCGATGCTCGACGTAGGAGATTACCTCGAGCGCGCACTCGGCGGTCCAGCGGAACTGCGGATGCGTCGTGAGCCACGAGAGCGCGTAGTCCAGATTCGCACGGTGCACTTCCAGGCAGCGCTCGGGGAGGTCCGTCCGGCCCACGTCGGTGTGACTCGAGGCGATCCAGTAGAGCGTCCACCGTCGCGGGGGTGTGAGGCGGACGCGGCGCGTCGTCACGCGGCGCTTGGCCACCTCCAGCTCGATTTTGAACTCCGCGACGCGGGTCAGGGGCAACCACACCTCGCCCGCGAGCCCGGCTCCTCCTCCGTCCGCCGCCGGCAGGAGTCCCGCCGTGCCGACCAGGGATCCTCGGGCGTCCGTGATGCGGGCACGAGCAGCCGGCGCGTCGAGGCCGCTCACCTCGATCCGCACCATGTTGTTGCGGCCGTCGGGCTGCTGATACAGGGCCGTAGGTTTGGCGTCGACGACGAGTGGGGCGGTGGCGCGGTGCGACCCGACGAGCGGGAGGCTGCCGAGCCAGGCGAGGAAGCTGCGGCGGTTAGTCACGTCGTGCTCATACACTTCCTGCCGCGCGGCGGCCTTGACTCCGTCGGGCCTGCCGCTAGGTTTTCCACGGCCGAACGCCCGCTACAGCCAGTCTCTACTCCATACAGGAGCCCGCATGAAGCGTATTGCAATGGTCCTCGCTCTCGTGGCGATGGGCGCGTGTCAAAAGCAGGAGCAAAAGCCGGCGGCGCAGAGTCAGATGGCGGACACGTCACACATGATGATGGCGGACACGTCCAAGATGATGATGGCAGACACCTCGAAGCACATGATGATGGCCGACACGTCGAAGAAGATGATGGCGCCCGCTGCCAAGCCAGCCGCCAAGCCTGCCCCGAAGAAGAAGCCGTAAGCGCCGCTACGGAGCCAGTGACGATGCCCGGGACTAGCGCCCGGGCTTTTCGTCTCGGGCGTCCCGGCCGACGATCACGCCGGCGCGGCGGCGGGGAAGGCGAACGGCAGATCGACGACGCGGGCGTCTCGGCCCGCAGCGCGCACCATCGCGCCCGGCGTGACCTCTCGGCGGATCACCGCAAGGCCGATCCAGCGCCCTGCGCCCGGCAACCCCGTGTCGGGCACGAACGCAAGGCTCGTCACCCGGCCCACCTCGCGATCCACATGCGTCACCACGTTCCAGCCGCCGACCGGAGCTACCGGAGGCTCGGGATCGAACACGAGGCCGCGTAGCTGCCGATTGGTGTGACCGCGAAAGTGCAGCCGGGCGACCGTCTCCTGACCGGTGTAGCACCCTTTCGTATAGGACACGCCCCCGATCTCGTCGAACCGGACCTCCTGGGGGATGGTCTTCTCGTCCATCTCGGCACCGAGGCGCGGCCACCCGGCCAGGACGCGGAGCAACTCGAGGGCCGCGGGTCCCGCCGGCACCGCGCCGGCGGTCCGCAGCCGGTCGGCCAAGAGCGCCGCGGCCGGGGCGGGTGCCGTGATCTGGAGAACGAACGGCGCCCCGTCGGTGCCTCGTGCGGTCTCCACACCGTCCGGCGTCCCGCCCCGTAACACGCGGCCGGGCGCATTGGGCAACGCCAGACCCGCCGCGCCGGCGACGGCGAGCGCTCGAGGCCCTGCCACGCGGTACGTCACCAAGTCGGCGGAACGATCGGTGACGCGGGCGAGGCGGGGAGGCACCGAGCGTGTGAAAATGGCGAGCGCGCGGTCACGCCCGTCGGCCGGTACCGTGTAGGTCACCGTGGTGTCGATCCGCGCCGCCCAGCCGTCCACCACGATCATGCCCTTGGGCGTCAGCAGCGCGCCGTAGACGAACGAGCCGTCACCGGGCAACTCGACGTCGTTCGTCAACAGGCCCTGGAAGCAGGTGACCGCTCCCGGGCCGGTCAGCGTGAGGACGCCCGTTTCAGCGCGACACACCACCGCGGCGGTCTGCAATGCCGTCACGAGCCCCGGGTTGATCTCGCCGGGCTCTACCCGCGCGACCGGGACGAGCGCCTCGGCTTCTCGATCCGTCATTCCTCAAGCATAATAGCCGGCGGCCCGATACGACTCGTCCAGCAGCTCGACCGGGTGACGGACCGTGGTGGGGACTCGGGCGGCGGCGAGGCCCGCGCCGAGCTGCATGAGGCAGCCGGGATTACCGGTGGCCACCACCTGGGGTCGGGCCTGGGCCAGCGACGCGACTTTCGGAGCGAGCACGGCGCGCGACATCTCCGGCTCCACCAGGGTGAACAGTCCCGCGCTGCCGCAACACTGCGCGGCGTCGGGCATCGACGTGAGGCGTAACACCGGGATCGCGCGGAGTACGCGCTCCGGCGGCTCCGCAATCCGCTGGGCGTGCAGCAGGTGACACGGCGGATCGTAGGCGACGGTGGTGTCGAGCGGTGCGCCCGGTCGCGGGCCGCGGTCCGCCAGGAGCTCGGTGACATCCCGCACGCGCGCGGCGAAGCCGGACCCCGCGCCTTCCGCTCCGCCGTCCACGAGATGAGCGTACTCCTTGAGCATCGCCCCGCAGCCCGCGCTGTTGACGACGATGGGTGCATCGCTCGCGCCGAACGCGGCGACGTTCACCCTGGCCAGACGCCGCGCCTCGCTTCGCAGGCCCGCGTGCGCATGCAGCGCGCCGCAGCACACTTGCGCCGGGACCTCCTGCACGGTGTAGCCGTTGAGCTGAAGCGTGCGGATCGTCGCGTCGTGAACGTGTGAGAACAGGCCGTTCATGACACAGCCCCGGAACAGGCTCACAGGGGTCGCGTCAGGGGAGCGGGGAGCGGGGAGCGGTACCTGTCGGTGCCGATCGGACGCTCGGTGAGCGGCGGAACGAACCGCTCCCCGCTCCCTGCTCCCCGGCGCGGTAGCGCCCAACATTCCCAACGCGAACCGGACCCGGCCCCATCCTGCGAGGCGGCGGGGAAGGCCGGTGGCTCGTACCAGTCGGGCCAGCCCGTACACCACGGGTGAGACGCCCGCGACGGTGAGGGCAGTCAGTGCCGCGCGTACGATGAGCGGGGTGCCCCGTCGGTCGGTCAGCAGCGCGCGGGCGGCCTCGAGTCCCTGTCCGTACCGCACGCCCGACGGACACACCGGCTCGCATCCTCGGCACCCGAGGCACCGGTCGAGGTGCAGCGCCAGGCCGGTGTCGTTGGGGCCGAGCTCCCCGGCCTCGAGCGCGCGCATCAGCTCGATCCGCCCGCGGGGGCTGTCGGCTTCGTCGCCCGTGGCGAGAAAAGTGGGGCAGGCTTGGAGGCAGAAACCGCAGTGGACGCAGCTGTCCAGCCCTTCGAAGCCCTGACGATCCGTCATTCCGTCCCTTCGACCGCCACCACAAACGCTTCGCCGGGATCGAAGGTGCGCCGCAGCCCGGCGACGAGCGGGCCCACGCCCTCGCGGTAGGCGCCGAAGTGGCCGACGGCGGCGCGCACCGGCCAGGGTGCCCGCTCGAGGGTCAGTGGGACCTCGAGCCCAGCCAGCGTGCGGCGCAGTCGCCGGAGCCGATCCGCCGTCGTTTCGCCACCCCAGCGAATCGCGCCGATGCCGGGGCTCGCCGAGATCCACTCGTCGCCCACCTGGTGTTGCAGCAGATCGAGCAGCTCGTCGCTCGAATCCGGAAGGGCGCCTACGCGGAACGCCACGGGCCGGGCCGCGAAGCTCTCCGCGGCGTGCGTCCACAGGGCATGCGCTTCGTCGGCCCGAAGGGCGGTGAAGCGGCCGCCCGTGGCGGCCCCGAGCCCCGTTTCCTCGGCCGAGACGAGCGCGGCCGAGCCGGCGAAGCGGATGGCGAGCGTCCAGCGCTCACGCCGCGCGAGCGCCGGTGAGAGGAGCTCGTGCGCCGCTGGCTGAATACCCGCCGCCGCGATGTCGTCGGTCACCTGGGCCAGATCCTCGCGCGAGCCCTCGAGGACGAGCGTGCGGTCGGCCCGCGGAACCGCACGCAGCCGCAGATGCACCAGCACGATCACGCCGAACGCCCCGAAGCCGCCCGCCTCGAGCTTGGTGAGGTCGTATCCGGCGACGTTTTTCATCACCCGGCCGCCGCTTTGCACCAGGCGACCATCGCCCGTGACGAACGTGACCCCCAGGAGATGGTCGCGGATGGAGCCGAACCCTTGCCGCAGCGGCCCGGCGGTGGCGGTCGCCACCACGGAGCCGAGCGTACGGCCGGCGAGGCCCGGCGGATCGAGGGCCAGCCACGTGCCGCGATCGGCGAGCTGCTGGCGCAACAGGTCGCACCCGATCCCCGCCTCGGCGGTGGCAGACAGGTCCTGGGGCTCGATGGCGGGGATCTTGTCGAGGCGCCGCGTGGTCAGCGCGAGGTCT
>QHUC01000061.1 GCA_003221045.1 Gemmatimonadota bacterium | reverse complement strand
CGATTTCCTGACGCTCGATCTCGCGCTGGAACGTCTCCTCGAGGCTCTTCCGCGCGCGCTGGGCGCTCTCGGCGGGAACGCTGAAGCAGATCGAGTGCTCGGAGGACGCCTGGCTGATGAGGGAGACGGAGATCCCCTCGTGGTGGACGGCGGCGAATGTTCGCGCCGCGATGCCGGGCACGCCCAACATCCCGCTGCCCGTCACCGTGAGCAATGCCTGGCCCGGAATGGCCGAGAGCGCCTTCACGGGATATTGCTCGAGCGTCCGGCGGCGCGAGATCTCGGTGCCGAGCGACGTCGGATCGGCGAACGGCCGAATGCGGATCGCGACCGGGCGCTTGAGGACCGGAATGAGCGCGCGCGGGTGCAGTACCTTCGCGCCGTAGTAGGCGAGCTCCGCGGCCTCGCGCACGTGGACCTGCGGGACCACGCGCGCGTCCGGCACGATCCGGGGGTCCGCCGTGAGCAGGCCAGGCACGTCCTTCCAGAGCGAGACCTCCCGGGCCCCGAGCACCCGGGCGAGCAGCGTGGCGGTGAGATCCGAGCCGCCGCGCCCGAGCGTGGCCACCTGGCCGTCGGGCGCCGCCCCCAGGAACCCGGGGACGACCGGCACCGTGTCGCGCGCCAGGAGGGGCGGGAGGACGCGGCGCGCGGCGCGTTCCGTGCGCCGAAGGTCCGGTGACGCGTTGCCGAACGTGCCATCGGTCTGGATGACATCGGTCGCGTCGACGTAGGCGACCAGGCAGCCCGCCGCCTCGAGCGCCGCGGCAAACACCAGCGCGGAGAGGCGCTCCCCGCGCGCGACGAGATAGTCGATCGTGCGAGCGGTGAGCTCGCGCAGGATGCCGAGCCCGCCACCGAGCGGCTTCAGCTCGTCGACCGCTGCGTCGATGCGGGCGAGCAGCGCGTCGAGGCGGCCGCCGGCCGGGACGAGCGCGCGGGCCGCCCGGGTGTGCTGCGCGCGAAGCGTTTCGGCTGCCGCGCGGACTTGCGATGTTTCGCCCCGAGTAGCGCGCCGTGCCGCCTCGAGCAGCGCGTCCGTCACGCCGCCCATCGCCGACACGACCACGACCTGCGGGCCCGGCCGGTGGGTGAGCACGATCTCCACGGCGCGCCGCACGCCGGCGGCGTCGGCGAGCGAGGCACCGCCGAACTTGTGGATGTGCGGAGGACGCGACCGGGGGGCCATGGGCGCGTGGGCTTCAGTCCGTCTCGTAACCGCCCACGGGGCGAGCGCTCACGAAGCTTTGCGCGGCCACACCGCGGGCGCGCCAGGCGCGGACCATTGCGTCGCTCACCGCGGCGGCGTGGACCGCCGGAGTCACGGCGACCACGGTCGGTCCCGATCCGGACAGGGTCGCGCCGTGGGCGCCGGCCGTTCGCGCCGCGGCCGTGACCTCTGCGTAGCCGGGAATGAGGGGCAGCCGGAACGGCACGTGCAGCACGTCGTCCAGGGCCGCGGCCAGGAGGCGCGCGTCCGCATGCGCGAGCCCGTGCACGAGCGCGGCGCCCTTTGCTGCCGCTCGAACCGCCTGCTCGTGGGGCAGGGTGGCGGGCAGCACGGCACGGGCGCGCTTGGTCTCCACCGTGAAGTCCGGGACCGCGAACACCAAAGCGATTGACTCGTGAATGACGAGTGGAGCGACGATCGGGCCCGGCAACACGAGGTTGGCACCGCCGTGCACCGCGGGCGCCACGTTATCGGGATGTCCTTCGAGCTCGGCGCCGAGGGCGGTGAGATCGTCCCGGTCGAGCTCGAGCCCAAGGAGGGCCGTGGCCGCCGCCGCTCCGGCCACGGTGGCCGCGGCCGAGGATCCGAGTCCGCGCGCGACCGGAACCTCGGAGTCCGCCACGAGCGAGAGGCCGGCGGGAACCGCTCGACCGGCTCTTGCGCAGGCGGCCGCGAAGCCACGAGTCAGGAGATCGGCGTCCGGCGGAATGTCGAGGGCGCCGAGCGTGCCATGGCGCTCGAGGGTCGTATTCGCGCCCGAGCCTCCCCCCGTGGTGGCCGTGACGCGGAGCCACCGGTCCACGGCTACGCCGACGCAGTCGAACCCGGCCCCGAGGTTCGACGTGGACCCCGGCACCCGTACCGTCACACGCGCTCGCATCGTCCGTTTTCTGGTGCTCGACCCCCGTCCCGAAAACAGGAACGCCCGCGCACAGTACGCCGCGGGCGGTCGCTTCTCAGCACATCACCACGATCACTTCGGTTGTAAGTTCATAGTTATCGCTCGTGCGCCGTAGCGTCAAGGACCGCACTCGTGAAAGGAGCGCGCGTGCAGGAAATGATCCGAGTGGGCATTCTTGGCGCGACCGGAATCGTGGGCCAGCGCTTCCTGCAGCTGCTCGACGGTCATCCGTCTTTTGCGGTGACCACGGTTGCCGCGTCCGACCGCTCGGAAGGGAAGCCGTACACCGACGCGTGCACCTGGCGGCTGGGGGGCGACGTGCCGCGAGCCGCTCTCGGCCTGCGCGTGCAGGCACCCGAGCCCCCCCTCGACTGCGACGTGGTGTTTTCGAGCCTCCCTGCGGAGGTGGCGGGCCCCGTGGAGACGCGCTTCGCGCAGGCCGGCTATCCGGTCATCAGCAACTCCTCGGCACACCGCCTGAGCGAATCGGTGCCGCTCGTCATCCCCGAAGTGAACCCGGAACACCTGGGGCTGCTCGACACCTGCCGCGACGCCATGGGCGCCGGTGGGGGGTTCATCGTCACGAACCCTAATTGCTCGGCGGTCATGATCGCCTTGACCCTGGCCCCGCTCGCCGCCCGCTTCGGCGTCGAGGCGGTGGTCGTCACCACCCTTCAGGCGCTTTCGGGCGCTGGGCATCCCGGCGTGTCCGCGCTCGACATCACGGACAACGTCATCCCGTTCATCGCGGGGGAGGAGGAGAAGATCGAGCGAGAAACACGAAAGATCCTGGGCCGGCTCCAGGGAGGCCGCGTGGCGCCCGCCGGCTTTCCCGTGAGCGCCCAGTGTCACCGCGTGAATGTTGCGGACGGGCACCTCGCGGCGGTCCGCGTGACGCTCGGGCGCCCGGCGGATCCGGCCGAGCTGCGTGAGGCGTTCGCGTCGTTCCGGGCGCTCCCGCAGGAGCTCGGGTTGCCGAGCGCGCCGGCGCAGCCGATCGTCGTGCGCGACGAGCCTGATCGGCCCCAGCCGCGGCTCGACCGGGATGCGGGGCGGGGCATGACCGTCACGGTGGGCCGGATCGCGCGTGATGGCGTGTTGGGGCATCGCTTTGTGGTGCTGAGCCACAACACGGTCCGCGGCGCGGCGGGCGCCGCGATTCTCAACGCCGAGCTGCTGCTGGCGAAAGGGTACTTGAAGCCCGGCGCCTAGTGCGCGCTCGTCTGCTCCACCAGGGCATCGAGCACCCGGCCGAGCTGCCCAGCGCGCTGGCGGACCACGGCGCGGAAGATCGTCCGCGCGAGAAGAAACGATCCGACCAGCGCGGCACCCGCCGTCGCGAGCGCTAAGCCGATATTGTGGAAGGCGCCACCGATCACGCCGAGCGCCGCCCCGCCACCTCCGCCGCCCACACCTCCCACGATCCCGCCGAACAGGCCACCGACCAGATTCCCGAACCGCTCCTCGATCCGGATCACGGTACGGCCCGCTCGCGGCGTGACCGTCACGCGCAGCGAGCGCTGGGGATTGGCGGAGTTCCACTCGAAGCTCTTTCCGAGCGTCGAGACGTGGCCCGGGCTGGAAATCGTGTTGCGGATGGTTTCGGCGAGGGCCTCGTACGCTCCCGGCGGTAGTTCTCCGTCGACCACGCGCTCGAGCTCGAGGCGCATCGGGGCGCCGAGGAGGGCTCGACCACCCGCCAGGGTGGTGGGAGCATCGCGCTCGAGCGCGGCCGCGGCGTCACGCACGTGCTGGGGTTCGATCCCGGCTTCGGCGGCCACCTGCTCGAGCTCCGCGAGCGTCAGGCCGGAGGTCTCGCGCGGCGCGAGGGGCGCCCGGTGTTGTAGCTCCGCAGCACGTTCGAGGATCCGGGACACCTCGTCGTCGTCGAACCGGCGTGCCCCACCGGACCCGATCGGAACGGACATGGGACGCCAATGTAGGAGCCGGTGCAGGCGCGGGCAACGTGCGGAGCCACTGTGCGCAGCTTCGGCGTCGGCTTTATAATGGGTGCTTCTGATCCACGCCCATGTCGTCGTGAATCCCGCTGCCGGGCGCGGCGCGGCGGCGCGCGCGGTGGACCCGATCGCGCGGGAGTTTCGCCGCCAGGGATGGTCCGTCGAGGTGGCGCGGACGGACGGCCCCGGTCACGGGGCCGAGCTGGCGGGGCGCGCCGCCCGCGCGGGCGCCCATTGCGTCGTGGCCGTCGGGGGCGACGGGACCGTGCACGAAGTGGCGAACGGGCTGCTCGAGCACGGCGGCGACACCGTCCTGGGGGTCGTCCCCATCGGCACGGGGAACGACTTCGCCAAGCTCACCGGGGTGTACCGGCACAGCCCCGTCCAGGCGGTGCAGCGGCTGGTCACGGCTCAGACCACGACGTTCGACGCCGGGCGCGCGTGCGGAGAGTACTTCGTGAACAGCGTCGGGTTCGGCTTCGGGCCCGAGGTCGTGCGGGTGCGGAACGGCATGCCGGGGCTGTCCGGCTTCGCGTCCTATTTTGTACCGGTGTTCCGCGCCTTTGCCCGGTTTCGCCCGCCGCGCTTCGAAGTGCGGGCGCGCGGATTTTCGGAAACGGGGTACATGATGATGGTGGAGGTGTGCAACGGCACCACGGCCGGCGGGAGCTACCGGTTCGCTCCGCAGGCGCTCCCAGGCGACGGTCGCCTGGATGTCTGTCTGATCCGGCGCGTATCGTTGCCCCGTTTTCTCCTGGCCGTGCCGCGCGTGATGCGCGGAACGCACGGCACCATGCGGGAGGTCGCCCTGTTCCAAACGCGCGAGGTCACGATTCGATCGCTCGACGGGCCGCTCGTCTTGCACCTCGACGGAGAGCTGCGCGAGCCGGCGACGCGGGAGTGCACGGTGCGCGTGGATCCCGCTCGGTTGAAAGTGCTGGTGGCGCGATGAACCAGACGGTCAGACAAGTAGGCGGTTCGACGGTTCGCGGAGCTGCCCTCGCGCTCCTGCTGACCATCTATCCGTCTACCCGTCTAGCCTCTCAGCAGCCCGATACCACTCGTCCCGCCCCCCCTATCATCACCACGGGCGCCACGGTCGTGCCGACCGACACCGCGCATCGCATGCATCCGATGGGTGCCTTCCTCCGGTCCTTCCTCCTGCCCGGTTGGGGTCAGGCGGCCACCGGCCGGCGCGTGACCGGCGCCCTGTTCGCGGCCTGGGAGGGCGTCACGGCGATGATGACCCTGAAGGCCCAGTCGGAG
>QHUC01000060.1 GCA_003221045.1 Gemmatimonadota bacterium | reverse complement strand
CGGCTATCTCAATTCGGACATGGCGTTCACCGGGCACTACGTCATCCAGGGCAACTTCCACGGCTTGCAGGTATGGGACATCGCAGATCCAAGGCACCCGGCGCTGGTCACGACGTACGTCTGCCCGGACGCCCAGAACGATGTCTCCGTCTACCGGAACCTCCTGTTCGTCTCGGGCGAGGACTTCAACGGCCGGCTCGACTGTGGCACTCAGGGAGTGCCCGATTCGGTGAGCAAGGACCGCATGCGCGGCATCCGCATCTTCGACATTTCGGACGTCGCCCATCCCAAGCCCATCACGAGCGTGCAGACCTGCCGCGGCTCGCATACGCACACCCTCGTGACCGACCCGGCGAACGTCTACATCTATGTCTCGGGCACCGCCCCGGTTCGCTCGCCCACTGAGCTGACGGGATGTTCGGACCTGGCGCCCTCCAAGGATCCGAACAGCGAGTGGTTCCGCATCGAGGTGATCCAGGTACCGGTCGCGCACCCCGAGCAGGCGCATGTCGTGAGCAAGCCGGCAATCCTCGCCGACCTGGCGGCTCCGGAATCGCACGGCGAGGCCGCGGAAGACATCGCCGCCGCGGCGAAGGCCGCGGCGGACGCGCGTGCCCGGGGCGGCTTTACCGCGCGGATGCACGGCGTGGAGATGGTGCTGGGTCCGCGATTCGTCGCCGCCCGGCTCGACAGCATCGTCAAGGCACGGGGAGGGACGGGCGCGCCGACGGGCGCCGACAGCGCGGCGCTGCGGGCCGCGGCGCAGGGCATCGTGGATGCGGCTCATGCCGCCCCCGCGCCGGGCACCGGCCCCCGGCCCGGGCCGTTGCAATGCCACGACATCACCGTCTATCCGGCGCTCGGCATCGCCGGCGGCGCCTGCGCCGGCTACGGCGTCCTGCTCGACATTCGCGACCCGGCTCACCCGAAGCGCATCGCGGCCGTGGCCGACTCGAACTTCGCGTTCTGGCATTCGGCCACGTTCAGCAACGACGGCACCAAGCTGCTGTTCACCGACGAGTGGGGCGGGGGTCTGCAGCCCAAATGCCGGGTGACCGACAAGCCGGAATGGGGGGCCGACGCCATCTTCACCGTCACCAAGGACACGATGGTGTTCCGGAGCTATTACAAGATGCCTGCACCGCAGACGCCGTTCGAGAACTGCGTCGCGCACAACGGCTCCCTGATCCCGATCCCCGGGCGCGACATCATGGCGCAGGGCTGGTATCAGGGGGGGATCTCCGTGTTCGACTGGACCGATCCCGCGCACCCCAAGGAGATCGCCTACTTCGACCGCGGTCCGATGGACTCGACCAAGCTCGTGGGCGCCGGCTCGTGGTCCGCGTACTGGTACAACGGCTATATCATCAGCTCCGAGATCGGTCGCGGGCTCGACATCCTCGAGCTGCAACCGAGCGCGTTCATCTCCCAGAACGAGATCGACGCGGCGAAGCTGGTGCGCTTCGACGTCCTGAACGTGCAGGATCAGCCCAAACTGGTGTGGCCGGCGAGCTTCGTCGTGGCGCGAGCCTACCTGGACCAGCTTGCGCGCACGAACGGGCTGGCGCCGGCCCGCGTGGGCGCCGCCCGCGAGGGGCTCGCCCGCGCCGAGAAACTCTCGGGGCAGGCACGGCGGGACGCGCTGACGCGGCTGGCGACGGAGTTGAGCGGTGACGCGGCGGGAGCGCCCGACCAGGCGAAGGTGCGGACGCTTGCGACCGCGGTGACGGATCTGGCGGCCGCGCCGTAGCGTGACCGCGGGCGAGCTCCGCGCGGCGCTTCGCGGCGGTCGCTTTCTCGTCGTGGAGGTCGCGCTCGCGATGTTGGTGAGCGCGCTGATCGGCCTGCTTCCATTCGGTGGCACCCCCGTCGTCGTGGCCTTCGGCGCGCTCTCCCTGTGGTTGCGCGGCGAAGGACCGCGGGGCGTGGGCCTGACGCGTGGTCCCGGCTGGCGGCCCATCCTGCTCATCGGGCTCGCCGCGGGCGTCGGCTACCAGTTCCTGAGCCTCTACGCCGTGGAGCCATTGACCGCGCGCCTCCTCGGCCGGCTCCCGGACGTGAGCCTCTTCGCGGCGCTCAAGGGCAACGTTCAGCTGTTCCTCTTCTACCTCGCGATCTCGTGGACGCTCGCCGGCTTCGGTGAAGAATTCGTGTTTCGTGGATACCTGTTGACCCGAATCTCCCAGCTGCTCGGGGGCGGTCGTCGCGCCTGGCTGGTGGGACTCGCCGTTACCACGACCCTGTTCGGCCTGGCACACCTATATCAGGGCGCCTCGGGGGCGATCGACACCGGGCTGTTCGGGCTGCTCTTCGGAATACTCTATCTCGCATCCGGCCGGAATCTCTGGATTCCGATCATTGCGCACGGGGCTGCGGACACCACGGCATTCCTGCTCCTCTTCCTCGGCAGGTACCCCGGCGCCTGAGCCTGCACCGTCCGCCTTGCGCCCCTGGGCGGGTGGCCCACAGCTTGACGCCATGCCTGATCTCCTCCGGCGGGCGCTCGTCGTGGCAGGCTGTCTCGTGCTCCTCGTGGCGCCTGGCGCGGTGGGGCAGGCGCCGACGGAGGCCCCACTTCCGATCCCGGCTGAGGCCCAGCCCGGCCCACACTTCGATCCGGTGGCGGCAACGAACGCGTACTTGGCCACGGTTCCCGCGGACCAGCGAGCGCGCTCGGACGCGTACTTCGAGGGTGGATACTGGCTGTTGCTGTGGGACTTTCTCGCCTCGACCGCGGTGTATCTCCTCCTCCTCGCCACGGGGTGGTCCGCGCGGATGCGCGATCTGGCGGAGCGCGTGACGCGCGTCCGGCCGCTGCAGACGTTCCTCTATTGGCTGCAGTTCCTGGTCGTCACCTTCACGATGCTGTTTCCGCTCACCGCGTACGAAGGATTCATACGGGAGCACGCGTATGGGCTGGCGACGCATCGTTTCGGCTCCTGGTTCGGCGATGAGCTCAAGACGCTCGCGGTGGGCGTGGTCCTGGGCGGCATCTTCGCGATCGCCATCTACGGCGTGCTGCGCCGCGCGGGACCGCGCTGGTGGATCTGGGGCAGCGGGGTGACCATCGCGTTCCTGGCCATCACGGCCGTGATCGCTCCCGTCTATATCGCCCCTCTCTTCAACACGTACGTGAAGCTCGATGATGCGCGGATCAAGGATCCGATTCTCAGCATGGCGCGAGCCAACGGGATTCCGGCCAGCGAGGTGTACGTGATGGACGCTTCACGTCAAACCACCCGCGTCAGCGCCAACGTGAGCGGCTTCCTCGGCACCGAGCGCATCACCCTGAATGACAACCTGTTGAAGCGCTGTACGCTCCCCGAGATCGAAGCCACGATGGGGCACGAGATGGGACACTACGTCCTGAACCATGCGTACAAAGCGGTGCTGTTCTTCGGCGTGTTGACCGTGTTCGGGTTCGCGTTCATGCGGTGGGGGATCGGCTGGGCGCTGGCGCGCTACGGCGACCGGTGGCACCTCCGGGGCGTCGACGACGTGGCCGCGCTCCCGCTCCTCGCGCTCCTGCTCGGGATCTACGGCTTCGTCCTCACGCCCATCACCAACAGCTACAGCCGGTCCCAGGAGTACGAGGCGGACATTTTCGGCCTGAATGCGTCCGGCCAGCCCGACGGTGAAGCGCTGGTCGACCTGAAGCTCGGCGACTATCGCAAGCTCGATCCCGGTCCGGTCGAAGAGCTCCTGTTCTTCGATCACCCGAGTGGCCGAACCCGCATCTACGCCGCCATGCGGTGGAAGGCGGAGCACCTGCACCCGTCGCCGTGATCACCGTACGTTTCGAAGCCGAACTCGACAACCCGGAAGGAACCAATGTGTCGAAACATCAAGAAGCTGCGGCACCCGGACCATCTGCCCTCGGATGAAGAGCTGCGCGACGCGTCCCTGCAGTTTGTCCGCAAGATCAGCGGGTTTCACGCGCCGTCCAAGGCGAATCAAGCCGCGTTCGACGCCGCCGTAAGAGATGTGGCCGCGGTCGCGAGGGTGCTGTTCCGGTCCCTCCACGCTCGCGGTGAAACGGCGGCGGTGTAACCGCTCGTGCGCGAGGCGTTCCGCGCGTTCCTGGTGATCGCAGCGCTCGGCGCGGCGGGATTCGGCTCCCGGGCCGAAGCACAGGAGCGCGAGTTGGGGAATCTCTACCAGCGCCTGCTCGACGCATTCCGCACCAAGGACACCGCGACTCTCGCTCGACTCTGGACGGAGGGGTATCTCTTCACGGACGGCGCGACCGGTCGGCTGAGCACCAAGCCCGAGCGCCTGCAGATCGTGGCCGAGCTCGAGGCTCGGATCGACACCCTCACACTCGACTCGATGACGGTCCGTGTCGATCGCAATCTGGCCGTCGGGTCGGCCTTGGTGCGCGAGGTTGCGACGGAGCACGGCACGCGGTCTCGGCAGCAGATCCGCGCTACCGTGGTCTTCGTGCGCTCACCACGGCAGGGGTGGCGCATCGCCGCCACTCACACGTCCGTTCCGAGGTCCGAAGCCCCATCTCCGGCCGACGCGGCCGCGTTGGCGGACAGTGTCCGGGCATTCATGGGGGCGGTGGCGCGCGAGGTGACCCGGGACGGTCCCGCAGCCTGGCGCCGGCAGTTCGCCGACGACGCGGCGTTCTTCATGGCTGCAGAAGGGCGCCTGGTGTTCCCGAGCGCTGAGGCTGCCTCCCGAGGAATCGACGAGCTCGCCCGGTCGATCACACACATCGAGCTGCGGTGGGGAGAACGAGTACAAGTGGATCCGCTCCGTCCGGGGCTTGCCGCAGTCGCAGCCCCCTACACTGAGGTTCGGGTCGACACGGCGGGGCGCCGGGTGGATGAGTCCGGCTTCTTCACCGGGGTCGCCGAGCATCGCGCGGAGGGCTGGCGCCTGCGGAACGCCCATTGGTCGGTCGTGGGCCCGCCCCCCGCAGTACGCTGAGCTGCCCGATGGAGCCGCTTCAGGCTCCGGCTCGGCGTCGACGCCTCGGAGAGTTGGGCGTCTTCCTGCTCGCAGTGCTCGTGGGCAGCTTGAGCGGCATGGCCACCTCTATGCTCTTGCAGCCCTGGGTGACGGCCGCGACCGCCGGTACGGCCTCGGTCGCGGTGGCGACGACGTGCACTGGAGCCACGCACGCGCGACTGGCCCACCGCCAACCCGCGCCATCGCAGTCTACAAGTTCTGCAAGGCAGTCCTGCTCGTGATCGTGGCCCTGGGCGCCCTGCAGTTGTCGCACCCCGAAGTGGCCGCACGCGCGCAGCGTTGGGTCGAGGCCTTCGCGGCGAGCTCCGACCGGCGAGCCTTGCAGCACGTCCTGGCATGGGTCACCGGCTTGAGCCCACAGCGTCTCGACCTCGTGGCGATCGGCGCGCTGCTGTACACAGTGCTGTTCACGGTGGAAGGGGTGGGATTGTGGCTGGCCAAGCGGTGGGCGGCGTACCTCACAGTGCTCGCTACCGCACTGTTCGTACCGGTGGAAATGTTTGCATTGGCGCGGCACGTGAGCGCGCCACGCGCGGCGGCGCTGGTAGTGAACGTGGCAGTCGTGGTGTATCTGGTTCACCACCTGCGGACCGGGGACCCCCACACGGAGAGACATGGATGAAGCAGCGAACACTCTTCCTCCTCTGCATGTTGTTGGCGCTCGGATGCAAGCCCAAGGACGCATCGCCTTCACCAAGCCGGGCGGAGACCGTCGCGCCGGCGCCCGACAGCTTCGTGGTCGTCCTCACCACGAGCCGCGGTGCCGTGACGATGCGCGTGCATCGCGACTGGGCCCCGCTCGGAGCCGAGCGGTTTTATCGCCTGGTGCAGGACGGCTTCTACGACGGTGCTCGCTTCTTCCGCGTGGTCCAGGGATTCGTGGTCCAGTTCGGCCTGCCCGCCGACCCGAAGCTAGGCCGGGCCTGGGTATCGCGGGTCATTCCGGACGATCCGGTACGCCACTCCAACCGGCGCGGGACGCTCGTCTTCGCGAGCGCGGGGCCCAACAGCCGCACCACGCAGCTCTTCATCAATCTTGCCGACAACCCGCGCCTCGACACCTTCGGCCGGGTCGGCTTTCCACCGATTGGAGAGGTGACCGATGGCATGGCCGCGGTCGACGCCCTGAATGGGGAGTACGGCGAGACGCCGTCCCAGGGCGCTATCCAACAGTACGGCAACGCGTATCTGGAACGGGAGTACCCCAGGCTCGACTACATCCGGACGGCGCGGGTGGCGCGGGAGTGGCGCTGAGGCCCCGTTCCGGCGCGGGCATTGCGCGCGGCCGGGCTCCGGGCGCAGCTTTCGGAACGCCCGATCTCTGACCCGGACAGGAGCCTGACCGATGGCGAAAGGTGAAGACAAGAAGCTGGCCGCGTTGGCCAGGAAGAACGCCGCGAAGGCCGCGAAAGCCAAGCCCAATCGCCGGCGCCAGTACGACGACACCCTACCACCGGAACGCGAGGAAGACCTCGAGCTGCGGGATTTCTTCTCGGAGATGAAGAAGCGCGAGTTCTAGAGCCCGCCGTCCTCGGCTGCCGCGTCAAATCCGGCTGGGCCACCGTCGTGCTGGTGGCGGGCGCGTCCCGCTCTCCCCACGTCGTGGACCGGCGGACGATCGAGCTCTCTGACGCTGCGGTCCCGACATCCAGGCAGCCGTACCACGCTGTGATGGGCGCCCGGTCGTCCGAGGCGCCGCGGGTCGAGCGACGGCTCCGTGGCATCGTCGAGCGAGTCACCCGCCGATCCCTCGCCGCGCTTCTCGGGGAGTACAACCGAGCTCGACGAGTGCGCGGCGTCGCGCTCGTCGTCGGGAGCACGATCGATCCAGCGACCATAGGCAACGATCACATTCGGGCGCACGCGCTCGAGGGCCAACTATTCCGCACGGCGCTGCAGCGCGCGGCTCGTGCGAGCCGCCTCCCCTGCACGACGCTGGTCGAGCGCACCTTATACGAGACCGCAGCGGAGCGATTCAAGCGCCCGGCCACGGCACTGAAGAGTGCGGTAGCCGAGCTCGGCCAGCCGGTTGAAGGACCATGGCGGGCGGACGAGAAGGCCGCCGCGCTAGCGGCGTGGTTGATGCTTCGCTCGGTGCATTGACCCTCTCGGTGAGAGCCGCTAAGTTGTTGTGCGATGCCCACCTACGAGTACAAGTGCCCCAAGGGGCATGGGTTCGAGAAGTTCTCGCCGACGATGAACAGCGATCGGCGCGTCAAGTGCCCCGTCTGCGGCAAGATGGCCGAGCGGCAGATCTCGGGCGGCGCCGGCTTGGTGTTCAAGGGGTCCGGCTTCTATATCACCGACTACAAGCGGGCGGGCGAGAAGCAGTCAGATCACAAGGAAGAGGCCAAGCCCGCGACCGAGGCGAAGCCGGCGGCTGAGGGGAAGCCGGCGACCGAGACAAAGCCCGCCGATAGCGCCAAGAAGAAGCACAAATCCGGCGACAAGTGAACGCGCACGAGGTGCTCCCTCAAGCGCTGGCCGAGGCCGCGCTGCGGGCTGGTGCGTCTCCGGATGATCTGCGCGGCGTGCTTGGAGACCGCCCTCCGGAGCTCGTCGCGACGCGCGATCCGGCGTACGGGGACCTGGCGACCAACCTCGCGCTCGTGCTGGCGAAACCACTCAAGAAGAAGCCTCGAGCGGTCGCCGAGGCGCTCGTGAAGGCGTTGCAGTTGCCGCCCGGCCTGGTCGAGCGCGTCGAGATCGCGGGTCCGGGCTTCATCAACTTCTTCCTGAAGCGCGAGCAACGCGCGGCCGTGCTGCACACCGTTCTGGAACAGCGGGGCGACTACGGCCACAGTGATGCGGGGCGCGGCCGGAGGGTCAACGTCGAGTTCGTGTCCGCCAATCCGACGGGGCCGCTGCACGTGGGGCACGGGCGTCAGGCCGCCTTGGGCGACGCGATCGCATCGCTGCTCGAGTGGACCGGCTGGTGCGTGACGCGCGAATTCTATGTACGTCGCCGCTCATCCGAACGATCCGGAGGGAGCGGACCTCGACCAGGTACGGCGCTTTGCGGTGCAGGAGCTCCGCAAGGAGCAGGACGCGGACCTGCAGGCTTTCGGGGTCAGGTTCGACGTCTACTTCCTCGAATCGTCATTGTACACGACCGGTAAGGTCGAGGACACGATGCGCCGGCTGGCGGCGGCCGGGCACACGTACGAGAAGGACGGCGCGCTGTGGCTCAAGACCACCGATTTTGGTGACGACAAGGACCGCGTGATGCGTAAGCGAGCGGAGAAGGGCGGCGAGTATACCTACTTTCTGCCCGACGTCGCCTACCATGTCGACAAGTGGGAGCGCGGCTTCACGCGGGCGATCAACGTTCAGGGCGCGGACCACCACAGCACCGTGACCCGCGTGCGGATCGGGCTG
Organism: Gemmatimonadota bacterium; assembly: GCA_003221045.1. Taxonomy (GTDB): domain Bacteria; phylum Gemmatimonadota; class Gemmatimonadetes; order Gemmatimonadales; family GWC2-71-9; genus AG41. The sequence continues at coordinate 18,271 of QHUC01000060.1, read as the reverse complement.
CAAGCGCTCGAGATGGGCATCGCGCCGGGCTATCCCGAGTACGTGCTGCACCAGATGGTGACGGTGATGAAGGGCGGCGCCGAGATGAAGATCTCGAAGCGTGCCGGGAGTTACATGACGGTGCGGGAGCTCGTCGACGAGGTGGGGCGCGACGCCGTGCGGTACTTCTTCCTGATGCGCCGCGGGGACTCGCACTTGGTCTTCGACGTGGATCTGGCGAAGAGCCAGACGGAGGAGAACCCGGTGTTCTACGTCCAAATGGCGCACGCGCGCATGAGCGGCATTTTCCGCGTGGCTGCGCGCGCCCCCGAGTCCGTGAAGGCAGCCGGCGCGGACCTGGGTACGCTGGTCGAGCCCGAAGAAACCGAGCTTCTGAAGGAGCTCGGCGGGTTCCCGGATGTCGTGGCGCGCGCGGCCGAGACGCTCGAGCCGCACCGCGTGACCGGCTACTTGGAGGGGCTGGCCCGTCTGGCGCACGCCTGGTACCACAAGTACCGGGTGCTCGGCGAGCCCCAGGAGGGCGCTCGTCTGGTGCTCGCCGCGGCCGTGCGGCAGGTGCTCGCCAACGGCCTTCACCTCCTGGGGATCAGCGCCCCGGATCGGATGTGACGTGGGTCTGCTCGTGGTAGGCTCGATCGCGCTCGACTCCGTGTACACGCCGTTCGGCGAGACCGCCGATGCGCCCGGCGGCTCCGCGGTGTTCTTCGCCGCCGCCGGCGCGATTCTCCACCCGGTGCAGGTGGTGGGCGTGGTGGGTGCGGACTATCCGCTGGCCGCCCTCAAGTCGCTCGAGGCGCGCGGCGTCGACCTCTCGGGGGTGGAGCAGGCCGCGGGCGAGTCGTTCCGCTGGAAGGCGCGGTACTCCTACGATTTGGCCAGCCGTGAAACGCTCGAGACCCGGCTCGGCGTGTTCGCGCAATTTCGGCCTAAGCTCCCGGCGCCGTTTCGCAAGGCGCGCTACGCGTTCCTCGGCAACATCGACCCCGAGCTCCAGCTTGGGGTGCTGGATCAGGTGACCGCCCCGGCCCTCGTCGCCTGCGACACGATGAACTACTGGATCCAGTCGAAGCGCGACCTCCTCCTGGAGCTGCTGCGCCATATCGACATCCTCATGGTCAACGATTCCGAGGCGCGCGAGCTCTCCGGCGACTGGAACATCTATCGGGCGGCGCGCTGGGTGCTCGAGCGAGGGCCCAAGATGGCCGTCATCAAGCAGGGGGAGCACGGCGCCCTGCTCGTGAGTCCGGACACCACGTTCAAGGTCCCCGCCTACCCGCTGCAGGACGTGTTCGACCCCACGGGCGCCGGCGACGCGTTCGCCGGCGGCTTCATGGGCTATCTGGCCTCGACCGACGACCTGACCCTCCCGAACATGCGCCGCGCGATGATGTACGGTGCGGCGATGGGGTCGTTCGCGGTCCGGCAGAGGAGGCGAAGCGCCGGATCGCGAGCCTCGTGCGGACCACCCGGACGGCGCTCGCCGTGGGAGAAATAGGCGCGTTCGGCGGCATGGTGCGCGTGCCTGCCGGGTTCGAGCATCCGGTGCTCGTGCTCTCCACCGACGGCGTCGGGACGAAGGTGCTCGTCGCCGCACGCGCGGGAATTCACGACACGGTAGGCGAAGACCTCGTGAACCACTGCGTGAACGACATCCTGGTGCACGGTGCGCGTCCCCTCGCGTTCCTCGACTATCTCGCCACCGCCCAGCTCGAGCCGGAGACGGCGGCGGCGATCGTGTCCGGTGTGGCCCGGGGGTGTCAGGCCCACGAGATGACGCTCGCGGGCGGCGAGACCGCGCAGTTGCCGGACCTCTACCAGCCAGGGCAGTACGACCTGGCGGGGACCATCGTCGGCGTGGTGGAAGAGCGAAAGGCCTTGCACGGCGATCTGGTGCGTCCAGGCGACGTGTTGATCGGCTACGCGTCGAACGGACTGCACACCAACGGGTACACACTGGCACGCCGGATCGTGTTCGAGCGGCTGCGGCTGGACGTGCACGACGAATTTCCGGAGACCGGGCGAACGGTGGCGCAGGTGTTGCTGGACGTGCACCGCAGCTACGTTACCGCTGTGAGCCCCGTGCTCGCGCGCCTGCATGCCCTCGCGCACATCACCGGTGGGGGCATCGCCGGAAACCTCGTGCGCATCTTGCCCGAGGGATGCGAGGCCGTGATAGACGCCCGCGCGTGGCGATGGCCGCCGGTGTTCCGCGTCCTGAGACGCGCCGGCGCAGTGTCGCTCGGCGAGATGCGCCGCGTCTTCAATCTCGGGATCGGCATGATCGCCGTGTCCGCTCGTGACGACACCGAAGCCGTCATCGCGGCGGCCAAGCGCGCCGCCGTCGAGGCATGGATCATTGGAGAAGTCCGGCCCGGAACCAGGGCCGTCAAATTCGCCGAACGGTAGGAGGTGACATGCGTCGCATCGTGATCACGCTGACACTGATGCTCGGCGCGGCTCCACTCGCCGCGCAGGAGCCTCAATGCAACACAATCAACCCCAACGCGACCGCGGCGTGTAACACCGCCGTGGATGCGGTCCGGGCTTTCTATCCGCTCGCCGGCATGATCGTGACCGGCGGCAACCCTGTGCTCGGCACCGCTCGCGCCACCGGAGGACTCGGACACCTTACGCTCACCGCGCGGGTGAACGGGATCAAGGCTGCGCTCCCCGACCCGACGGCTGCCAACCAGTCGCCGGTGCCGTCGAGCTTCAACGGTGTGGTTCCCGCGCCGATGGTCGAAGGGGCGGTGGGCCTCCTCAAGGGCCTGGGCGGCGGCCTGCTGGCCGTCGACGTGCTTGGCTCTGCACTGGTCCTTCCGACGGGGATCAAGAATCTCACCGTGGATTCGAACGCCACGCATATCAGCGATGCGGCGCTGGGGATCGGATACGGCGTCCGTGTCGGGGTCCTCAACGGAGGGTTTCCCATTCCCGCGGTGTCGGTGAGCTACATGCATCGCACGGTACCGCGGCTGCGGTACGGGACGCTGGGCCCCACGTTCGGCACGGGGGATCTGTTCCAGTTTACGATGGATCTCGTGAGCGACAGCTATCGCGCGGTGGCGGGCTGGAAGTTCGTCCTGGTGGACGTCGCGGCCGGTGTCGGCGTCGACCGCTACAAGTCGAACGACACGAACATCCAGTTCCATGACGGCACCACGCTGACGAGCGTACAGACCGTGGTGATCAACCCCACCAACACCCGGGCCCTGGCCTTCGTGAACGGCGGGCTCTCCCTCGCGGCCGTGAAGCTGGTGGGCGAGATTGGGTTGCAATCGGGGAAGGATCAGAGCTATTTCACCAAGTTCTCCGACTTCGATCCCAAGGCGGCCCATGTCTTCGGAGGTCTCGGCATCCGGTTCGGATTCTAAGGAGACGCTCGAACGGGCGGCACCACCGCCCGCAGAGCGGGCGGCTATGGAACGCGCCCTCGACCTCGCACGCCGGGGTTGGGGGCGCGTTGCTCCAAACCCCCTCGTGGGCGCGGTCGTGCTGTCCGGTGAGGAGGTCGTCGGGGAAGGGTACCACGCGGAATTCGGCGGACCGCACGCCGAAGTCGTGGCGCTCCAGGCTGCGGGCGAGCGGGCGCGCGGGGCGACGCTGGTCGTGAACCTCGAGCCGTGCGCCCACCACGGCAAGACGCCGCCGTGTACCGACGCGATCGTGCAGGCCGGTGTGGCGCGCGTGGTCGCGGCGATCCCCGACCCCGACGCCGAAGCCCGGGGTGGGGCCGGCGTGCTCCGCAGCAAGAGCGTGATCGTCTCGATCGGGCTCCTCGCCGAAGCGGCCGCCGCGCTCAACGCGCCTTTCCTGTTCGCGCGGGAGCAGAACGAGCGACCCTTCGTGGCGCTCAAGCTCGCCACCTCGATCGACGGCCGGATCGCCGACGCCGCGGGCAGCTCGCAGTGGGTCTCGGGGGAAGCGGCGCGCGAGCACGTGCACTGGCTGCGCGCCGGGTTCGACGCGATCGCGGTCGGCGGCACGACAGCCCTGCGCGACAACCCGCAGCTCACGGTGCGCGGTCCGGTCACGCCACGCCGGCCGCCGGTGCGCGTCGTGTTCGACCGACGCGCGATGCTCAACCTCGGCGTGCAGCTCGTGAGCACCGCGCGCGATGTGCCAACCTGGGTCATGTCGTCGCTCGACGCACCGCCGTCCAGCGTCACCCAGCTCGAACGCAGCGGCGTGCGCGTGTTCCGCCCCACGACGTTGCGGGACGGACTCCGCATGCTGCGCGACGCCGGCATCCAGTCAGTGCTGTGCGAGGGAGGCGGGGCGCTTGGCGCGAAGCTTCTGGTGGACGGACTGGTCGATCGCCTTTACTGGGTGCAGGCGCCGGTCTGGCTCGGCGAGGGCGCCGTACCGGCATTTCCGGGGGTTCCACCGCAGCGGCTCGCCGCGGCGCCGCGCTGGACGCCCGTGGAGCGCCGCGCGTTGGGCTCTGATACATTATTGGTATTGGACAAGCGGATATGTTTACCGGAATCGTGAGCGCCGTGGGGCGCGTGGCGCGCGTGGCGCGAAACGGGGGTAAAGGCCGGGGAAGGGGGAAGGGGGAAGAGGAGGATGGACTCGTTCTCACGATCCGCGCTCCTTTCCGCGGTCTTAAGCCGGGTGAGAGCATCGCCGTGAACGGCGCCTGTCTCACGGTCGAGCGAGTGGTGAAGGGCGGGTTCACGGTCCACGTGGTGGAAACCACGGAAGGCCGCACCCTGTTCGGTGAATATCGTGAGGGGCGTCGCGTGAACCTCGAGCGCGCCGTGCGCGCCACCGATCGCCTGGGGGGTCACATCGTCCAGGGACACGTGGACGGGGTCGCCGTGGTGGAACAGACAGAGCAACACGGGGACGCCTGGGTGTGCGACCTGCGGGTACCGGACGCCGTCCGGGAGATTTCGATTCCGCACGGAGCGATCACCGTGGACGGCGTGAGCCTGACGATCAACGACCTGCCCGGGCGGGATCGGGTGCAGATCTCGTTGATTCCGTTCACGCGTGAGCACACGACGCTCGCCGCGCTGCGCGTGGGCGATCGCGTGCACGTGGAGGGTGACGTACTCGGAAAGTACGTGAGGCAATTATGCAGCATCGCAAAATAGAGCAGGCGATCGCGGACATCCGCGCCGGCAAGCTGGTGATCGTGGCCGACGACGAGAATCGCGAGAATGAGGGGGACCTGGTCGGCGCCGCGGAGAAGGTCACCCCCGCCATGATCAACTTCATGGCGACGCACGCGCGGGGGTTGATCTGCCTCACCCTGCTGCCGGAGCGCTGCCAGGCCCTGGGGCTCACCCAGATGGCCGAGCACAACACCGAGGCGCACGAGACGGCGTTCACCGTTTCGATCGACGCGGCGACGCGTTTCGGCGTCACGACCGGCATCTCCGCGGCGGACCGCGCCGCGACCATCCGCGTGGCGATCGACCCCGGCAGCGTGCCGACCGACCTCCGCCGTCCCGGGCACGTCTTCCCATTGCGGGCGCGGCCCGGCGGCGTGCTGCAGCGCGTGGGCCAGACCGAAGCCAGCTTGGACCTCGCGCGCCTCGCCGGGCTCTATCCCGCCGGGGTGATCTGCGAGATCCTGAACGCCGACGGGTCCATGGCGCGGCAGCCGGATCTCGAGAAGTTCGCCAAGGAGCACGGGCTCAGCTTCATCACGGTGGCGCAGCTCGTGGCGTATCGGCTCGCGCACGAGCGGTTAGTGCACCGCGTGGCGGAGGCGCGCCTGCCGACGCCGTTCGGGGAATTCCGCATCGTGGGTTACACGAACGACGTCGACCCGGCGGAGCACGTGGCGCTCGTGTACGGCGACCCGGGGAAACGGAAAGACGTGCTGGTGCGCATGCACTCGAAGTGCCTCACGGGCGACGTCTTCGGCTCCGGCCGGTGCGACTGCGGGTGGCAGCTGCATTCCGCCATGCGGATGATCGCCGCGGAGGGCCGCGGCGTCATCGTGTATCTCGATCAGGAAGGTCGCGGTATCGGTCTGCTCAACAAGCTGAAGGCGTATGAGCTCCAGGACGCCGGTCACGATACCGTCGAGGCGAACCGCGAGCTCGGCTTCAAGCCGGACCTGCGCAACTACGGCATCGGGGCGCAGATCCTCCTGGATCTGGGGCTGTCCTCGATCCGCGTGCTCACCAACAACCCGATGAAGCTGGTCGGGCTCGAGGGCTACGGCCTCGAGATCGTCGAGCGTGTGCCGATCGTGATGACGCCCTCCGACGAGAACCGCTCCTATCTCGACGTCAAGCGGGACAAGCTCGGCCACCTCCTGTCCCACTGACCGTGGCCGAGATCCCGGGTTCGCCGCGCGCGCCGCGAGCAGGTCGCGTCGCCGTGCTCGTCAGCCGCTACAATGAGGTCGTCACCGCGCGCCTGCTGGACGGCGCCCGCGAGTGCCTCCACGACAAGGGCGTGCCCGACGCGCGCGTGGACGTGATCTGGGTCCCGGGCGCCTTCGAGCTGCCGGTCGCGGCGGAGGCCGCGGCGGCGAGCGGGCGGTATGCGGTGCTGGTCGCGCTCGGGTGTGTGATCCGGGGCGAGACGCCCCACTTCGAGTACGTTGCCGGTGAGGCGGCGCGTGGGCTCGGCAACGTCGCCCTGGCGCACCGGCTCCCGGTCGGGTTCGGCGTGCTGACCACGGAGACGCTGGAGCAGGCGCTGGCGCGGGCCGGCGGCACGGCCGGGAACAAGGGCTACGAGGCGACCGACGCGGCGCTCACCACGGCTGACGTCCTGGCCCAGCTCACCCGTGCAGCGCCCCGAGACTAAGGCCCGCGCTCGCGCGCTGCAGCTCCTCTACGCCTGGGACCTGTCCGGCCGCCCCTCCATCGAAACGGTCGTCGCCCGGCTCGCCAACGCCTACGGCCACGCCCCGACCGGCTACGACCGTGGCGCCGACCTCGCCGCCCAGGCCATCGCGGGCCTCCCGGAATTCGACCGCCGGGTGGCCGCCAGGGTTCGTGAACGGCGTGCTCGACAGCGTGGCGCGGGAGTCCGGCGCGCTGTGAGGATCCTGCTCGTGAACTGGAACGACCGCGAGAACCCGTACGCCGGCGGCGCGGAGATCCACTTGCACGAGATCTTCGGCCGTCTGGCCCGTCGTGGCCACACCATCGACCTGGTAGCGAGCGGCTGGCCGGGCGCCGCTCCCGAAGCGGAGCTCGACGGCATGCGGGTGCGGCGTTACGGGGGACGGTACACCTTCGCGCTCCACGCTCGTGGGGCGGTACGGCGCCTGCTCTCCGCCGGCTCCTACGACGTTGTCGTCGAGGACATCAACAAGCTGCCCCTGTTTCTCGCGGGACTTACCGACAAACCTTTCTCAGCGCTCGTGCCGCACCTGTTCGGCACCACCGCGTTTCGCGAGGCGAGCTGGCCCATCGCGGCCGTGGTGTGGGCCGCCGAGCGGTTGATCCCGGGGGCGTACCGCCGGGCCTGGTTCCACGCCATCTCCGAGAGCACGCGGGACGACCTCGCGCGGCGGGGCGTGCCACGCGAGCGGATCGACGTGATTCATCCGGGCGTCGACGCGGCCTGGTATACCCCCGATGCCTCGCGGACGCGCGAGCCGACGTTCTTGTACGTGGGGCGGCTCAAGCGTTATAAAGGAGTGGAAATCGCGCTCCGGGCCCTGGCGGTCGCGCGGCGAAGCCGTCCCGACCTGTTCCTCGACGTGGCCGGTCAGGGGGACGACCGGGGGCGCCTCGAGCGCCTGGCGCGCAGGCTCGGGCTCGGCCCGGCCGCGCGCTTCCTGGGGTTCGTGTCCGACGAGGAGAAGCGGCGACTGTTGCGACGGTCGTGGGGCGTGGTACTCGCGAGTCCCAAGGAAGGGTGGGGCATCTCGAACGTCGAGGCGGCGGCCTGCGGAACGCCCGCACTCGCCTCGGACAGTCCGGGCTTGCGGGAGTCGGTGCGAGACGGCGAGACGGGATTTCTCGTGCCACATGGCGACGTCCGCGCCCTGACCGACCGCATGCTCGCGCTCGCCGGCGATCCGGCGCTCGTGTCGCGACTCGGAGCGGGGGCGCGCGCGTTCGCCGAGCGGCTGTCGTGGGAACACGCCGCCGAGGCGACGGAAGCCCATCTCCGCCGCGTCATCGAGTCGGGAGGTGAACGGGAAGGGGAAGGGACGGTCTGAGCATGCGAATCACCATCACGGCGCGCCACTGCGACGTCGCAGACGAGCTTCGCGCGCGCGCCCGAACGCTGCTCGAGAGGATCGGGCGGATCGCGCCCCGGCCGCACGACTCGCGGATCCTGTTCGTCGCGGACAACGGCCGCCCCCTGGTGGAGGTGCGGTTGCACGCCGCGCGCGGCGTCCTGCACGTCGCCAAGGCGCGCGGAAGCGACCATCGGAGCGCGCTCGATGCGGCCGTGGCCAAGCTCCGCCGCCAGCTCGACAAGTCCCCCATCCGCCGTCGCGCGGCCCGCGGTCGCCGGGCCCGGACGCGGGAGCCCCGATGAGCCCCCTGCCGAAGGTCCGCGACCTGCTCGAGCGCGATCCGCTGCAGCTCGAGGCCCTGACCGGTGACCTGGGGCTCGACCGCGAGATCCCAACGCCCGAGGCGTCGAGCCCCGGGCTCGTGCTCGCGGGCTACACGGCGCGCTTCGCGGCGCACCGCATTCATATCCTCGGCGAGACGGAAGTCACGTACCTGGCCACCCTCGACGCCGTGGCGCGGCGCCGCGCGATCGAGACGTTGTTCCAGTTCGACTTGCCGTGCGTGGTCATCTCCAAAGGACAGGAGCCCCCCTCCGAACTGCTCGAGCTCGCGCGCAAGAAAGGAGTCGCGGTAATTCGCACGCGGCTCAAGACGGCGGAGTTCTATCGTCGCCTCAAGCCGTTCCTGGACGATGCGTTCGCCCCCGCCACGACGGTGCATGCCTCGCTCGCCGACGTGTTCGGCGTGGGGCTCCTGTTCCTCGGGCGGTCGGGGATCGGCAAGAGCGAATGCGTGCTGGACCTGGTCGAGCGCGGCCATCGCCTGGTGGCGGACGACCTCGTGCACATCACGCGTCGCGGCAACGACGTGTTGATCGGCCGCGGGCACGAGCTCGCCCAGCATCACATGGAGATCCGAGGGGTCGGGCTCATCGACATCCGGGCCCTATTCGGTGTCCGCGCGGTGCGCCAGCAGAAGCGCATCGAGGTGGTGGTCCAGCTCGAGGACTGGGATGCGTCGCGCGAGTATGACCGCACCGGCATCGATGGCCAGACCACCCAGGTGCTGGACGTGACGTTGCCCCTCGTCACCGTGCCGCTCAACCCAGGCAAAAACCTCACCGTAATCTGTGAGGTCGTGGCGATGAACCACCTGCTGCGCTACAGCGGGGTGGACGCGGCGCGCGCCTTTAACGACCGCTTGATCAAGCGTCTCGCCGAGCGCCGGCAGCTCCAGGAGTATCTCGAGGAAGACAATGAGTGAGCCCCTGCGCGGCGTGATCGTGTCGCACGCGGCCGTGGCGCAGGCGTTGCTCACCGCCGTCGCGGCGATCACCGGCGTGAACGACGCCCTGGTGCCGGTCTCGAACGACGGGTGCGACAGCGGGGCGCTCACGGAGCGGCTCACCCGGGCGATCGATGCCCGGCCGGCCGTGCTCTTCGTGGATCTGCCCGGGGGGTCCTGCCTGACGAGCTCGGTGCGGTTGGCACGGGGCCGGACCGATGTGGCAGTCGTGACCGGTGTGAATCTCGCGATGCTGCTCGATTTCGTGTTCCATCGCGATCTCGCACCCGCCGACGCCGCGCGACGCGCGGCCGAGGCTGGGAGTCGGGCGATCCGCACGCCCGCCGCATGAGTATCGCCCTGTATCGCGTCGATGATCGGTTGATCCACGGCCAGGTGGTCGTCGGCTGGGGGAAACCGCTCAACGCGCGATTCATCGTGCTCGTGGACGACAGCGTGCGCTCGAGCGACCAGGAGCAGGAGCTCTATCGAATGGGTGTGCCGCCTGATATCGAAGTCGTGTTCGCCTCGACGGCGGAAGCGCGGCAGCGACTCTCGGAGTGGGAGCGGGACCCGCGCACCGGCATCCTGGTGTTCGGAGACATCGACACGCTCGCCGCGCTCGCCGCGAACGGCCATGGCGTGAGCCGGGTCAACGTAGGCGGTCTGCACCACCGCCCAGGGCGCTCGGAGCGGCTCCGGTACGTGTATCTCTCTGACGGGGAAGCGGTGAAGCTCAAGGCGCTGGCCGCCCAGGGGGTGGAGGTGACTGCACAGGACGTGCCCACCACGCGTCCGGTCCCGCTCGAGGACTTCACGTGAGCCCCCCGGCCGTGCTCCAGGTCATGCTGCTCGTATGGGGCACCCTCGTCGGCCTCGACCTGGTGAGCGTGCCGCAGGCGATGATCGCGCGTCCCATCGTCGCGGGGCCGATCGCGGGCGCGATCCTGGGGGACGTCGCGACCGGCCTGCAGCTCGGCGTCCTGTTCGAGCTTTTCCAGTACGACATCTTGCCCGTGGGAGCAGTGCGGTACCCCGAATACGGGCCAGCGACCATCGCCGCGGTGAGCGCGGCGCACGCCGGCGCGGGAACCCTTGGCTTCGGCTTGGGCGCCGTCGTCGGGTTGATCACGGCGATGGCCGGAGGCGCGAGCCTGCAGGTGATACGGCGCCTCAACACGCGCGCGGTTCACCGCGCTGCGGCGGCCCTGGAGACCGGCGAGCCGCGCGTCCTGGCGCGATTGCACATCGCCGGCATCCTGCGCGACGCGGCGCGCGCCGCGGTGGTGACCGCGCTGGGCCTCGCGCTCGCGCAGCTCGCCCGCGATTATCTGGTCGGCACGGTGTGGTCGCGCGGTAGGGTGCTGCTCAGTGTCGCCGCGGTGGGCGTCGCGCTGGCGGCCGGAACGGCGGGCACACTCCGCCTGGTCGGTCGTGGCCCGGGCCTCCGCTGGTTCGCCGCGGGCCTGGTCGGCGGCGCGGCGGTCGTGTGGCTCCGATGACGACCCCCGCGCGCCCGCCGCTCGGCCGCAGCCTGCTCCGTCTGTTCACGGTGCAGGGATCGTGGAACTACGAGCGGATGCAGGGGATCGGGATGGGCGTGGCGGAGCAGCCGTTGATCCGCGACCTCGACGGCAACGGCACGGCCTACCACGCCGCGGTGGCGCGCGCGGCGCATTTCTTCAACGCACACCCGTATTTGTGTGGCCTTGCCGTCGGGGCGACGGCGCGCGCCGAGCACGACGGCGTGCCACCGCAGCAGGTCGAGCGCCTGCGCACCGCCCTGTGCGGGCCGCTCGGCGCGCTCGGCGACCGCCTGGTGTGGGCCGGCTGGCTACCGCTGACTTCGGGGCTCGCGCTCATCGGCGTGGCGCTCGGGCTCGGCCTCTGGGCGATCTTCGGTTTCCTGATCGTGTACAACATCGGTCACGTCGCATTGCGGTGGTGGGCGCTGCGGGCCGGCTGGGCGTACGGAGGGCAGGTCGCAACGGCGCTGCGTGAGCCCGTGCTCCAGCGGGCTGCGACGCTCTCGGCCCCTGCGATGGCGCTCGTCGCGGGCGTCGCCCTCCCGCTCGTGGTGCACTACCTCACCGGCGGGTTCCTCAGCTGGACCCGCGCCGTCCTCGCGGTGGTCGCCGCCGGCGGCTTCGTGCTCCTGCGGTGGCAACGCGCCCGCCTGACGGGCCTGCGATTCGGACTCGTGCTGCTCGCGCTCGCGGCGCTCATCGGATGGTTCTGGCAGTGATCGAGCGCTCGGCCAAGATCGTGAACCCGCTCGGGATGCATGCGCGCCCGGCCGCCGAGTTCGTGAAGCTCGCGAGCCGGTTCAAGTCGACCGTCCAGGTGCGCAAGGACGACCTCACCGTCAACGGCAAGAGCATCATGGGCGTGATGATGCTGGCGGCGGAGTGTGGCTCATCCTTGATCATCAGCGTGGACGGGGAGGATGCGGAGCAGGCCATGGAGGCGCTGCTCGCCCTGGTGGCTGACGGGTTCCACGAGATGCATTTGACGGCGGAGCTGCGGGAAGCCGAGCTGCGCGAGGCGGAGGAGCGCGAGAACGAGGGTGCGGGATGAGCGACCGGCACTTGAAGGGAATCGGCGTCTCGGCCGGGATCGGCGTGGGGCCTGCCGTGGTGGTACGCTGGGCCATGCCCGACGTGCCGCATCGCGTGGTGCCACGCTCACAGGTCGAGAAGGAAGTGCGCCGGCTGCGCGCGGCCGTGCGCGACGTCAAGCGCTTTCTCCAGGCGATGAAGGCCAAGACCGAAGACCGCGCGGGCCTGGATGAGGCCCGCATCTTCGACGCCCAGATCCTGATGCTCGAGGACAAGGAGTTCCTGGCCGCCGTCGCGAATCTCATTCGCGAGAACCACCTCACGGCCGAGAAGGCCTACGAGTTCAAGACCCTCGAAGTCCGTGACACCCAGCCGTCCGTGGTGGTGGCCAAGGAGCTCTCTCCGGCGCTCACCGTAGAGCTCGATCGGGAGCACGTGGTCGGACTCGTGAGCGAGGAAGGGACGCGCACCTCCCACGCGGCGATCCTCGCCCATTCGATCGGGATCCCCGCCGTGTTCGGCGTCGCGGGGGCCATCGAGCGCATCGAGCCCGGCACCATGCTCGTAATGGACGGGACGCGCGGGACGGTTCTGCTCGATCCCACGCCGCACGAGATCGCGGAGGCACGGGCGCTCGAGCAGCGCCGGCGCGAGCTCGCTTCCCAACTCGAGGAAGTGGTGGACCTCCCGGCCGTCACGGTCGACGGCCTGCGGATCGTGCTGCGAGGCAACGTCGACCTGCCTGATGAGATCAGCGCGGCGCGCCAGCACGGGGCGGAGGGGGTCGGCCTGCTCCGCACCGAGTTCCTCATCACGGGCCACAGCACCCTGCCGACGGAGGACGAGCAGGCGGGTTACTTCAGGCGCGTGGCGGAGGCGTTCCCGGGCCATCCGGTGGTGGTGCGCACGTACGATCTGGGCGGCGATAAGCTCCCCCTGCAGTTCCGCGCGCCGTCCGAGGCGAACCCCCAGCTCGGCTGGCGGGCCATTCGCGTGTGCCTCGATCGGCCGGAGCTCTTTCGGACGCAGGTGCGAGCGGCGCTGCGGGCCGCCAAGCACGGCGACGTGTGGCTGATGGCGCCGCTCGTCACCCGTCTCGAGGAGCTGGACCGCACGCGTGCCCTCGTAGCCGAAGAAGCCACCCGCCTCGCTCGGGAGGGCGTCCCCGCGGCGACCTCGTTGCCCGTGGGCGTGATGGTCGAGACGCCCGCCGCCGCCGTCATCGCGGACCGGCTCGCCGCCGAGGCGGACTTCCTGTCCGTCGGCACGAACGACCTGACGCAATACACGCTCGTCGTGGATCGGGGCAACGCCCGGCTCGCCGACCGATTCACGCCGCACGACCCGAGCGTGTTGCGTCTCCTGAAGCAAGTTGCCGACGCCGCGCGCGCGGCGGGAAAACCGGCGAGCGTGTGCGGGGAAATGGCGTCCGAGCCGCTGTCGGCGTTCCTGCTGATCGGACTCGGATACGAGACCCTCTCCGTAGCGCCGCCGGCGTTGCCGCTCGTGAAGTGGACCGTGCGGCAGGTGAGCGCGGCGCGCGCCCGCGCGGTCGCCGCGGAGGCGCTCGCCGCGCGCACCGCGGACGATGTCCTCGATTTGCTGCGCCTCGCGCTCGCCGAAGCGGTGGACCTGAAGCTGCTCGATCACCACGCACGGTTGCCCGGCGCCCGGCGCGCCGCTAGCTTGAACGCTTAACCTCCGGTCGGATCGAGAGATGCCAGCGCAGCGCCACGTCTTCACGTCCGAGTCGGTGACGGAAGGACATCCCGACAAGATCGCCGATCAGATCTCGGATGCGGTCCTGGACGCGATCATCGCCAAGGATCCGGCGGCCCGCGTCGCCTGCGAGACGCTCGTCACCACCGGCATGGCCGTGGTGGCCGGCGAGATCACGACGTCCACCTACGTGCATATCCCCGACATCGTCCGGGGCACGATCAGCGCTATCGGCTACACCGACGCGAGCTTCGGCTTCGATGCGCAGACCTGCGCCATCCTCACCACCATCGACCGCCAGTCGGGCGACATCGCCATGGGCGTGGATCGGGGCGGGGCGGGCGATCAGGGGATGATGTTCGGGTATGCCTCGGACGAGACGCCCTCGCTCATGCCGCTCCCGATCGTGCTCGCCCATCGTCTCGCCGAGCGGCTCGCGGTCGTGCGCAAGGCGGGAGACCTTCCCTGGCTGCGGCCCGACGGCAAGACCCAGGTGAGCGTGGTCTATGAGGGCGCACGCCCGGTCGGGGTCAGCAAGGTGGTGGTCTCGACCCAACACTCGGACAAGATCGACAACACGGAGCTGCGGGAGGGCGTCATCGCGCTGGTCGTCCCGCAAGATCATCGTCGACAGCTACGGCGGCTGGGGCCGGCACGGGGGCGGGGCCTTCAGCGGGAAGGACCCGTCCAAGGTCGATCGCTCGGCCGCCTACGCCATGCGCTGGGTCGCGAAGAACGTGGTGGCCGCCAAGCTGGCCCAGCGCTGCGAGGCGCAGGTCGCCTACGCCATCGGCGTCGCGGAGCCGGTCTCCGTGATGATCGACACGTTCCGGACCGGCGTCGTACCGGACGAAGCCATCGAAGACGCGGTCCGCGAGGTGTTCGACCTCAAGCCGCTCGCGATCAATGCGGCACTGGACCTGCGGCAACCGATCTACCGGGCGACCGCCGCGTACGGGCATTTCGGCCGGGCGCCGGAGCGCCGCCGCTACGTGGACAAAGACGGGGACCGCGAAGTCGAGTTGTTCACCTGGGAGCGCGCCAACCGCGTGGAAGACCTGCGCCTCGCCGTCCAGCGCTCCAAGCACTATGCCTCCAAGAAAGTGACCGCATGACCACGACGGCCCGGACCGCCGACCACGACATCAAGGACCTGAAGCTCGCGGCAGAGGGACGTCGCCGGACCGAGTGGGCGGAGCGGTCCATGCCGGTGCTCCGCCAGATCCGGGAACGCTTCACCCGGGAGCGCCCCTTATCGGGCCGTCGCCTCTCCGCCTGCCTGCACGTCACCACGGAGACCGCTAACCTCGCGGTCACCCTGCAGGCCGGCGGCGCGGATGTCGCGCTATGTGCCTCGAACCCGCTCTCCACCCAGGACGACGTCGCGGCGCACCTCGTCAAGGACCACGGCATCAAGGTGTTCGCGATCAAGGGAGAGGATCACACTACCTATTACGAGCACATCCGCGCCGCGCTGGCGCATCGTCCCGACGTCACGATGGATGACGGCGCGGACCTGGTAGGCGCGCTCCACATGATCGCGCTCAACCGGCTGGACGATCTCGCCCCACCGGTCCGCAAGTGGGTCGAGACGCTCTCCGGGGCCGACCGCAAGGCGCTCGTCGCCGGCGTGCACGGCTCGACCGAAGAGACCACGACGGGTGTGATCCGGCTCAGGGCGATGGCGCGGGACGGCGTGCTGCAATTCCCGGTGATCGCCGTGAACGACTCCGACACCAAGCATCTGTTCGACAACCGCTACGGCACCGGGCAATCGACGCTCGACGGAATCCTGCGCGCCACCAACCTGCTCGTGGCTGGGAGCACGGTGGTAGTGGCGGGGTATGGGTGGTGCGGGCGCGGGTTTGCGCTCCGGGTGCGCGGGGCGGGCGCGAACGTCATCGTGACCGAGATCGACCCCCTCAAGGCGCTCGAGGCGCAGATGGACGGCTATCGCGTGGCACCGATGGCGGAGGCCGCGCGCCTGGGCGACGTGTTCGTGACGCTGACCGGGAACACGCACGTGATTCGCATGGAGCACATGCGTGCCATGAAGGATGGAGCGGTGCTTGCCAACTCGGGTCATTTCAACGTCGAGATCGACCTGGACGGTCTCAAACAGGCGGCCCAGGGGCCCACCGCGAACCAGGCGCTCGCGGCCGAGCACGTGGTGCAGCAGGCCAAGCAGCTGGGGAAGGCTGTGCACCGCATCCCGAGGGAGCTGGACGCGGAGATCGCGCGCCTCAAGCTCGCGGCAATGGGGGTTGCGATCGACACCCTCACGGCCGAGCAGCAGAAGTACCTCGCCTCGTGGGAGATGGGGACCTGAGCGCGAACCAGGTCCAGGTCCGGGTCGCGCACCTCGGGCTCGATCGCACGACCAACACGCCGGTCGTGATCCTCCAGGAGCAGGAAGGGGAGCGCGTGCTTCCCATCTGGATCGGGCCGGCGGAAGCGAGCGCCATCGCGATGGAGCTCGCCGGCGTCAAGTTCGCGCGACCGCTCACCCACGACCTCTTGAAACAGGTGATCCTCGGGCTGGGCGCGGACCTGCGGAAGGTCATCATCACCCAGGTGAAGGACAACACGTATTACGCCGAGCTCCACATCTACCGCGGCGACGCGGTCATTCAGATCGACGCCCGGCCGTCCGATTCGATCGCGGTCGCGCTGCGGCTCAAGGCCCCGATCTACACGAGCGACAGCCTGCTCGCGCTCACCTCGGTCGATACCGGAGAGCCCGGCGCCGAGTCGGGCGCTGGAGGCGGGCCGGGAGGGCCGGGGGCGCCGGGAGCGCTCGATCCGGAAGCGTTGAAGACCTACCTCCAGAACCTGAATCCTGAAGACTTCGGGAAGTTCACTCCGTAGCGCCGCCCTGCTCATCGCCCTCGCCGCCGGGGGAGGGCGGGGCAGGCTCAAGGCACAGCAGATCGTCGTGACGGGCCGGGTCCTTTACGGGACCGGGGGCCGGCCGGTCGCGCGCACCTGGGTGGTGCTGCACCAGGTGTCCATGGATGGCGGCGGGCAACCCATCGACTCGGCCCGGACCGACGCGAGCGGCGCGTATCGCCTGACGGCCAAGCGAGCCGACTCGAGCACCATTTACGTCGTCTCGAGCTGGCGCGCCGGGATCGCGTATTTCTCGGAGCCGGTGACGGCCCGGGCCGGCCCGACGGCCCGGCTTGCACCCCTCTACGTGTACGACACGAGCGCCTCGGGTCCCGAGGTGCGGGTCGCGCGACGGCTGGTCACCGTGGCCAAGCTGAAGGGCGACGGCACGCGGGACGTGCTCGAGCTCGTGGAGCTCGAGAACCCGGGCAGCGCGACGCGCGTGGCACTGGACTCGCTCCGACCCACGTGGGCCGGGGCGATCCCGTCGGTGGCGATCCAGTTCCGCGTGGGGCAGGGGGACGTCTCGCCCCAGGCGGTGACGCTGCGCGGCGACTCGGTGGCGGTGTTCGGTCCCCTGCCGCCCCGCGACCGCAAGCAGCTGAGCTATTCGTACGTGCTCCCCGCGACCGTGCGGCGCGTGAGCGTGCCGGTCGACCAGCCTACCCAAGAGGTGGACCTGCTGCTCGAAGACACGGCGGCGGTCGTCACGACCGCGGCGACGGGTGGCAAGCTCGATTCGCTCGGCATCGAGGATATCGAGGGCCGTCGATTCGCGCGCTATCGCACGCCAGCGCTCGCCGCGGGCACGCCCCTCGCGATCGCCTTCAGCGATCGACGGTTCGCGCCCGAGACACTCGTGCCGTTCGTCGTGGGCCTAGCGGGCGTCGTGCTGGCCATCGGGTTCGCTGTTGCGCTGCGGCGGAAACCACGATAGACTAGCTCCGTCGTTACAAGCGAACGGGGATTCACGGAAGCCGGTGCGAGTCCGGCGCGGCCCCGCCACTGTAACGGGCATTGTGTAGCGGCTCGAGCCACTGGGTGCTGCACCCGGGAAGGCGAGCCGCTCGCCCGGAGCCAGGAGACCTCTCCGTTCGCGCCACCTGCAGATCCCTCGCGGGAGGGATGGTGGCGCTGCGCATCCAGGCGCAGGCGCTCGCCCATCTCCGCACCGTCGGGGGTGGGCCTTTTTGCTATGCGCCGTTGGGCACATCGCACCCACCTCGCGGGACTCCTCCTTGTCGCCACAGTGGCGTGCGGGAGGGGAAACCGCTCCGCGCCGCCGTCGCGCATCTCGGCCCTCGATGACGCGGGGCGCACCGTCGCGCTCGCCCAACCGCCGAGCCGCATCGTCTCGCTTTCCCCTGCCGTCACCGAGCTGCTGTTCGCGCTCGGCGTCGGCGACCGGCTCGTAGGACGCACCACCTGGTGCGACTACCCCCCCGCCGCACGCCAGGTGCCGAGCGTCGGGGACGGACTCAACCCCAACATCGAGGCCGTCGCCGCGCGCCACCCGGATCTCGTGGTGTTGTATCGCTCGGCGCTCGACGAGACCGCGGCAGCCCAGCTCGCCCGACTCGGAATTGCGGCGGCACTCGTGCGTCAGGACCGCCTCGAAGACATCGCGCGCGCCGCGCGCCTGCTCGGCCG
>QHUC01000059.1 GCA_003221045.1 Gemmatimonadota bacterium | reverse complement strand
CATCTCACAATCACCATTCCACCCGGCACGGAAGACGGGACACGGTTGAGGCTACGGGGTCAGGGCCCGAAGGGGCGGGGCGACGTGGTGGTGGTCATTCAGGTCGAGCCCGACCGGTTCTTCCGGCGGGACGGCTTGGACGTGGTGGCCGTCGTGCCGATCAACCTCGCTCAGGCGCTGCTCGGCTCCAAGATCAAGGTGCGCACCCTGGACGGAAAGCGCGTCGTGCTGAAGGTGCCTGCCGGCACCCAGCACGGCCAGAAGTTTCGCATTCCTGGGCAGGGGATCGAGCGGAACGGGCGGCGCGGGGATCAGTATGTCGAGGTCCACGTCGAGATTCCTGAGAAGCTGACGCCGGACCAGGAAGCGGCGGTGAAGGCGTTCGCCGAAAAGGCGGGGATGAAGCACTAGCGCATCGTCATCCCCTGGCAATGTTTTTCGCCGTCATCGCTGTACGCTCCCAGAAGTGCCAGAACGAGCGGTTCAGGCGGGCGGCGATGCGACGGTCGCCACCGACCCGGATGCGGCGCCGCGCGACCGACCACAGCAAACTCGTCGTGCCCGTGATCGCCGCGACTGTCTCTTCTGCGCGCCTCGGACCGCGGCTCCAGTCCAGGCTGCGGGCCAGCCGTCCGACCCATGCCGGAGCACGGGCCTGTGCCGCCGCGACGAGCGTCTCGGCATCGGCGACGAGCGTGACGTCTACGCGACCCTCTCCGCCAGGCTCGATGCGGCACGCACCGTCCCGTACCGTCATCGTCCATTCCCCGCCCGCCGCACCGTGCAGTCGGTAGCGCATCGCGGCGGTGAGGCCCCGCGCGCGCTCCGGGCGGAAGGAAGCGGGTCTGAGCTCTCGCAGGAACCAGTCTACCAGGGGCGCGGCGTGTTCGGGATCGAGCCCGGTCCAACGCCGGTTGGCGAGGAGCAGGTCACGCTCGTGGAATACATTGTCGGCGAACTGCGCGAGAAACAGAGTTCGCACGTGGACCGGTCCGACGAAAAACCACGCCGGGCGCTCCCAGTCGCCGTCGCTCATTTCACGGTAGATCCGCAAGATCGCGTCGAGCTCCTGGTGGAATTCCCGCAACCTGGGCAGGGGATCGAGCGGAACGGGCGGCGCGGGGATCAGTATGTCGAGGTCCACGTCGAGATTCCTGAGAAGCTGACGCCGGACCAGGAAGCGGCGGTGAAGGCGTTCGCCGAAAAAGCGGGGATGAAGCACTAGATCTGCTTCGCCATCACCAACGCGCTCGCGGGACACGCCGTCGTGAATTCCTGCGACACTTGCACGGCCGGGTCCACGGCGCTCCGCTCGATCATCGTGAATCCAAGCTTCGGAAAGAATTCCCCCGCGGTCTCGGTGAGGAGGTACACGGTGCGCACGCCGTGGCGGCTGGCGAGCTCGAGGGCTGCGGTGGTGAGTCGCTGGCCGAGCCCCTGGCCGCGCACCGCGGCGGCCACCGCGACCGAGCGGAGCAGGGCGGAGCCGCCGTACAGCTCGAGCGCCGCCGTGCCGACGATGCGTGAGCTCTCGCGCGCCACCAGCGTAGTGGCTACGTGATTGTCGAGGCCCGCTCGCGGCAGGCCACTCGCATCGATCAGCTCCAAGACGGCGGGCAGGTCGGCCGGCGTGGCGGCTGTAATCTCGGGAGCCATGTGCACCCGGTGCGTTCGCCCCTTGCTCGGTGGAGGGTCCAGTGGTACTGTGTTAGCCCTATGCAGATGTTGGCCGGTTTGTGCGCGAATCGCAACGGGAACCCCAGTCGGGGGGCCCGGGCGGCGTAGCGTCGCAGTCGGTCTGTAGAGCGCGCCCCCGGGACCGAACAGATCCGGGGGCTTTTGATTACCTCTTGTCTGACATCTGTTCACCGCTGTGCGTCTGTGCGTCTGCTTTCTGTGGGCTGTTCACGGTGTGGGGTGGGGTGGCGGTGCATTGGGGTGTAGGTCAACTGGCAGACCGCCCGGCTGTTAACCGGGAAGTTGGAGGTTCGAGTCCTCCCGCCCCAGCTTCGACAACGTTCCCGCCCCTCGAGGTATTTCTGTGCCATCCCGATGACGGGTCACCAACAAGATCGAGGGCGAGTTTGACGTCGCCCGTCGTTGTCACCGTTGACACATCGGGAGCCCGTCGTGAACATTGGGGCCTCGATGAACGCGGGATCGATCCGGTCTCCCACGCTGTCGTGGTTGACTAAGGGGGCACTGCTCGTCGCGGTCTACTTCATCGTGGCGCGGCTAGGCCTACGCTATGCAACTATCGGGGAGTCGATTTCGCCGGTCTGGCCGCCAACCGGCCTCGCACTCGCCGCGCTCCTCCTGCTCGGGCCACGGTATTGGCCCGCCATTCTCTGTGGGGCGTTTCTCGCCAACGCGACCACGGCCGTTCCCCTCACCGCAACGGCCGGGATTGCCTGTGGCAACGCGGCGGAAGCCGCTCTCGGCGCCTACCTGATACGTCGCTCGTTCGGTGGCCAGCGAATCGCCCTCGACAAACCTGGCGCCGTCCGAGCACTCGTGGCCATCGCGGCGCCGCTCGGTGCGCTGGCGAGCGCCAGCGTCGGGGTGACCACGCTGTACCTCACGGGGGCGCTGCCGGAGCGGACCCCGCTCGCGTTCGCCTTGGGTCTGTGGTGGGCGGGGGATTACCTCGGAGTGCTGGTGGTGGCGCCGTTTCTGCTCACCTGGGCCGCCCCGTCGCCGGAGTTTGTCGGCCGGCGTCGCGTCACAGAGCTCGTTTTGTTTGCTGGCGGTGCCATACTCCTCGCCGAGCTCGTGCTGGGCCAGGTGTTCCCCACGTCGTTCCTGCCCCGCACCCACTATCCCTATCTCTTGTTCCCGCTCGTCATAGGCGCCGCCCTCCGGGTCGGGCCCCGTGGCGCTTCGCTCACGACGCTCATGGTCGCGCTCATCGCCGTCGGACACGCCGCACGAGGGGGTGGCCCGTTCGTCATGCAAACCGTGCCGAGCACTGCCGTGGTGCTGCTGCTGTACATCGGCGTGCTTGCGGTCACGGGGCTGGGACTCGGCGCTGTGGCGGCGCAGCACCGGCGGGCCGACGTAGGCTTACGCGATGCACACGAGCGCCTGCGGACGGTCGTTCAGAGTTCACCGCTCGCGATGTATACGCTCGATCGGACCGGTCATGTCCTGACGTGGAATCCCGCGGCTGAAGCACTCTACGGCTGGAGAGCGGAAGAGGTCCTGGGTCGCTCAGCGCCAACCGCGAGCGACGACTCGAAGGTCGAAGACGAGTTGCTGCGCAAGCGGGTGGTCCAGGGTCAAGCCGTGAAGGGCGTCGAGTTGACGCACCGACGGAAAGACGGCTCCCGCGTCAACGTGAGCCTGTCCATCGCACCGCTGCACGGTGCTGGAGACCGGGTCGCAGGGACATTGTCTATCGCGGCCGACCTTACTGAGATCCGGCAACTCGAGGTCCAGTACCGGCAGTCGCAGAAGCTGGAAGCGATCGGGCGCCTGGCGGGAGGTATTGCGCACGACTTCAACAACATCCTCACGGCGATCCTCGGCACCAGCGACCTGTTGCTCAAGGATCTGGACGCGGGCTCGCGAGCACGCGAAGACGTCGCGGAGATCCGCCGGGCCGGACAGCGAGCGGCCGGGCTCACGCGCCAGCTCCTCGTCTTCAGCCGGCAGCAGGTGCTCGATCCGCGCGTGCTCGACGTGAATGCGATCGTCACGAACGCGCAAACGATGCTCCGTAGACTTATCGGCGAGGACGTCGACCTCCGCACGATACTGGCACCCGATTTGGGAGCCGTCCGGGCCGACGCCGGTCAGCTGGAACAAGTCATTGTGAACCTGACGGTGAACGCACGCGATGCGATGCCAAGAGGCGGCGTAGTCACCGTGGAGACTGCCAACGTCGAGCTGGATGGGGGATACGCCGAGCGCCATATCCCGGCACGGCCCGGGCCATATGTCCTACTGGCTGTGAGCGACACCGGCGTCGGCATGGATACGGCGACCAAGGCGCGTTTGTTTGAGCCGTTTTTCACGACCAAGGGGCCGGGCAAGGGCACCGGGCTCGGCCTGGCGACCGTCTACGGCATCGTCAAACAGAATAGCGGTTACATCTGGGCGTACAGTGAGCTCGGCCACGGGGCGACCTTTAAGATTTATTTGCCTCGCGCCGGCCCAGCTCCGGAGCCGGTAATCAGGACGGACGTTCCCGTCGCGGCAACGCGTGGGTCGGAGGTTGTCTTAGTGGTCGAAGATGAGGAAGAGGTGCTTCGGCTGACCACGCGCATTCTCGAGGACCGCGGGTACACGGTCCTCTCCGCCGCAGGCGGCGAGGAAGCACTCAGTGTGGTGGAGCGACACACCACAAGGATCGACTTGTTGGTCACGGATGTGGTCATGCCGGGGATGAGCGGCCGCGAGGTGGCGTTACTGCTCGAGCCCTCGCACCCCGAGATGAGAGTGCTCTACCTGTCCGGGTATCCGGACGCGTCCATCGTGCACCAGGGACTTCTGGAGCCAGGCCTCGCATTCCTGCAGAAGCCATTCGGGCCCGATGTGTTGGCGGCGAAGGTACGCGACGTGCTGGATCGTTCTTAGACCCAGAGCTGCAGCGGGCCGAACTGGCCCTCGGTCGGCTCCGCTCAGCAGAACCAAGGTTCGGTCAGCCGCGGTGGCCGCGCCCGACGGGCCGCCGGAACGGCTGGCATCGCCGTCGGCGCTTTGCCGGCAGCCGCCTCGGTGAGCTTCCGCACCTCGTAGAATGTTACGCCCGGGTCCTCCTCCTCCTCGGCCGCCCGCTGCAGGGTCGTAGCGATTGTCCTGTGAAGCTCGTCCATGCGCGGGTCCGGGTGCGCCCACTCATAGGAGAAAGCCTTCGGCGTTAGCCGACCCAGATAGGGGATCATCGCGCGGCTCTCGAGGAGCGCGGAGCCGGGCGGCACCAGGAGCCGGATCGAGTACTGCACCGGGTCCACATGGTCGATCAGTCCCTCGGCTTCGACGAAGTCCAGCATGTCGAAGTAGTCCGCCAGGGTCGTCCACGGGGTGAAGGCGACCCAGGTCGGGCGGAAGGCGATTCCCGCGTCCCGCACGATGCGGAGTGCTTCATGGATGTCGGCGCGGGTGTGCCCCTTCTCCAGGTTCGCGAGCACCGTGTCGCTCATCGACTCGGCGGCGGTGACCATGAATGCGCACCCGAGCCGGCCCAGCTCAGGGAACAACGCGCGGCGTTCGAGGATGTGCTCCACCTTGGCGGTGAAATCGAAGGTGACCGCTGGGAACTCGGCATGCAGGGCGCGGATGACGGCGAGGGAGTGGCGCGGGCCATTCAGAAAGTCGGGATCGCCGAACGTGATGTGGGTCGCCCCGGCCTGCACCAGGCGCCGGATGTCCTCCCGCACGATCTCCTTCGGAACCACGAAGAACCGTCCGCCGTACACCGGGGGGATCGGGCAGTGGAGGCAGTGGTGGAGGCATCCCCGGCTCGCCTCCACGTAGCCACTGAGATCTCGTCGCCCGTCACGCTCGATGTGGGCGTATTGTGTGAGCGGGGGCAGCCCGGTCCGGCTCGGGAGCACGAACGGCAGCCGCCGCAACACCGGGCCGGCAGGCCGAGCTCGTTGGGCCACTCCCTCGACGTGGCCCGCCTTGCCAGCCTCGAGATCCTGAACCAGGGCAACCAGCGCGCTCTCGAATTCACCCGCGATGACGGAGTCAGCCAGGTGCTGGAGCAGGTATTCGGCATTCAGGTGGGCGTACAGACCGTAAAAGGCGATGTGGCAAGTGGGGTTGATTTCGCGAACCCGCTCGGCCGCCCTCACCCCCAGGCGCAGGGCCGTGTGCATGGGTACGGAAATTCCAACGAACCGAGCGCGCCGAGCCCTCTCGGCGTCGAGAGGCTGGACCGCAATATCCAGAGCCGATGGCCTGTACCCCGCGTGCTCCAGGAAGGCGAGTGGGAAGGCCACGCTGAGCGGCTGGTGGCCCAACTCGTAGCAGGAGATGAGCAGAACGGATCCCGGTCTCCGCCAGCGGGTCTCTGGCCGCTTCGCAGCCACTTCTACGCTCGTCATGACTTGACCGCGATCTCCAACCGCACTGCCGCCGCCGGTGCGGAATGTGTCAGCGCCCCGATCGAGATCAGCGTCGCGCCCGCCTCCGCATACGCTCGTGCCGTTTCGGGAGTGATCCCTCCCGACGCCTGAATCGTGACCCCCGGGCCTGCCTGGCGCACCCACGCGGCGACTCGCGCCGGCGGCTGATTGTCCGCGAGGAGGTGCCGTACGCCTGCCGCCAGCGCCTCGTCCAGCTGCGCCTCGTTCTCGACTTCGACCATCACGAGCACGCCTGGTGGAACGGTAGCCAGCGCATTCGCCAGTGTCGCTCGGGCGGCCACGAGCATTGCCCAGTGATTGTCCTTCCACAGGACGGCGTCGGCGAGCGAAGCCCGGTTGTTGACGCCGCCTCCCACGCGGACCGCGTACTGCTCGAGCCGGCGGAGGCCCGGCGTGGTCTTCCGAGTGTGGGTGAGCCGTGCGGCCGTTCCCGCAACCGCATCAACAGCCTGCCGCGTGAGGGTCGCGATCCCGGAAAGCCGCTGCAGAAAGTTCAGGGCGACTCGTTCGCCACCTAACAGAGCGCTCGTGGTCCCTCGCACGGTAGCGATAGTCGCTCTTGCTTCGGTCCAGTTTCCTTCTCGCGTGTGGGGTTCGAGGCACGCTTCGGGATCGAGCTCCCGAAAGACGAGGTCGGCGATTGGGAACCCGGCGACGACGAACCGATCTTCGGCGATGA
>QHUC01000058.1 GCA_003221045.1 Gemmatimonadota bacterium | reverse complement strand
GAGCAGGTCTGTGGCGTTCACCGGCGCGGCTTCCTGGGCGATCTTGGCCGCGTCGATGCTGCCGACGTTGTTGCCGAGCTCGCGCTTCAGTTGCTCCTGCCCGGTGGCCGACACGACGACGGCGTCGAGCGGCACCGCCGCAGGCGTCAGGGCGAAGTCCGCCGTCGCGGTCTCACCCGCGGCTACGCTCACTGAAGCGGTCCCCGTAGCGTAGCCGATCAACCGCACCTGCACGGTATACCGGCCCGCCGGGACTTTGATCATAGTGAAGTGCCCGTCCCTCCCGGTGCGCGACTCGAGGCTCGTGCCCGCAATCAGCACTTGCGCGCCCGCGACGGGCTGCTGGTTGGATTTGTCCGTCACTTGCCCAGTCACGGTGCCCTGCTGGGCCTGTACCGGCCCGGCGACAAGTCCCGCGGCCAGTAGAACTGCGACCGCGACGCCGGGCAATTGGCGAATGCGTAGTACGTTCATTGCGCGTATCCTCATTCAAAGGTCTCTGAACGGGATCCCGCCGACCCGAGCGCACGCCGTAGCGCCCGCGGAGCGGCGCGGTCAGTCGATGTAGCGACCTTCCGGTAGGCCAGTGCTGACGGCCTACCGGTGACTACATCTGCATGGCGCTCCGGAAGGGAGGGCGGGCGGGGAGGATCGACGACGACCGGACCGAATGTGGCGCATGAGCGAACGCTCCCGGGCATAGGGTAGAGTGGGACGGTCTCGCTAAAGTGCCGCCAGGCGCGCAGGGTCGCAAGCACAGCGGTGTTCCACATCGTAACATTACGTAGCTTGTGGTGTTAGGGAATCGTCATGGCCCGAAAACGGGCCGCGCGGCACTGCCCGGCACGTCCCTTCCATGCGTCATCCGGGAGCGATAGGTTCGCCCGCATGTGCCCCGCGCCCCGCGCTCGCGCGCCGCGGCTTGAGACGGCGCTCGTTTTGATCCTCCTCGCCGCCCCGGCCTGCTTCGTGTTCAATCGGGGAAACAAGTCGGGCGACCAGTCCGCCACCGCCGACGTACCCGAGAGCGAAATCGCTCTCAGCGTCACCAACCACAACTATCTGGACGTGGTCGTGTACGTCCTGCACGACGGGCAGCGCACGCGCGTCGGAACCGTGAGCGGGTCGTCCTCCACCGTGTTCTTCCTGCCAATCCGTCTGCTCGGCCAGGGGCGGGAGATCCGCCTGTACGGAGACGCGATCGGCAACGACGCCTACGCCGTCACGGACATCCTGGTCGTGCAACGCGGGCAGTACATAGAATGGACGCTCGAGACGGATCTGCGCCGCTCGAGCGTCGGGGTGTTCCTCCGACCCTTGGAAAGCTTCCGCACGTCCATCGAGGCGACCGCGTCGGCCGGCACCGCGACCGTCTCCCCTTCCCACGGCTGCGCGATACCCTGCTTCGTCTCGACGGACGAGACCGAGAGGAACATCCCCTGCTCGCTATCCCCGAGATACCGGCCGCGCAGGATGAAGGCATTCGGCCCGACCGAGCGGGCGAGCTTCTCCGACCCCGGGTCGGTGAGCGTAACCGCAACGTACGTCCCGACCTCGGGACTCGGCGTAGTGAGTGGGTTGTAGTTGTAGCACCCTGCGGTGAGACACAACACTCCGATCAGACACAAAGTACGCATAGCCATTCATCCCTCGTCCTCGATCTTCTGTTCGATACCCCTCGACCCCGCAACCGTTCGCGTCAGCACGGTGTCGGGGGACTCCCGACGCCTCCGGGCATCGCGCCGCTTGCACGACAGCCGCGTTCGTCATTGCCCTCGACCACTCGCCCGACGATTCATGGCGACGACGAACCCCCGGGTTGCGGTCGGGGCGCTGCCCTGACCCTCGTCCAGCCCTAGATCCTTTATGGTCCAGCCGCGTCAGTACGTCGGTTGGACACTCGAGACGGACTTCTCGAACGTCTGCGTGTTCTAGGAGCCAAGCTACCTGGGTGGGGGCGGCGGCGGATGTACGCCCGGAGGCGACCCGCTGCCCGTCACAGAAAACCCAAGAGTCACGGCTGCGACGCCTGCCACCCCGACACCAGCAAGGAGGAGGCTGCGCCCGGTCGAGAGGCGGCGGATCGAGACCGAAGCGATCGCAGTCGTAGCAATAGTCACCGGCTCATTCGCCCAGGAATTGACGATTCCACGCTTCGTCTCCACAGCGGCTACGGCCAGCCTGAGTCCCCCCTCGTCTGTGCCCTGATAGCGACCGCGCACAAGTAAGACGTCCGGACCGAGCGCCGGTGCCAAGTCGCGGGACCCCTGGTCGGTCAGTGTCGCCTCGATAGAGGTTCCCGGCTCGGGATCAGGCGTCGCGAGAGGCGAATAGGAGTAGCAGCCTGCAGTGAGACATGCAGCAGTCAACACAACAGAACGCACATGAAAATGTCCCCAAGGATTTCCCGAGTACCCCACGGCTCCTCGCAAGTTCTCGTCAGCGTCGAATAGGACCAGAACTCGACCCAACGCCGCCCTGGCCGCCAGATCCCGGGCCAAATGCCGAATACGCCACCACGAGCCCGACCGTGGACATTCCGGCCAACAGAGCCGTCTTGCTCCAAGATGCTTCTCGCTGCTCCACGGACCGTACGAACTCACCTCGTACCACAACGGTCTCCCCGGCCCACCGCAGAATGTTCCCGCGCCGCGACTCCACCGACTCGACCGACAGTACAAGGCCTCCTTCGGACGGGCCCACGTAGCGCCCCCGGACAACGAGCACGTTCGGCCCGAGGTACCGAGCCAGGGCATCCGAACCGGACTCGGTGAGTGTGACTGCCACGTAGCTCGAGGGAACGAGGCCAGAACGTCGCAACGGCATATAGTTGTAACACCCGGTCTGCACCAACGCCATCGCTACGAATGTGACGCCACGCGTCGAGTGCATCGAACCACGCTCCAAGTCTCAGCAAGAGATAACGGGGGAGCGAATCCAATCTGCGGCGACGCTCCCCCGTTTGCTGATCACAGGTGTTGTACCCGGTACGGCTACGCCGAGCCCCTATGGTGCATTGTCATTCGTGCAGGCGTGCACATCACCCCGAGTCCGGAAATTGTGCGTAGCAAGTTCCGTGCTCTGATTCGGCACGTTCGGGTTCGCGTCTATCTCGATCAACGGGAAAAATAGCTGCCCGGGCACATTCTTAAAGCCCAACGTGTTGCCGGCGACGACCGGCGCGATGGCCGGGAGGCAGGTGCGCCGATAGTCCATGATGGTTTCGATGTTCTGGAACATCAACACGAACTTGTCGGTCATGATCGAGTCGAGCAGCTGGGCGCCGGTGATTCCTGCGAGCTGAGACAACGCAACTTGGGGTGCGCTGGCCGGATACAGCGTGTTGACGTACGTCCGCTGGTTGTTCAGGTGAATAAGGGCCGTCGGATCGTCCGCCGTCGCGGTGGCCGTCGTACCGGTGCACGGAAGCGTGCTAGCACGGCACTTATACGCCTCAGCCAGAATAAGCTCGTTCTCCCCATACGTGACGTACGGCACACGGAAAGTCGCACTGAAACGAACAGGTGCTGAGGGGCATCCGAAATTGGATATCGTCGCCGCGGGCTGCGGCGCATTGAAATCCTGCCCGCCGTAGCCGTTGTTCGTGTTCAGGCAAAAGTACGCCGGCAGGCGCGGATCGGTGCGCGCATTCATGATATCCGTGAGAGGCTTACCCGCCTCGATGTCGTTGCCGAACGATGTCGACTGGAACTGAGCCCACATGTTTCGTTCCGCCGGGGCCGTCCCGTGGAACGCGCGGAAGTCGCCGTTCCCGGTGTTGTCGCTGATCCCGTTCGTCGCGGCTGTGATGGCGTTCTGATACGCCGGCGTCCCGAGCGACTCCGCCGTATGCATGAAATAGCGTGCCTTCAGGGTGTAGGCCGCGGCAATCCAGTTGGCGCGGTTGCCGCGAAATATGAGGTCAGCGGTACCAGGTCCACCGCCCGTATTGCTTTGAAGCTCCGCGATCGCTTGGTCCAGCAGCGTCTGGATGGCGCCGTAGATGGCGAACTGGTTATCGGGTGCTGGAGTGGCGCTGGTTCCGATTTGGGAGTAGGGAACATCCCCCCACTGGTCAGCGAGCGTACCAATCCGGAGTTGGCACCGACGTTCGAGGCCACGGTGAAATTGTAGCGGCCCGAGAGCTCGACGAAACGATTGCCGGTCGCCCCGCACGCCTGTACCCACATGCACATCTGCATCGCGAGCTGGCCCTCCTGCAGGGCGAACTGCGTGGCCTGCACCCCCATGAACAGTTGTTGAATCGACGCCGAGGAGGGCACGTTTGGCGTCGAGCTCAGTTTGTCGCCAGTCAGAAAGCTGGTGCAGCCTCCCATCCCGAGGAGCAGCCCCAGTGAGACGAGCGCGACATTTGTGTTGTGACGCATATGTCGATCTCCTCGGGGTTAGTGGTTGAGAGTGACCGCGAACGAGAACGAGCGCGTTTGCGGGTTGCTGAAGTAGTCGACACCGCTTGCTCCCAGGTTGGACGAAATCGCTCCCCCGAGATTCGTCTCGGGGTCGTAGCCGGTGTAGTTGGACCAGGTCTTCAAGTTCCGACCAGACACGCGCAAGTCGATGCTCGCGAACCCCAGCGTCCGCTGCACCCATGGTGCGTCAATCGTGTAGCTGATCGAGACCTCGCGCAGCTTCACGAATCCGGCATCCTCAATGCAAGCCTCATCGATGCCCGTGTACGGGCATGCCGCATAGCCCGCGTACCAATTCTCGCCGATCGGGACCGCCGTTCCCGCCCCAGGCCCCACCACCGGTCCGGCGTACCAGCTGCTCGACCCGAAGGTCTGAAGGTTCCCGGTACAGCCGGTGGCATCGCACACGGCCCGGTTCTGGGTGTCCAAGTGCGTGCCCCAGTTGTAGAGGGATCCCTTCGTGCCGTTCCAAATCTGCCCGCCGTGGCGCACGTCGAGCAGGCCGGCGATCTGGAGCCGCTTATACCGGATCGAGGTCCGGACACTCCCGGTCCAGTCGTAATTCGGGTCCATCATGATGCGAGAGTCAGGCCCTACCGGGAACCCAGTGGGGTCGATATACAGAGCGCCTTTGGCGGCGCCCGCGCATACCTGGCTGAGCGGACCCGTGGTCCCCGCGGCATTGATCGCCACCGGGGTGGACCCGTCCGTCAACCCACACCGATAGAACCCACCTCCCAGGTAGACGCCGACCGGCAACCCGACCGAATCGATCTGGGTTATGAAGTCCCCGATCGACACATGCCCGAAGGGACCGAGCGACTGCACGAGGCTCCGATTGCGAGCCCACTGCAGCCCGAGGTCCAACCCGTAGTCGGCTCGCTGGATCACACGCACGTTCAGTGCCGCTTCCCAGCCCCGGTTGCGGATGCTAGCCGCGTTCGCACCCTGGTTCAGATAGCCGGTAGAGGCCGCGAGCGGCTCGAGCAGAATCACGTCCGACGACGTCTTGGTGTACCACGTGAGGCTTGCATCGGCCCGATCCTTGACGAACCCCAGGTCGAGGCCGGTCTCGAACTCCTTGGAGCGCTCGGGCTTGAGGACCGATGCCGGTCGAGTAATACTGGCCGTCAGCCCGCCGATGTTGTTCTGCGTCGGAGTATTGCACGTTCCCTGGGCGATGCCGCCATTGCAGGCGCTCAGGAACGTCTGAGATGTGAGGTAGGGGTTTGGTTCCACGCCCGCCTCGCCATAAGCCATCCGAGCCTTGCCATACGACAACCAAGAGCGCTCGCCTATCGCCTTTGTGAACTCCCACGCAACGCTCCCCTTCGGGAACCAGCTCCGCAAGTTATCCCGCCCGAAGGTCGAAGAGCCGTCGTTGCGAATCGCGGCGGTCAAGTGCAGTTGATCCCACATGTCGAGCGTCCCCTGGCCGAACCATGAGACGTCGTGAATCACCGACTCAGAGTCAGCAGGCAGGTCCTGCGTCACCGTGTTGGACAACTTGAATGGGGTCGGCGACACGAGCGTGCGACCCGTCGCTCCAAGGAACCGCACGGTCCGTGTGTTAAGGTTCTGCCCGACCGTAATCGTGCCACCGAAATCTTGGCTGAGCGTGTACTTCGCCGTCCCCGTGAGGTTGTGGTCGATCTGGTAGTTGACGATTTTTGCCGAGATGACGCGGCCCTTCGTGCAGACGTCCGTCGATCCGATGGGGCACCCTTCGAGCCGCTCGTCGCTCGCATAGTCCGCGCCCAACGTGTAGTTGAACTTGAGCCATGCCAGCGGCACGTAGTCGGCGTTCACGTTCCCATAAACGCGCCCGACGTTGGCGGTGTTCAACTGCTGGTTGAGCACCCAGAACGGGTTATCATATCCTCGCGTGAGCAGGGCGGTGGTCGGACCGGGGCTCTGGAAGCGGTACGAACGCTCCTGAGGTACACCACCGATATTCACAGAATACGGTAAGTTGTTGAAGTTCGGCGGTGTACGGAGATCACCGAGTTGCACGCCAAAGACGTTGTTGCCGGTCTGCGTGAGCTTGGCACGCGAGTCGACGAACGCAAGGTCGGCACCGATCCTCAGTGGATCGATCAGCCGGTGTGTTCCCTTGAACCGTATCGTCGTCCGGGAATAATCGTTGTTCGGACCCACGAAGATTCCCCGCTGATACGTGTTGTCACCCGACAGGTAGAATGTCGTCCGGTCGTCCCCGCCCGAGATCGTGATACCGTTGCTATAGGTGTACCCCACGCGATAGATCTCATTTGCGTGGTCGTAGACCGGAGTACCGGCGGTGATTTGGGGGCCCCAAGATGTCTTGCAATTCCCTGCGTTCGCGTTTCGACCGCACCCCGTCGCGACAGTAGTATCCGCGGCGACATTGAGGTCCCCCTGCGAGTACAGCGTCTGCAGCGGGTAGGTGTGGTTTACGTCGTCGAATGACGTCGACGAGCGGAGGGTGAAGTGCGTGGGTCCGGGACGGCCGGCTTTGGTCGTGATCAATACCACTCCCGCTCCCGCCCGCGAGCCGTAGATAGCGCTTGCCGCAGGTCCCTTCAAGATCTCAACTGACTCGATGTCGGACGGGTTCAAATCGGCAAGCCGGTTGGTGGTCACGGTACCTTCCGTCTGCCCGAAGGCGCCGTTGCCGGAGTACGATGCATCGAAATTGTCTGTGTTGAAACTCGAGTTGTCCATCGGGACGCCGTCCACTACGAAGAGCGGCTGGTTCGACCCGAGGATAGTGCTGATGCCGCGGATGTTAATGAACGAACCGGCCCCCGGGTCGCCCGACTGCTGTAGCACTGTGACGTTAGGCGCCTTTGCGGCGAGTGCCTCCACGAGGTTTGTCTCGCCGGAACGCTGGATCAGGTCGGACGCCACGTTGTTGCGCACGTTGCCGAGTTTCTCGGTGGCACTCGCGGTGCCCGCACCGGTCACGACCACTTCGCCAAGCTGTAGCGGGTTAGCCGCGAGTACGAAGTCGTGCGTCACGCCACCCGGGCTGAGCGTGACCTGGGCCGTCTGCGACTTGTAGCCCAGGCGCCGCGCTGCGAGAGTGACGGTCTGACCCGAGACGCGGGCTCCCGGCACGACGATGCTGTAACTCCCGTCGTCCCTGGTGAGGCCGCCGAGCCCCATGGTCGCAATCGCGACTTCGACCTGCCCCAACGGCTGGCCGGCATCGCTCGTCACTTTGCCCGTGATCGTCACCGGTGCCTGCGCGGCGAGCAGGGCCGGCAGCGCGAGAAACGCGCTGAGGATGATGGGAACTAACCGACCGCGTGTGAATTGCATGTCGCCTCCGACGGAAAAGCGTGACACGCACCACCGGAGCCGCCCATGTGGCGGTCCGGGACGACTCCTGCGAACGGCAATCAACTGACCGCGTCGCGCGCACGTCGCGAATGCGGTCCTGAGCGTCGGTTGTCAGTTCATCAAAGTCACGCGCTCGCACAACGGCGGGGGGGCGCAGAACGCGTGAGGCACGGCCTTCGGCATCGGAGCGGCTCGTATCACCGCTCGATAGCGACTGTTATATCACGGATTCCCGAAGAACGCCAGACCGATGATGCAACCGCAGTGTCGTCAGAGTGTTGCAATATGAAACACCACGCTGTGGCGCCACCATTCGGGACCGGCTATGGTTTGGCCCCAGAACTCTTCATGATCCGACCGCTTTTCCTCGCCATCGCCTGGGTCGTGACCGTGCCGATCGGCACCGCTCAGACGCCCGACCCGGTGGCCGCACAGTCTAAGGGTCAGCCGGGCGCCCCCATTACGATCTATGAGATGTCGGATTTCCAGTGTCCCTACTGCAGGGCGTTCACCCTGGAGACGATGCCCCTGCTCGAGCGCGAGTACATCCTGACGGGTAAGGCGCGGTTGGTCTATGTGAACCTGCTGCTCGAGAGCGTCCACAAGAACACCACGATCGCCGCGGAGGTCGCCATGTGCGCGGCCAGCCAGGGGCGGTTTTGGCGGATGCACGACCTGCTGTTCCAGAACCAGGACCACTGGGCCGGGCTCGCCGCCCCACGGCCCTACCTCCTCACGCTGGCCGATTCCGCAGGCGTGAACCGCGCCGCGCTCACGCGCTGCCTCGCTTCCCCCACCACAGCCGCGCTGGTGCGGGAGGACGGGGAGCGAGCGCGGCGCTCGGGCGCGCAAAGCACGCCTACCTTTTATATCGAGGGCGGCCTCCTGGAAGGCGCGGCCCCGATCACCGCCTTCCGGGCAGTGCTCGACTCGATCTACCAGAGCAAGACGCGAGGCCGGGCGCCGTGACAAGGCGCCCTTCCTTCATATACAGGCTCGGCGTCGGGCTGGCGCACCGCGCTCTTCCTCTGGCGGCGCGATTCGACAAGAAGCTGGCGAGGGGGTTCGAAGCGCGCCGCGGCGTGACGGAGCGCCTCGCGTCCTGGGCCGGGACCCAGCGCGACCCGGCGCGGCCGCTCGTGTGGGTGCACGCCTCATCGGTGGGAGAGGCCCTCCAGGCGAAGCCGGTGCTCGAAGCGCTGCGCGCCGAAGCCCCGCACTGGCAGCTCGCCTTCACGTTCTTTTCCCCCTCGGCCGAGCGATTGGCGCGCACCTTGCCGGTGGACGTGGCGGACTATCTGCCGCTCGATCGCGCGGGAGAGGTGACGGCGGCGCTCAAGGCGCTTCAGCCCACCGCGCTCGTGTTCTCAAAGCTCGACGTGTGGCCCGAGTTGACGCTTGCGGCGGCGCGGAACGGCGTGAAGCTGGGCCTCATCTCGGCCACCGTCGCGCCTCACAGCTCGCGACTGCGGTGGCCGGCCCGCGGCTGGGCCGAGCCCGCATATCGGGCGCTCGACCGCATCGGCACGATCAGCGCGGAGGACGGCCGTCGCCTGCAGCATTTGGGGGCGCGTCCCGCGGTGATCGAAGTGACCGGCGACACGCGGTACGACAGCGTGGCGGAGCGCGCCGAGCGGTTCGATCGCACGCGCGATCCCTTTGCCCAGCTGGCGATCGTCCCGGCCGGTACGTTCACGATCGTGGCGGGCTCGACCTGGCCCTCCGATGAAGCGGTCGTGCTTCCCGCGTTCGCCGATCTCCTGGCCCAGGTGCCCGCCGCGCGGCTCATCCTCGCCCCGCACGAGCCCAACCCCGATCACCTGGCCGGCATCGTGCAGCGCGCGAGCGCCGTCGGCCTGCCGCGCCCGGTGCGCCTGTCGCAGATCGAGCACCAGCCGGCAGCTCCGGTGATCGTCGTCGATCGGGTGGGCATTCTGGCCGACCTCTACGCGCTGGCGGCGGTGGCGTTTGTGGGCGGGGGCTATCACCGCGCGGGGCTGCATTCGGTGCTCGAGCCCGCCGTGTTCGGAGTCCCGGTCACCATCGGCCCGCACTGGC
>QHUC01000280.1 GCA_003221045.1 Gemmatimonadota bacterium | reverse complement strand
CAGCGACTGTTCATGAAGCGAATTAACGGCCTGCATCTCAAGCAGATTTCAAGCGGGACCCAACAGGCGTGAGGGTCCGTCTCTCACCCGCGAGAGCGTTGGTCGCGACGATGAGCCGACCGGTCGTGATGATCAGGGTCCCGCTCTGGTCCGCAAGATGTAATTGACAAAGAGGTTGTTCACCCCAACGTCATGCGGTTCGGAGTGCGCGAGTCAACTCGCGGCTCGGCACCGGCCCGTAAACGGGCGTGGAACCGCCGCTTGAGCGGGGTCGTAAACGATCAAGGTCCGGCTTTAGCCCGCGAGGGCACTGGTCGACCGCCCGCGCACGGGCCCGCGGGGCCATGTGCTCCCAGGCGATCGCGGCGACCGTGCGATGGCCGGTGGCGTCCCACAGGGCGGACGCCGGCAGCGTGAGCAGGGCGGCGGGGACGAGGGCGAACGTCCTCACCCCCTGACCCCCTCTCCGTTCCGGAGAGGGGGCACGACGTCTGCTGTGTCAGGGGTGTAGCAGGACCGAGGCGACGCCTCTACAAAATCGACGCGAGCGAGCAGCTAAACCCCGGCAGCACGTCTTCTCCGTCGAGCGCACCCTCTGCCGTCACCATGGCCTCGCTGCCGTCGTGGCGATAGACCCGCGCGAGCCGGCGCTCCGTATCCACCACCCACACGAGCCTCGTCTCGGCGGAGAGCCAATCGGCGACTTTGGCGAGGACCTCGCCGGGCCGATCGCCGGGCGACAGCACCTCGACGACGAGATCGGGGGCGAGGTCGGGGAAGCCGGTGGGTTCGGGGTCGGGCAGACGCTCGCGCCGAACGAACGCGATGTCGGGTGCTCGAACCGTGTCCGGGTGGCGGGCCAGGGTGAACCCCGTTTCGGCCGCGTATACCGCGCCCAACTGGTGTGCGTCGACATGGTTCGCCAGGTGGCGAGTCAGCTCCGTGGTGACCCTGCCGTGCCGCCCCCCGGCGGGTTCCCGGACGAACCGCGTCAACGCGCGATCAAACTGGATCGTGGACTTGGACGCGCGGCTCGTCGAGCGCTGGCGTCCGGGCGATGAGCGGCCCGAGGTGGTGAGCGAGGAGCTGGTCTGGAGGCCGCTTCCGACGGTCACTGCACGTCTGGACCTGCCCCTTCTGTTCGCGCGTGTGGTGGGTGACCCGATGTAGGGGAGCCTACTCCTGCGTCTTCCCCAGCGTCTTCGCAGCGGACGCCCACGAGTTCGTCACCGCATTCCTCACACGCCGGGGAGAAACGGGGGCTATCCCAGCAACTTCACTAGGCCCAACACCAGTCCCGCCGTGGAGGCGGCCTGGGCGATCCAGAAGGCGAATAGCCGTTTCGTGCGTCGCTGGGGCCGCGTGCGGGTCGGACCACGCGCCGCAGTACTTACCTGCGCTTTACCACCACTTGACCCCCTTGCGGTAATCTGGCCGATGCCTCTCACAGGAGCACGCATGCGCATCGCCCGCTCGTTGCTTTGCACATTGGTCGTCATCCCCTTGAGACTCACCGCCCAGGTCGAACCCACCACTGCGCCCGGTGACCGCGTGCGTGTCGTGGCACCGGTGGTAAGCAAGGCCTCGCTCACCGGCACCATCGTTTCGCGAGGGGCGGATACGCTGTGGCTGGAGGTGGCGGACAGGCCGGCGCCCCTCGCCATTCCGTTCACGGCCATCCAGCGGCTCGAAGCGAGTCGCGGTCGGCATTCGAACGTGCTTACCGGCCTTCTCGTGGGGCTGGGGGTCGGCGCGGCCGGCGGCGCGATCGGAGGAGCGGCCTGCGGGGAATCGTTTCTCTGCCCGGGTCCAGGGGCTGGCGCAGTCGTGGGCGCTCTGGCCCTCAGCATTCCCGGACTCGTGATCGGCGCCCTGACGCACTCCGAGCGGTGGGAAAGTGTTCCGCTGAGCCGCGTGAGTGTCAGCGCCGTGCGCGGCACTCCCGGGGTGATGTTGGCCCTGACGCTGCGGGTCCCCTGACCGCACCGGCGCCAGTAACCAGACCTTCCTCACGGCCGCCCGAGGCATGCTGGAGAAAGCGACCGCGCAGAAGGACCTGCTCGTGAGCCGCGGGATGTCGGCGCAGTTGGTCGATGATCTCACCGCGGCGCTCGCGAAGTTCGAGCAGACCCTCGAGGCGACGCGCGCTGGCCGGCGCGACCACGTGGGGACGAGCGCCGATCTCGACACGGTCTTGAGCGAGATCACCGAGCAGGTGCGGCTGCTCGACGGGCTGGTGCGCTATCGGTTCAGCGACAACGCGGAGCTGATGGGCGCATGGGCCGCGCCCGCAACGTTCTCGGGCTGATGCGTCAGCTCGGCTTCCTGATGTTCACCTTGTCCAACGCGGCTCGCAGGCCCTCAGCAAGTTTGACCGCATCCCCCACCGTCCAGAAGTGCATGAAAGAGCCGCGGCTGTTCGTCCAGCATGTGGCTGTGAACGGCGGTGACCTCAATCCCCCCCTCGCGAAGGGCGCGCAGCACTGGAGTCACTTCATCCGCCCGGAGCACGAAGTCACCAGTGATCGCTGCATTCC
>QHUC01000001.1 GCA_003221045.1 Gemmatimonadota bacterium | reverse complement strand
TCCAGCATGAACACGAGCTTACCGTCCTTGAACAAGGCCATCTGGGGCGACGACGGGGCATAACCCGTGAAATAGCTCCGTGCGCGGGCGGTCGCGTCGGCGTCTTGCCCCGCGAAGACGGTCACCAGCCGGTCGGGCCGCCGTGGGTGCTGGAAGGCGAGCGTCGCGGCCGGTCGCGCGTTGCGCGCGGCGCACCCGCAGACCGAGTTCACGACGACGAGCGTCACGTCCTTGGTCGCGCCCCCCCCCAGCACGGCGTCCACGTCCGCGGCCGTGCGGAGCTCCTGGAAGCCGATCCGGGTGAGCTCGTCCCGCATCGGCTGGACGAGACCGGGGTCATACAGCGGCACGTTGATGCCGGGCATGTCATCCTCATGCGAAAGTGGTCCTCGCAATATATACTGCCGCGCAGAGGGAGAGCCGCGAATGCGAGTGCTGATCGTCGAAGACGACGCCCAGCTGGCGGGCCTGCTGCGGGACGGGCTGCGGGCGCAGCGCATCGACCCGACGCTGGCGCGGACGTGGGTCGAGGGTCTCGAGTGCGCGGGCCTCGCGAGCTTCGATGTGATCGTCCTGGATGTCCGTCTCCCCGGCGGCGACGGGTTCGCCCTCTGCGCCGAGCTCCGTCACCGCGGTGTGACCACACCCGTGCTGATGCTGACGGCGCTCGACGCCGTGGACGATCGGGTCCGCGGCCTCGAGGTGGGGGCGGACGACTATCTCACGAAACCGTTCGCGTTCCGGGAGCTCCTCGCCCGTCTGAAGGCGCTCGCCAGACGACGGCCGGCGCTGGCGCCCGCCGTGTTTCGGACGGCGGACCTCGAGGTCGACCTCGTGGCGCGGCAAGTGCGCCGGGCGGGACGGCCGCTGAGTTTGAGCGCCAAGGAGTTCGCGCTCCTCGAGCTGTTCGTCAGTCACCCCGGGCAGGTGCTCGACCGCGCGACGATCACGGCGCACGTCTGGGACGACAATCACGACCCGTTCGCCAACCTGCTGGAGGTCCTGGTACGCCGCCTGCGCCGAAAAGTGGACGACGGATTCGAGCCGAAGCTGATCACCACACTGCGCGGCTCCGGCTACCGGTTCGGCGCGTGAGGGGGCCCTGATGGATCCCCTGGCTCGAGTCCGCTGGCGGCTGACCGCGTGGTACGTCGGGATTTTGCTCTCGATCCTCGGGATCCTGGGCGGCGGTTTGTACGTCGCGGTGCGGCATCGGATGTCCCAGCAGCTCGACGCCTCGCTCCGCTCCGCCACGGCCGCCCTGATTCACGCCGCCCGAATCCGCGAGGCCGAGCAGGCTTCCCCGAAGGGTGTTGTCGCGGACGCGGTCGACGAGCTGCACATCCCCGACCGGTCCCTCTATCTGTTCACGGCGGGCGCAACGCCCGTTCGACCCCTCGCCGCCCCTGAATGGATCCGCGAGGCCGCGCGCGAGGCCGAGCGAAGCGGGACGGCCGACCGCGACTTTGAGACCCCCGAAGACCACATCGTGCGACTGCACGCCGAGCGGTTCGTAGGTGTCGATAGCCGGCCTTACGTCGCCGTAGCCATGGCCGACCGCCTGGAGCTCGAGGACGAGTATGCATCCCTCATCCGTGCGTTAATCGCCGCTGCCTTGATCGCCCTCGTGCTCGTGGCAGGTGGCGGCTACGTGCTGGTGCGTCAGGCGGCCGCGCCCATCGCGCGGACGATGGAGCGGATGCGGCGCTTCATGGCCGACGCGGCGCACGAGTTGCGCGCTCCCGTCACCATTCTGCGCACCCGGGCCGACGTCGCGGCGAGCCAGGCGCGGGATCCCGCTCGCGACGCCGAGCACGATGAGGAGCAGCTGGCGGATGAGCGCGGTCGCCGGGCAGAAGGGGGTGCACCTCGAGGTCGGAGCATTCGAGGAGGCGAAGGTCACCGGCGACCCGGCGCTCATCCGCCAGCTGCTCCTCATCGTGCTCGACAATGCCGTGAAATTCACGCCGAAGGGTGGGCGCGTGGAAATTGCGGTCTCCGCGCACGATGGCCAGGGCGCGCTCGTCGTGAGCGACACGGGCATCGGGATCCCCGCCGATCAGCTGCCACATGTATTCGAGCGGTTTTATCGCGGTGATCCAGCGCGCCACGAGGCCGACGGCGCAGGCCTCGGTCTCGCGATCGCCCAGTGGATCGCCGATTCGCACGGCGCCCGCATCGCCATCGACTCGCAGCCCGGGGCCGGTACCCGGGTCACGCTGACGTTCCCGCTCGCCGCGTAGCGCAGTGCCGGTGTACTATTCGCCCGGTCACTGCACATGTCACCGTCACAGTTCGGAACGGAGCCCTTGTGAACCCCTCGCGTTACGTCCTCGCGACCATCCTCTGTCTGGCAGTCGGCGTCACGTATCGCGCTCGGGGACAATCCTATCACGTCGCCCATACGTACAAGCTGCCCGGCGACGGCGGGTGGGACTACCTCGCGCTCGACACGGTCGGTCATCGCCTGTTCATCGCGCATCAGGACCGAGTCATCGTGGTGGATCCCGGGACCGGGAAACAGCTCGGCGAGATCGTCGGGCTCAACCGTGCGCATGGAATCGCGTTCGCCTACGAGGCGGAGCACGGCTTTGCGACCTCGGGCGCGGATAGCACGGTGACGATGTTCGACCTGAAGACGCTCCACCTCCGACGTCACACGATGGTCGCCCCGGACGACGACGCGATTCTCTACGACCCAGCGACGAAGCGGATTTTCACGTTCAACGGTGATGCGCACTCCGCGACCGCGCTCGACGCGGTGTCCGGAAAACGGATCGGTGACATCGACCTCGGCGCGGGGCCCGAGTTTGCTGTGTCTGCCGGCGACGGGAAGCTCTACGTGAACCTCGAGGACAAGGGCGCGGTCGCTGAGATCGACGCGGCCGCCATGCGCGTGACGCGTCAATGGTCCCTCGCGCCGTGCGAGAACCCGAGCGGGCTGGCGATCGACCGGGAACACCACCGGTTGTTCAGCGGCTGCCGCAATCAGGTCATGGCGATCTCGGACGCGACCACGGGTGCCCTCGTGACGACGTTGCCGATCGGTCAGGGGGTGGATGCCTGCCGCTTCGATCCCGGCACACAGCTGGCGTTCGCTTCGAACGGTGATGGAACGCTCACGGTGATTCACGAGGAAAGCCCGGCACAGTTCGTCGTGGTGGGGAATGTCCCGACGAAGCGTGGCGCGCGGACCATGGAAATCGATTTGCAAACCCACCGGCTCTACACCGTCACAGCCGACTTCGGTCCGCCGCCCGCGCCGACCGCGGAGCGGCCACGCCCCCGCCCCAGCATCCTGCCAGGGACGTTCGCCCTGCTCGTCCTCGATCCTTAGGGTCGGTGCCTGGGAAGCACGTATCCGCGGCCGCGAATCGCGACCAGCAACGTCGGCACCGCGAAGAGGGTGATGGGCGTCGAGAGCGCGAGGCCACCGATCACGGCCAGCGCGAGCGGGCGCTGCTGCTCGCTCCCCGCGCCGAGGCCCAGGGCTAGGGGCAGCAGGCCGAAGA
Source organism: Gemmatimonadota bacterium (assembly GCA_003221045.1). Lineage (GTDB taxonomy): Bacteria > Gemmatimonadota > Gemmatimonadetes > Gemmatimonadales > GWC2-71-9 > AG41. The sequence goes on along the minus strand of QHUC01000001.1, from coordinate 17,170 downwards.
GGGTACACAACGTAGTCATGAGGATCGGGCGGAATCGCACGCGTGCCGCTTCACGAATCGCGATCTCGAGCGGGGCGCCTTCGGCGCGCATGCGCAGCCGGGTGAAGTCGAGCAGGATGATGCCGTTTTTCACGATCAGCCCCACCAGCAGGATCAGGCCCATGAACGACGAGACGTTCAGGACCGTCCCGGTCAGGAGCAGCAGCGCCAGCGCGCCCACGAACGACACCGGTGCAACAAGCAGGACCACCACCGGCTCGACGAACGATTCGAACTGAATCACCATCACGGCACAGACGCTCACCGCGGCGAGCCCGAGCACCAACAGTAAAGCCCGAAACGCCTCTTGCTGGCTCGCGTACTGACCCCCGAGGGCGACCCGCAGGCCCGGCGGTGCGGCGTGCGCCGCGAGCACCCGCTGCACATCGCCCATCACGCTGCCGAGCGCGCGGCCGCTGACATCCGCGGTCATGGCGATCATCTGCTGTTGGTTCTCTCGGTCGAGGCCGAGCCGGGACTCGGTCTGCTCGAACGTCGCGAGGCTCCCGAGGGGGGTCACTCGGCGGGTCGTCCCCGCTCCGCCGAGGACTGGCAGGGCGCGCAGGCGGAGCGGATCGAAGCGCACGGAGTCGGGTGCCCGAACGCGTACGGCCACCGGGCGGTCTCCCGACCGCACTTCTCCGGAGCTCACCCCGAGCAGCGCGGCGCTCACCGCCGTGCCCACCTGACTCGGCGTCAGCCCGATGCGCTCCGCCTCCGCCTGGTTCAGGTGCATCAACAGCTCCGCCGAAGGCTCGCTCACGCCGTTGTAAAGGTCCTCGAGGCCCGTGACCTTCTCGAGGTCGGGCGCGATCCGCCGGGCGTAGGCCTCCAGTGTGTCGAGGTGCTCCCCGAACAGCTTGATCTCCACCGGTTTTGCGGCGCCGGCGAGATCGTTGATCACGTCCCACAGGATCTGCATGAACTCGATGTGCAGGCGGGGAGCGGCCGCGGAAATGCTGTCCCGCACCTGGTCTATCACCGCGAACACGTCGCGAGAGCGCTGACCGCGTGGCGTGAGCCGGGCGACGATGTCACCGCTGTTCTGCGCCGTGGCGAACAGGCCGAGCTCGGCGCCGGTGCGCCGGGAAGTGCCCGCGATCTCGGGCGTTGCCGCGAGGATGCGCTCCGCAATGCCGACCTGGCGATTCGTCTCCGCCAGCGCCGTGCCACCGGGGGTGAATTAGTCGAGGACGAAAGCTCCCTCGTCCATCTCGGGAAGGAATCCCGTCCCGACGAAGCGCCAGAGCGCCAGCCCGGCGAGGACGAGCACCAAGGCGGTCAGGCCGACGCGACGCGGATGGTGCAGGACGGCTGCGAGGGCGCGCTCGTATCGCGGTCCCCACCCATCCAGGGCCCGCTGTACGGGGGCGAGCGGCCCCGCGGCCACCGGCGCGACCTCGTGGGCGGTGACGAACTGCTCGGAGAGCAGCGGGATGATCGTGAGCGCCAGGACGAGCGAGACGAGCACCGCCACGGTGAGCGTGGTGGCGAGCGCGGCGAAGAACTGTCCGACGACGCCTTGCAGCAAGCCCAGCGGGAGAAACACGACCACCGTCGTGATGGTGGACGTCGTGACCGGCCAGATGAGCTCCTGCACGGCGGCCCGGATGGCGCCCTGCCGTCCCGCGGGGCCCGCGAGCAGCAGATGGCGGGTGATGTTTTCCGTGATCACCACCGCGTCGTCGATCACCAGCCCGATCGCGATAGCCATCGCGCCGAGGGTCATCAGGTTGAACGTCTGGCCGATGCGGCTCATGACGAAGACCGTCGCGGCCAGCGTGAGCGGGATGGAGGTCGCGCTGATCGCGGTGATGCGCCCGTGCCGCAGAAAGAGGAGCAGGACGATCACTGCGAGCGCCGCCCCTACGAGCATCGCGTCCCGGACGGAGCGGACCGCCTCGCGCACCAGCGCGGCCTGGTCGTAGACCGCCTTCAGGTGGACGCCGGGCGGGAGCGTAGGCGCCAGGGTCGCGACGATCCGCGCGACGCTGTCGGCGATGGCGACCGAGTTGCCGCCGATCTGTCGCGTGATGTTCAGGAGCGCCGCGGGCTTGCCGTCCCCGGCGATGATGCGGACGTGGTCTTCGGTCCCGAGCTGGACGGCAGCGAGATCCCGGACGCGCAGGCCGTTGCGGACGACGACGGCCCCGATATCATCCACGGTGTGCGCCTCCTGATCGGTCACAATCAGGTACTGCCGGTAGTCTTGGGCGACCCGCCCTACGGCCTGGACGGTAATCGCCTGCCGGATGGCATCTGCCAGATCGCCATAGTCGAGGCCCTGCCCTGCCAGCCGCGCGGGATCGGCGATAACCTCGATCTCCCGGATGTCTGAACCCTGTACGTCCACGCGCCCCACGCCAGGCACCCGCGATAAGAGGGGTTTGATCTCGTAGCGTGCGAGATCGTATAGGGCGGCGGCATCGCCGCCTTCCAGGTTGTACGACAGGATCGGGAAGAGCGAGGGCGTGAGCCGCTCGACTTCCATGTCCAGGTCGGGCGGGAGCCCGCCGGCCACCTGGGCGACGCGCGCGCGAACCAGCTGGAGCGCGTAGGTCATGTCGGTGCCCGGCGCGAACGTGATCTGGATCTCGGCGGCGCCGCGGATCGAATGCGAGCGGACTCGCGTCACCCCCGGAACGACGCTCACGGCTTCCTCGAGCGGTCGAGTAAGGCTGAACACGACCTGGCGCGCGCCCAAGGTCGACCCCTGGGCCACGACCGTGATGCGAGAGAAGGTGAGCTCCGGGTAGACGGCCGAGGGCAGCGAGATCGCGGCCCACACGCCGGCGGCGCTGATCACCGCCACGGCGAGGTAGACGAATCGCCGCTGATGGCTAACCACGTCGAACAGGGTCACCGGGGGGGGCGGGCCGGGCGGGCCGGAACGATCTTGCTGCCGTCTTCGACGCCGTAGGCGCCGGTGGTGACGACAGTCTCGCCCGCTTCGAGTCCCGTGGCGATCTCGGCGAGCGCCTCGGTACGCGCGCCGACGCTCACCGGGCGCGCATGCGCCACGCTTGCACTATCCACCACGAAGACCTGATAGCTGTCGCCCCCCGACGGAACGAGCGCGGCGACCGGAATCGCCACCGCCTTCGCATCGACGCCGGTCAGGATCCGGCCGAACACCGACTCGCCGATTTTGAGCGATCGGGCGGGCCGCGGCATGCTCGCCCGCACGGGGACGGCGCGCGCCAGCGAGTCCACCGCCGCTCCCACCGCGGTCACCACTCCCTCTCCCAGCGCTTCGCCCGCGGCGCCTTCGCCCGCTGTAACCGTGACGACCGCGCCCACATGCACGCGGGCGGCCTCCGCTGGCGTCACGTTGAACACGACGTCCAGGGCTGCGGGGTCCGCGACTTCGACGAGCGGCTGGGTCTGGTCGACCGACGCGCCAAGGACAGCGCTCATTCGGGTGACCACGCCGGCGAGTGGGGCGCGCAGCGTCGCGAGTTGTTGCGACCGGTGCGCCAGCACGGCCGTGGCCTGTGCCTGCGCCAGGTCCGCGGCCGTCTGATCGGAGTCCTTCTGCGGGAGAATGCCGGCCTGGACGAGCCGGACCGCACGCGCATAGGCGTGTTGCGCCGCGGCGAGCGCGGCGTCGGCACTCTTGGCCCCGGCGTCGAACGGCGCCCGCTCGAATTCGACGAGTGAGTCTCCCTCGGAGACCCGCTGGCCGGCGGTCACGAAGATCCGCGCCACGCGCGTCGGCGACGGTGCGGCGAGCTCGGCGAAGCGTCCCGGTCGCGGCGTCACGGTGCCGATCGCCCACACGATCCGCGGAAACGCCTGCGTGGTTGCCACGGCGGTGCCCGCGGTCACCACGGCACCCGCGCCTTCCGGTCGCTCGTCCGGCTTCCGCCCGCTGCACCCGGCGAGCAGCACGGCGGCCACCGGGAGCAGGAGTGCCACGCGCCTCAAGGCTCGTCCCCTGCGGCAAAGAGCCGCACGGCGGCCGCCGCGTCGTTCGCAGCCACCATGTCGTCGATATAGCGGCCGAGCGCCTCGCGAGCGTTGCGCTGCGCCTCGAGGACGCTGGGAAGCGCAAATGCCCCTTCCGCGTACGCCTGGAGCGCCATTGCCGCGACGCGGTCGGCACTCGCGAGCAGCCGCCGGTCACGGTCGAGTCTGGCACGCGCCTGGATGAATCCCCGCCGCGCCCGCGCAACCTCTCCGTCCGTCTGCCGCCGGACCAGGTCGAGCGTCGCCTGCGCCCGGTCGCGCGCCGCCAGGGCCTGAGCTACCTCTCCCCCGTTGCGATTGAATAAGGGGAGTGGGAGTGACAGCCCGATCGTCGGCAGCGCGCCGCCCGGTCCGGTGGGATCGCCCTGCTCGACGCCCAGCTGGAGGCTCGGGCTCGCGAACACACTTCGGTGCGCGAAGGTCACGGCGCGCTCCGCCGATCGCAGGCTCGCGGCGGCCGCGGCGACGGGAAGAGGCTCGCCCGCCGTGGTCGGCACGCTGTCGACCGGCGGCATGAGTGAATCGGTCAAGGTGATGCTGGGCGCGTCCGCGGGCAGCCCCATCGCCAACTGTACCGCCAGGAGGGCGTCGAGGGCGCCGAGGGAATCGTCCGCGGCGACGTTTTGGAGCTGGCCGGCGTTCACTTCGGCCAGCCGGACGTCCAGTTCGCTCACGTCCCCCACCTCGTGTCGCAGCCGCGCCATGGCCAGCAGGCTGTCTGCGTCGGCGGCGGTGCGCCGCGAGAGCCGCGCGCGCGCGCGCGCCGCGAGCGCGTGGGTATAGGTCGTATCGACGTCGAGCCTGATCGCGGCGCGTTCAAAGGCAAAGCCGTAGCGGCCCGCATCCCGGGCCGCCGCCGCACTCCCGATGCGCGCTGAGCGCAGCCAGGGCAAGTCCAACGGCACGTCGCCAATCACGTGATAGCGGGGGACGTCCTTGGTGTAGGTCGCGGCGAGCGTGGGGTTCGGATACAGACGTGCCGTGCGCAACGCGGCGCGGGTCGCGGCGGTATCGGCGCGGCCGAGTGCCGCTCGCGTGCCGCGAGACAGCGCGGCCGCGACGGCGTCGGCCCGCGAGACCGGCTGCTGGCCGTGCAATCGCCCGCCCACCAGGGCGCAGAAACCCGTCGCGAGGGCGATCGGGCGCGTGAAGCGTCTCGAACACGACATGACGAGTGCGCGTAAGGTACCGGGGACGACCTGTCAGGAACCTTACCGCCAAGGGCTACTGCGGAGACTGCTTACGTCGCTCTCCAAAACGGAGGAGGAACGCGACGGCCAGGAGGCCTGCCCCGATTTCCACCAGCCATCGGCGGTCGATCGCCATCCCCGCGAGGCCGATCACCAAGCCGGCGCCGCCGAGCCAGGCTTTCGGGACGAAGAAGCGGCTCACACTCCTCGCGGGTCAGTAGATCTTGCGGAGCGGAATCTTCCGGCCCAATTCGTCAAACACCTCTGCTGGTTCTTCAAGTAGCGGGTCGGAGGCTACGGCGCAGCCCGCGTCGCCACAGTAGTGGACCGCGACGCGATAGGTGGTCGCGCGGGTCTCTTTGGAGTAGCCGCTGACCAGCTTGCTGACAATGCCATTGCGCCACGGCTTGCCATGCTGGCATTGAGTCGGGAAGCGGCCGAGTTCCTCGCTCATCGATAAGCCGCAAAACTAGCGGGCCGGTGGTCCTGGGGTCAGATTTCAAATTGGAGCGTTGCAAGACACGGGCCGTCGTAGCTCTTCTATTTCTTGAGAAAGGCCTGTAACGCGGCGCGGAAGTCGGGAGTGGTGCGGCTCACGGCGTTCACGTCTGCTCCGAGGCGGAGCCCGTCGTCGAACGGCAAGCCGTCGAGCTGATAGAACTGTTGCTTGGTGAAGGCCAGCGCCGACGCGCTCGCCGCCGCGAGGGCGCGCAGCACCTCGCTTACCTGATCGTCAAAATCCGAGTCCTCGTAGACCCGCGAGACCAACCCCAGCCCCGCCGCTTCCGGCGCCTCGAGGATCCGCCCGGTTGCGGCGAGATCGAACGCGACCTTCTCCCCTACGGCGCGCTTGAGCAGGGTCATGACGATCGCGGGCACGAAGCCGCGCTGCACCTCCGGGTAGCCGAATTTCGCCGACTCGGCCGCGAGCACGAGGTCGCACGCCGTCGCGAGGCCACACCCGCCCGCGAGCGCCCGCCCACGCACGACCGCGACGATCGGCTTCGGGACCCGGCGCATGCGGAGGAAGATTTCGGCGAAATGCAGTGCCGCCCGCCGGTTCTCCTCCACGCTCTTGTCGGCGGACGCGAGCAGCTCGTGGAGATCCATCCCGGCACAGAAGTCGGTGCCCGCGCCCCGCAACGCCACCACGCGTACCGCGGCATCGAGATCGGCCTGCTCGAGAGCTTGGAGCAGCGCATCGATCATGGGCGTGTCGATGGCGTTCTTCTTGTCGGGACGGTTGAGCGTGGCCGTGAGGACGCCCCCCTCGAGGGCGACCAGGACGCGATCGCTCATTTCGCGAGGTCGACTTCGAGGCGCAGCAGCGCGGTCGAAAACACCTTTCCCTGCGCGTCGGTCTTCAACGAGATGGTCCCACCGCCATCGAGTGCGCCGTGCAGCAGGAAGTTCAACGCGTGGAGGTTCGGGAGCTCGTAGCGCTCGACCGGGCCGTTGATCATACCCTTGAAGTGGCGCGTCACCCGGGCCGCGGTGACCTGTTTGACGAGAACGGGATAATACTCGGGTTTGAGGGCGATCAGTCCCACGTTCGCCGTGTCCCCCTTGTCGCCCGATCGCGCATGCGCGAGCTCGAGGAGCCGCACGCGGCGCGACCGCCTCTTGTGTCGTCCCGTCGCGCCGTCGTCCGGTCGCTCTATGCGTCCACGATTTCCACGCATGGCTCCACCATACGTTTGTCGAGCAGCGCGGGCCAGTAGGCCACGATTTCCTCCGGCTTCGGTCGTCCGCCCGCGAACCCGGTGACGCTCGGCGGCCCGTTGAGGATGAGCGGGGCGATCTCACGCGTGAAGCGCTCGACCGGAGCCTTGTCAGGCGAGCGGACGCCGATCCGGAGCTGGACTTCAGGCAGATCGTCGAGCGGGGCACTCGCGCGCGCCAACGCGCCGTGTGTCGCATCCGCGCCGACGAATTCCGTCAGCACGGCCTCGAACTTGAGACCGAGCGCCGCCAGGCGCTGCCGAAGCACCCGGTCCGCGGCCTGGGCCTTCTTGTAGGCGTCGGGCCAGGCGTACACCAGGGTTCCGACTGCCTTGTAGCCGTAGAAATACGCGACCGAGACCTTGAGCGTATCGGTAGCCGGGCGGCCCTTGATCCCGGAGAATCGGACCCGGTCCTTCCCCGCCTGGGTCAGACGAATCGTCGTGAAGTCCGCGATGCAGTCCGGTGTGATGTATTCCGCGGGATTGCCCATCTCGTACACGAGCTGCTCGGTCACCCCGGCGACGTCGATCCGCCCGCCGGTACCGGGGTGCTTGGTGATCTCGAATGTGCCGTCCGGGCCCGCCTCGACGATCGGATACCCTACGTTGGCCAGGTCGGGAATCGTTTGCCAATCCTTCAGGCAGTTCCCGCCACTGCATTGGGCTCCGCACTCGATCGTATGCCCAGCCACGGTTCCCGCGGCGAGCAGATCCCACGCGTCGGGTCGCCAGTCGAACGCGTGAATCATCGGGGCGAGCGTGAGTCCGGTATCGGTCACCCGGCCGGCCACCACGACGTCCGCGCCGCGCCGAAGCGCATCTACCACCGGCCAGGCACCCAGGTAGGCGTTCGCCGACAGCACCCGATCCCGCACGTCGGACAGCGGCCGGCCGGTGTCGAGGTTGCGAAGCTCGTGCCCGCGGGCGAGCAACCCATCCAATCGAGCGAGCAGGTCGTCGCCGGTGACCACGCCGATCCGGAGCTTGCCACCGAAGCCCAGGCGGTGCGCGAGCGCGGCCACCGCCTGCGCGCAGGCGCGTGGATTCACGCCCCCCGCGTTGGACGTGACCCTGATATGCCGCTCGACGAGGATTGGGAGGAGCCGCTCCATCAGCGGAACGAAGTCTTTCGCAAAGCCGAGCGACGAATCCCGGGACTTCTGCTTCTGCAAGATGGACATCGTTACTTCGGCGAGGTAGTCCATCATCAGGTAGTCGACCGGCCCGCCCGTCACCTGACGGTATGGGGCCTCGAGCCAGTCGCCCCAAAACCCCTGCCCTCCGGCGATCCGTACCGTCTGGCGACCGCGCGACCGCGTCACCGGGGAGACGACGCCACGCGGCGCACCGCGTCGGGCACGGCACCGGCGGCGCCGTGCACGCGCAGCTCGACGAGCGGTGTGAAGCCCTCCGGAAGAGGTAGATCGCCGGGACTCTTGTCGAGTGTAACGGCAGCGCGGCCGCCCGACACGACCCTGACGTCCGTGCCGTCCCCCAAGGGACGGGGCTCGGCGAGGAGGAAACGCACGCTGACCTCGGCGGGCCACGGATGCGCCCCGTTGTCGCGCGCGAATGCGGGGAAGAGCTCGATGGTAAGTGGATGCCCGCGGAGCGACGGCGCGACCGTGACGGTGTGGCGGCCGATGGCATAGTTCAAGGCGCCCTGGCCGACTTGCTGACCCGTCGAGTCGTAATCGGTGACCCCAAAATCCGTGAAGTCATCCCACTGCGCACGGGGCATGGTCACGTCTACCACGGCGCGGGCCGCCCAGTCCGGGACCCGGAGCGTCACGCTCTCCGCCGGGGTCCCACGTCCGGCCACGCTCACAGTCCGGCCGGCGCCGATCAGCTGCTGCGTGGCGCGTCCGGTGAAAGACTCGACCCCCAGATTGGTCGCCTCGATCCGCCCGGCCGCCTCGGTGAGCACGAGGGGCGAAAGTGCCGCACGCACAGTCGCGGTGGTGCCGGCGAGGGGGGGAGCGAACACGTCCAGCTCGTAAACGCCCGGGACAAGGTCCTCTCCGCGGACCACGAAGCGCGCTGTGCCCGGGTCGGTGCGACCCAGTGCGATTTCCTCCGCGTCGCGGAACGGCTGGCCATCCGGCTCATACAGCCGCGCGGTCGCTCCTTGCTGCGTCGAATCGGGCAGCGTGACGCTCGCTTCGATCGTCGCACCTCCTCCCGCCTCCGGCACTCTCAGGAAATACCGCTGTACGCGCGCCGGCCCGATCGCGCGTCGCTCGTCGAACATGGGTCTGGCGTTGAGGTCGAAGGGGACGACGATGGTGTTCGCGAGCAGAAAGATGGGCCCCGCGAGCGGGTCGCTCGCGTTGCGTGCGCTCACGACACCGACGTGCACGCCGGGCGCGGTGAGCGCGGCGGGCTGGTAGGTCACCGGGATCTCGGTTTCGCGCGCGCCCGCCACCACAGTGGGGGGCACGGACAGCCATGACGCGTCGCTCTTGAGCAGTAACTGCGCCGCGCGAAGCCCCGCCGCGTGGCGCACGAGGAACAGCTGCAGCGTATCGTCCGGCCCGGTCAGGCCCGTCCGTCGGAACGCCGCGGACGTGCCGCCCGGTGTGCGTGTCACGTACGTCGATCCCTGATGGCCGGCGAGCAGCCAGGCATAGGCCGCCTCGAGCCGTGGCAGGCCCGCGCCGTCATCGATCGCGGTCTCGCCGCTGAACGGCACGGCCGACGCCCGCAGCGCCTGCGCGACGTCCGCCGCACTCACCCGGCGGCCCCCCCCTGACTGCTGCATGGCGGAGAGGAGGCAGGCCGCCAGGCCCGCGACGTGGGGTGCCGCCATGCTCGTGCCCCCCTTCACTTCATTCTCCGTATCCCAGCGCGGGACCGACGAAAAGGCGACGCCGGGCGCCACGAGGTCCGGCTTGGCAAGCTCGCCGCCCCGCGAGCTCCACCACCCCATCACGTCCGGGGCCGGCGGCGTGCCGGCCTGGGGCGGACGCGCGAAGGCGCCGGGGTACGAGGCCCCCACCGACAGGGCCAGATCCGCCGACCCGGGGAATCCCATCGTGGAGAGTCCCGGACCGTCGTTCCCCGCGCTGATCGTGAACACGACGCCGGGATGCGAGGTGAGAAAGGCGTTCACGATGGAGTCGATGACGGCCCGGCCCTCGAACTCGTTCCCGACCCCGAAGCTCAAGTTCAGCACCAACGGCATGTTGCGCTGCTCCGCGTAGCGCGCGGCGTACTGCATGGCGCGCTGCATGCTCCCGGTGACGGAAATGCCGCCGCGGGCCGCATTGGCGATCTTCAAACCGAGGAGCTGGGCGCCCGGCGCGACGCCGTCGAACCCGGCCAGGTTGAACAGACTGTGCCCGGCGGCGATACCGGCGACGTGGGTCCCGTGACCGCCGTTGTCGAAGAAGAAATCCAGGGTCGGAACCCCATTCGTCTCCGCGAAATTGGCCGCGAGCGTGATGGGCTTTGTGCCAAGGGCGATCGTCTCCCGACCTTCGCGGTAATCGTGCAGGGGCATCTCGTCGTCGAACGATCCGTTCAGGTTCGAGTCGATGAAGGCGACCCAGCCGTCCGTCGCCTTCACCACGATCACAGGGAAGACGTCGGTATTGTTGCCGTCGCCGTTCAAGTCCGCCGCCGGAACTTTGCCGAGCGGCAGCTCGCGCAGCAGGCCGGCGTACCAGGTGCTGGCGCTCGTGAGGCGGCCGATCCGGCCGGCGCCCGCGAGCTTCCGTCCACCCACCGACACCGTGCCGTCCCCGGCGGGCGCCACCGGTGTGAGCGCGACCGCGCCTTCGCCGGAGAAGTCGCGCAGCTCGACGATCTTCGGCGCGCCGGTACTGGTCGTGATCAGCCCGCTGACGCCCGGGTCGATGCCCGTATCGAGAATCGCGATCAGCACCCCCCGACCGTCGTAGGTCGGGTGCCGTGTCCGGAACTGATCGACCCCGGTGCTGCGCAGAGGCATGAGGCCCGCCATGAGCGCGACCGCAGGAGGCAGGGCCGGCTCCTTACCTCGGGCAGCCGGAGCGGGCATGGCGCTCGCGTCGGCCGGTGCCGAGCTGACGACGGGCGTCGGCGCGGGTGCGGGCGTTGGTTCGCTCGCGGGCCGGGGTGGCGCACCGCCGCACGCCGCGAGCAGGACGGCCAGCGGGAGGAGACGGGCTGCCTTCATGAGCCACTCGGAAGGACGAAGGCCCCGACATGGGGGCCGGTGAATTCCGTGCTCGCCTCGAGCAAAAAGGCGAGGATGTCGCGGGTTTCTTCCGGGACGACAATGGCGTCCACGTAGCCGCGGGCGCCCGCAAACCGCGCGTCGAGCTGATGCTCGTAATCGGCGCGCATCGCTTCGACCGCGGCGGCGTTCTCGGGCTTCGCCGCGTCGTTGCCGAACACGGCCTGGACGGCCGATTCGCCTTCCATCACGCCCATACGCCCCGTCGGCCACGAGAGGATGAAATCAGGGTCAAACCCCTGCCCTGCCATGGCGTAGTAGCCCGCCCCCGACGCGTGGTTCACCGTGAGGACCAGCTTGGGAACCGTTGCGGTCGCCATCGCTTCGACCCAGCGCGCACCAGCCCGGATGATCCCGGAGTGCTCCGCTTCGGTGCCGACCATGAAGCCGGATACGTCCTGGACGAACAGGATCGGGGTCCGCTCGCGGTCGGCGTTCTCGATGAAGTAGGCCACCTTTTCGGCGCTCTCCGTATAAATGATGCCGCCAATCTTGGGCGGCTGACCCTTCTTCCCCTTGATGACGCCGCGGGAGTTGGCGATGACAGCCACCGCGCGCCCTTCGATGGCGCTGTGGCCGCAGATCATCTCGGGCGCCACGTCGGGCTGGAACTCGTCGAGCTTCCCGGCGTCGAGCACGCACTCGAGCACGGCGCGCACATCGTAGCTCATGCGGTGGTCCGACGGCAGCAGCTCGTACAGATCCTTCGCACTGCGCTTGGGCTTTCCGTTCCCGGCGGGAGGGCGTAACGACCGGGGCAGCCGCGCGACGTACTCGCGGATGTGCGCGAGGCATTCCGCATCGTCCTTGGCGCGGTAGTGCGCCACGGCGCTCACGGTGGTGTGCATGGCGGCGCCGCCGAGCGATTCCGCGTCCACGGTTTGCCCGGTCGCCCCCTTCACCAGATTGGGGCCCCCAAGGCCCATGAACGAGGTGCCCTCGACCATGAAGATCACGTCCGAGAGCGCGGGCAGGTACGCGCCACCGGCGATGCACGGGCCCATGACGGCGGCGATCTGCGGCACTTTCAGATAGCGCCGCATAATGGAGTTGTAATAAAAGATCCGCGCCGCTCCGTACTGACCGGGGAACACCCCACCCTGGTAGGGGAGGTTCACGCCCGCCGAGTCCACGAGGTAGACGATGGGAATCCGCTGGCGCATGGCGATCTCCTGGGCGCGGAGGATTTTCTTGATCGTCTCGGGCCACCAGGACCCCGCCTTCACGGTCGCGTCGTTTGCGACCACGACGACGGGACGGCCCGCGATGCGTCCGAGGCCCGTGACGACACCGGCCGCGGGCGCCTGACCGTCGTATTGATCCGACGCCACGAGCAACCCGATCTCGAGCCACTCTGCGTCCCGGTCCAGGAGTGCGATGACCCGCTCGCGTGCCGTGAGCTTTCCCTGCTCATGCTGGCGGCGCACCTTGTCCGGACCACCGCCCAGCTCGAGGCGCACCCGAAGCTCGCGGTATTCGTCGGTCAGCGTCTTCAAACGACTCATCGACTGAGACTAGGCCGAGACATGCTCGGCCGCCCACTCTTCGATGTACTTGACGAGCTCCGCGGTCGGCGTCCCGGGTCCGAACAGCCGGCCGATCCCCTGTTTCCGCAGCGCGTCGATGTCCTCCGGGGGGATGATGCCGCCGCCCGTCACCAGGACGTCGTCGCGCCCGGCCTCGACCAGGAGCTGCTTGACGCGGGGAAACAGCGTGAGGTGGGCCCCCGACAGGATCGATAGCCCGACGACATCGACGTCCTCCTGGATCGCGGCCTGGGCGATCATCTCGGGAGTCTGGTGCAGCCCCGTGTAGATGACCTCCATCCCGGCGTCGCGGAGCGCCGCTGCCACGACCTTGGCGCCGCGGTCGTGTCCGTCCAGGCCGGGCTTCGCCACGAGTACCCGGATGGGACGCTTCAGGGGGGAACCCGGCATCAGCGGCGGAACCGCAGCAACCCGGCGAGTCCGTCCACCACCCGGCGGGCCCGCTCGTCGTACACGACGTCGACCTGGACGCGCTGGGCAAGCGCCTCCTCGACGGCGTCATCGATACGGCGGTCGTCGTCTTGCCCGTCCGCCAGCAGCGTCCGGACCTGGCCCCGCTCGAGCGCCCTGAGGGTGGGCTCGACGCCCTTCACCGCCCAACCGGTGGCCACGCCCTCTCGCACCGCTTCGGCGTGCGCGCGCTCCCAGGCGCGCTCGCGCTCCTCGCGCAACGCCAGTGCGGCTTCGCGCACTTCGGCGGCCGCGACCCGTTTCGGATTCAGGCGGACTACGCCGAGGACGAGGTCGTGCAGGTAGGTGTGCAGGTGGGGCAGGAGGGCGCCGGCGTCGACGCCGACGCCCGCCAGCACGAGCCCCGAGAGCGGGCGCTGCGTGTGGATTTGGAAGATCTGTTGGGCCACCTGCGCGTAGTGGCGGTGCTTCTCTTCGCGGATGCGCATGTGATAGTTGTGCTCTCCGAAGCCACCGGCCAGCACGCTCCCCTTCTTGGCCTGGCGCTCGCCGTGAAACTTGCCGGGCCGCGTCGCCCAGGCGGTCAGGCTCGGGAGCTCGACGACGCCGTAGGCCGTGACCTCGAAGAATCGCGCCCCCGTGCGATCGCAGGCGACCACCAGAATGGTCCCGACCTCTTCGTCCAGCGCGACGAGCTCCCGCACCAGGGGCACCGGCGCCACGTCGAGGCGCGAGCGGTGCACGTGCGGAAGCGGGAGCACGTCGAACAGATCGAGCGTCCGGCAGGCGAAGAGGGCGATCCCGCGGGCTGGAGGCAGCCGGCTCGGCTCCTCGAAATAGCGGAGTACGCGATCCAGGTCGGCGGCCACGGCATCCCGTACCGCGCGGTCCAGGTTCGGGCGCTGCAGGGTCGCCGCCGCCTCGCGCACACGATTCTTCATCTTGATGAGATACTTCCCGCGCGTCTTGTCGCGCGGCTCGAGCTTCAGGTAGCACGTGACCACCTGATAGGCCCCGGGCTGAATGCGCGACAGCCGCTCGACGGCGGCGCGCACCGCGTTGTCTCGGGGCGGAATCGGGAGGGCGGTCACGGACTAAAAGAACACCGGCTCGCGATAGGCGCCGTAGACGCTTTCGAGCGCGTGCCGGATCTCGAACAACGTGCAATAGGCACGCGCGCAGTCCAGCATCGGGCCCAGCACGTTGCGGTCGGCCTGGGCCGCGCGGCGCAGCGCCTCGAGGCGCTCTGCCACCGGCGCCCCGTCGCGCTCGGCGCGCAGACGCGCGAGCCGTCGCCGCTGGCTGTCTTCGGCATCGCCCGAGACTTTGAGAATCTCGACGGGATGATCGTCCTCGCTCAGGAAATCGTTGACGCCGACCAGCACGCGCCGGCCGGCCTCGACCTCACGCTGAAACGCCTCCGCGGATCGGGCGATCTGCCGCTGGAACCAGCCGCTCTCGATGCCCCGGACCACGCCACCCACTGACTGGATTTCGGCGAACAGGGCTTCCGCTTCACGTTCGAGCTGGTCGGTCAGCGACTCGACGTAGTACGACCCGCCCAGCGGGTCGATGACCTCCGCCACCCCCGTCTCGTGCGCGATGATCTGCTGCGTGCGGAGGGCGAGCCGCACGGCCTCCTCCGTGGGCAGTGCCAAGGTCTCGTCGAGCGAATTGGTGTGGAGCGACTGGGTCCCCCCGAGCACGGCCGCCAGGGCCTGATACGCCACCCGCACCACGTTGTTCATGGGCTGTTGCGCGGTGAGCGTCACACCCGCCGTCTGCGAGTGGAACCGCATCATGCAGGAGCGCGCCTGCTTCGCGTGATACCGCTCCTTCATGTGGCGTGCCCAGATCCGGCGCGCCGCGCGCAGCTTCGCGATTTCCTCGAAGAAGTCGTTGTGGATGTCCCAGAAGAACGACAGGCGAGGCGCGAAGGCATCCACGTCCAGGCCACGTGCGAGCCCCCGTTCTACGTACGTGAACCCGTTGGCGAGCGTGAACGCGAGCTCCTGCGCCGCGGTGGCCCCCGCTTCGCGGATGTGGTAGCCCGAGATCGAGATCGTGTTCCACAGTGGGGCGTGCTCTGCGCACCACTCGAACATGTCCACGATGATCTTGAGCGCGGGCTCGACTGGATATACCCAGGCGTGCTGGGCCATGTACTCCTTGAGGATGTCGTTTTGCACGGTGCCGCGCAGCTTGTCCGCCGAGACACCCTGCTTCTCGGCCGCGGCGACGTAAAAGCAGAAGAGCATCGCGGCCGGGCCGTTGATGGTCATGGACGTCGAGACCCGATCGAGCGGGATGCCGCGGAACAGGTCCTCCATGTCGGCAAGGGAGGAGATGGCCACGCCGCACTTCCCCACCTCCCCTTCCGCGCGCGGATGATCGGAGTCGTAGCCCATCAGGGTCGGAAAGTCGAACGCCACCGACAAGCCGGTCTGCCCGTGCTCGAGGAGGAATTTGTACCGCTGGTTAGTGTCTTCGGCGCTCCCGAAGCCCGCGAACTGGCGCATGGTCCAGAGCCTTCCGCGGTACATGGTCGGGTGGATACCGCGCGTGAACGGGTACTCGCCCGGTTTGCCGAGCGCGCGGCGCGCGTCGAAGCCGGCCAGGTCGTCCGGCGTGTAGACGGGCTTTCGCTCGCCTCCGCTCATTTCACCACCCCCGTCTTTACTTGATCAAGGATCTCGGCCGCGACGTCGTACGGGCTGCGGAGTCCATCCGCTACTTCGTCGAGCCGCTGCCGCAACAACTCCTCAGCGCGCGTGGCCTCCACGAGCCAGCGTCGCACACCGCGCTCCAGCACGGCACGCGTCCGGTCGGCGAGCCGCCGTCGCCGCCGCTCCCCGAGCTGCCCGCTCGCTTCAAGATAGGCGTGGTGGCGATCGAGGGCAGCCGCGAGCTCATCCACGCCGGCGCCGGTCGATGCGACCGTCGCCAGCACCGGCGGCTCCCAGCTGTCGGACTGTTGCGATCCGCCTGTGCGCCTGTCCGACCGGGTCGGCTGGGCGTGGTGGGGAGCGACGTGGCGAAAGGCGTTGCCGCGCCGGATCCCGAGCATCACCTCGACTTCTTGCCGAAGCTTGTCCGCTCCCGCGCGGTCGCTCTTGTTCACGACGTACAGGTCGGCGATCTCCATCACGCCCGCCTTGAGGGTCTGAATGCCATCGCCCGACTCGGGAACCAGGACGAGCACCGTCGTTTCCGCGGTGCGGGCGATGTCGAGCTCGGTCTGCCCCACGCCCACCGTCTCCACGATGATGCGCTGGAAGCCGAACGCTTCCAGCAGGTCGGCGACCTCTTCCGTCGTCGTCGCGAGCCCGCCGTGGGCGCCGCGCGTGGCCATCGAACGAATGAATACCTGCGGGTCGAGGCTCACGGACTCCATTCGGATCCGGTCGCCGAGCAGGGCGCCTCCGGTGAACGGGCTGGTGGGATCGACCGCCACGACCCCGACGGAGAGGCCCTGCGCCCGGAACCGCTGAATCAGGGCTTCGGTGAGCGTGCTCTTGCCGGCGCCGGGCGGCCCGGTGATGCCGATGCGCCTCGCGCCACTCCGGCCGAGCAGGCCGTGGGCGTGCGATAACACCCGCTCGAACCCGTCTCGCTGGTTCTCGACGAGGGTGATAGCGCGCGCCAGTGCCGCGGGCTCGCGCCTGGCGAGCCCTTCGAGGATTCGCTCCACGCTCATGCAAAGTAACTATGCGATGGGTCGAGTCTCACGTTTGCTCCTCGGCGCGCTCCAGCGGTACCGTGCGCACCGGTCCGGGCCGCACCGCGATGCGCTCGACTCGCGTGGCCGTGGCCGCGAGGATGTCGAACTCCAGACCGTGGAGTGCGAACCGCTCGCCCGGCCGAGGGATGCGGCCCAGGGTATGTACGAGCAGGCCACCCACGGTCTGGACCCCCGGCGCCTTGAATGTGACGCCGAGCGTCTCTTCGAGGCGGCTGGCCGGAGCGCTTCCCTCGAGCTCGACGATGCGGGGGGGCGCTTCCGCCCCCGGTCTGGGTTCGGCTGGCTCGAAGATCTCGGACACCAGGTCCCGCAGCAGATCCTCGAACGTT